>JAQZBU010000027.1:6793-97343 GCA_029237735.1 Ramlibacter sp. | reverse complement strand
CCAGGCCGCCTTGCCGCGCTCCAGCAGCGACAGCACCCAGCCGGCCGCGAACATCGGCCAGATCAGCTGGCCAAGGTACAGGCTGAAGCTGGTGAGCTGGCCCACGGTGAGTTGCGACTGCCACACCAGCCAGCCGCCATAACCCAGCGTCAACACCGTGGCGGCGCTCAGGGTAAAACCGACCGCGGGCTCGTACGCGGCTTCCCAGCGCTGCGCGTCGAAGCTCGCACCCGATGCCGCGGCGGCGAGCGTGGAAAATTGCCGCTCGCTGCGCGCCTGCAGGCCCAGCGCGCGGATGGTGCGCACGCCCGACAGCGTTTCCTGCACGTGGTCGTTCAGCGCGCCGAAGCTGTCGAGGGAACGGCGGGACGCCTCGTGCACATGGCGCGAGATCCACCAGAAACTCAGGGCCATCAACGGAAACGGCAGCAATGCGAAGGCGGCCAGCTGCCAATGCACGCCCAAGGACATCATCGCCACCACCAGCACCAGCGTCAGCGTGCCGTCGAAGCCTGCGAGCATCGCCTCGCCCGCGGCCATCTCCACCGCGTCGATGTCATTGGTGCCCAGGGCCATCAAGTCGCCGGTACGGCGACCCTGGAAGAAATGCGCGCCCTGCAGCGACAGGCGGGCGTACAGGCGCTCACGCAGCTCGACGCCGAGCCGGTACGCAGCCGCGTACAGCTTGAGTCGCCAGCCGACGCGCAGGAAATAGACGACAACCCCCGCAGCCACCAACCACGCCAGCTCGCGCAACAGCAACGGGCCGTGCAACTCTCGCGCCACGAGGCCGTCGACCAGCTGGCCGATCTGCCGCGGAATCCAGACGGTGAGCACCGCGATCCCGGCCAGCATCACGCCCGACGCCGCATAGGAAGCCCTGTGGCGCTGGAGGAACCTGCCGATCAGCCCATATAACGTCATGCCGTCGAGTTGATCGGCCACACCACGCCGTTGTCGTTCAGGATCGCGTCCAGAGACACGTCGTGCGGCTCCGGCTCGAGGTCATCGATGAATCCGTTGCTGAATCCCAGTCCGACGGTGTAGGGCTTGGGCTGCAGCGTCGCCAGCGTACGGTCGTAGAAGCCCCCGCCGTATCCAAGGCGAAAGCCCCCGGGCCCGTAACCCACGCACGGAACGAACAATAAAGTTGGCACGATGACTTCGGTGTCCTTCGGCTTGGGAATGCCGTACGCATCCTCCTCCATGTAACAACCGGGGAACCATGCGTGAAACTTGAGCGTCTTATGTTGTTTGTCGACCACGGGCAAACCGATCCGCCGCGGTTGCGGCTCATCTAGCAATTCGCCGTCTTCTTTCCAGCGATGCAGCGCCGGCAGGGGATCGAATTCGCCCTTGATCGGCCAGTACGCGCCGATGACGATGTCGGGGCGGTTGACAAGCCAGATGCGCATGACGCGCTGGAGCAGGTCTGAGCGCTGCATTCGGTCAGGCATGTTCAGCCGCTCTTCGACAAGGAGCTTGCGCAAAGCCCTTTTTTCTTGTGACTTGTCCATAATCGCCCAATGAGATTGTTAAGAATTCTGACACTGATCGCGGTATCGGTCGTCGGCGCTGCCCAGGCGCAACCCAAGGGGGACGACCTCATCCTGGAAATGAACCAGGCTTTCCGTCAGGGCAACCGCCAGAAACTCGCCCAATTGTTGCCCCTGGCGCGCGGCCACGTGCTGGAACCATGGGCCGCCTACTGGGAGCTGAAAGCCCGCCTCGATACAGCCGGGGCGCAGGAAGTGCAGGACTTCTTCACGCGTTACGCGGGCACCTACCAGGAAGATCGCCTGCGCAACGACTGGCTCCTGCTGCTGGGCCAGCGCCGCGACTGGACCAATTTCGAGGCCGAGTACCCCAAGTACCGCATGAAAGACGACCGCGAGGTGCGTTGTTACGCGTTGCTGGTGGCCCACGTTCGCGAAGGCCCGGCCACGCCTTCGTCCCAGTCCGAGGAGGTACGACGCAACTGGTTCGCGCAGCGCGATGCCGACGATGGCTGCACGCTCGCGGCGTCGCGGCTGATCGGCGACACGGCCGGCGCCAAGCGCATGACCGCCAACGATGCCTGGCGCAAGGCGCGCCTCGCTATCGAGGCGAATCGCCCGCGGGCAGCGGCGGCGGCTTTGGAAATCGTGGCACCGGAATCGCTGCCGCAGCTCCAGGAGCTCAACAGCAGCCCCGCCCGCTACCTGACCAGCCGTGTCTTCGTGGCGTCGAAGGTCCGCAAGGAAATGATGGTGCTCGCGCTGATCAAGCTGGCCGCGACCGACCCCGACAACGCCGCGAGCCAGCTCGATAGCAAGTGGGGCCCACAGCTCACCCCCGAGGAGCGCAACTGGGTCTGGGGCGTGCTGGGCAAGCAGACCGCGCAGCGACTGGGCAACAACGCGCTGGATCATTACGCACAGGTGAGCCGCGACAACGACCTGACCGACGAGATGCTCGCATGGAAGGCGCGTGCGGCGCTGCGCGCTGCCAGGGGCACGCAGTGGCCCATGGTCCTGCAGGCCATCAACGCGATGAGCGAGGATTTCCGGTCCGACTCGACCTGGGTGTATTGGAAAGCGCGTGCGCTGCTCGCTCAGGGTGGCGACACGCGGCGCGAGGAAGCCCAGAAGCTGCTGCAATCGTTCGCATCCGTGCGCGGCTTCTACGAACAGCTCGCGATGGAGGAACTGGGGCATCCCATCGCCGTGCCGCCTCGTCCCGCCCCGCTCACGGCGGAGGAAAAGGAAGCCGCCCGCTTGAACGCCGGCCTGAACCGCGCTTTCTATGCGATCGCTCTGGGCCTGCGGCCCGAGGGCGTTCGCGAATGGAACTACTCGACCAACCTGGCCAAGCCGGGCGGGATGTCCGAGCGCGAACTGCTGGCGGCCGCCCAGTTCGCCTGCGACCGCGAGGTTTGGGACCGCTGCATCAACACCAGCGAGCGCACCAAGGCCGAATTCGATGCCGAGCAGCGCTTCCCGATGCCGTTTCGCGAATCGGTCGTCCGCCGCAGCCGCGAAATCAACCTGGACCCGGCCTATGTGTACGGCCTGATTCGCCAGGAAAGCCGCTTCATCATGGATGCCCGCTCGCACGTCGGTGCTTCGGGCCTGATGCAGGTGATGCCCGCCACCGCGCGCTGGACCGCGCGCAGGATAGGCTTGACCTCCTTCACCCCCGACCAGCTTAACGATCGCGAGACCAACATCGCCATTGGCACGGGTTACCTGAAGCTCGTGCTCGACGATTTCAGCGGCTCGATGCCCCTGGCCGCCGCGGCGTACAACGCGGGCCCGGGCCGGCCGCGCAGCTGGCGCAACGGCCCTGTCATCGAGGCCGCCGCCTGGGCCGAGAACATCCCTTTCAACGAAACCCGCGATTATGTGAAGAAGGTGCTTTCCAACACGACCGTCTATGCCGCGATTCTCACGGGCCAGCCGCAGTCCCTGAAGGAGCGCCTGGGCCGGGTCGGCCCGCGCGACGCCGCTCAGCCCGAGCCGAATCGCGAACTTCCCTGAAGCCCGCATGAACGCCTGGGACCGGATCAGCGCCACTGTCGTGTCCGAGTTCTCGGACCTGCCGGACATCGAGGCGTTGACCCGCGTCGTGATGCGCCTGCTCATCGCCGCCCTGCTCGGCGGCATGCTGGGCCTGCAGCGGGAGTACCACGGCAAGGAAGCCGGTGTGCGTACGCACATGCTGGTGGCCATCGGTTCCGCGCTGTTCGTGCTGGTGCCCCTGCAGGCCGGCGCCGACGCCGCCGACCTGAGCCGCGTGATCCAGGGCGTGGTGGCGGGTGTGGGCTTCCTGTGCGCGGGCACCATCCTGAAGATTACCGGCAGTGGGGACGAGCAGGTGCGGGGGCTGACCACGGCCGCGGGCATCTGGCTCACCGCCGCGATCGGAATCGCCGTCGGGCTGGGCCGCGAGATGACGGGTGTGCTGTGCACGGTGCTGGCACTGGCGGTGCTGGCACTGGAAGGCCCCATCCGCCGTATCGCCGGGCGTGGCACGCCCCGCGAGCCGGGCACCTAGCGCATCAATCGCGCTGATTTTTGCATCAATCGCCTCGGAGCCTGCCGTTAGCATCGCAGGCACCTCTGGAGACACCCCATGCTCAAGCTTCTGATCGGCAACAAGAACTATTCGTCCTGGTCCATGAGATCCTGGGTCCTGCTCGAGCAGGCCGGCATCCCCTTCGAGGAGGTGATGGTCCGCTTCGACTCGTTCGACCAGGATTCGAAATTCAAGGAAACCCTCCGGGCTTTCACGCCCGTGGGCCGCGTGCCCGTGCTCGTCGATGACGGTTTCGCGGTATGGGACACGTTGGCCATCGCGGAATACCTGGCCGAGAAATTCCCCGAGAAACGGCTGTGGCCGCAGGACCCCAGGGCGCGCGCCCGCGCCCGCAGCGTGTGCGCTGAAATGCACTCGGGCTTCACCGCGCTGCGCGGCAACTGCCCCATGAACATCGAAGCATCCCTGCCGCAGGTGGGCGCACTCGCGTGGCGAGACAAGCCCGCCGTGCGTGCAGACGTGCAGCGCCTTATCGGCATGTGGACGGAACTGCTAGAGCAGAACAGGGGCCCCATGCTTTTTGGTGAGTTTTCGATCGCCGACGCCTACTTCGCCCCCGTGTGCATGCGCATCAAGAACTATGCGCTGCCCGTGCCTGGCCACATCACGGACTACATCCGCCGCGTCTGCGCCTTGCCGGGCGTCAAGGCCTGGATCGACGGGGCGCTGGCCGAGAAGGACTTCCTCGACTTCGAGGAACCGTACCGCACCTCGCGATGAGCCCGGCCGGGCCGGCGCGCAATTCATTGCGCACGGTCAAGGTGCGATCCATGGGTTGAATCACGATTGAATGAAGGGCCGGCATCGGGCCCCTGGGAATCAGCGGGACCTGCGCTCACGCGGCTCGTGCGCGACACCGGAGATTTTTCATGAACAGGAAAGTTGTACTCGCGGTCGCGGTGGCGGCGCTGCTGTCGGCTTGCGGTGGCGGTGGAGGTGGCGATGGGGCCCCGCCGCCCCCCGAGGCGGCCTTCAATCTCGATGCCGCATTCGCGAACACCCTGACCAAGGGGATCAGTTTCCCGAACCTGCGCGCAAACTATAACGGCGTGTCGTTCCAGCTGTCGATCTCCAGCACGCCTACGACCGACGGGGTGTTTCTGTCGCAGACGTACCGCCGCGCGATCGAATCTTCCACCGTGGCGATCAATGGCCAGCCTGGCCCCGTGGCAAGCTCGACGCTGTACTTCACGCTCGCACCCGTGACACTGGTGGGCGGCATGGACGACTCGGGGCTCACGATTTTCACGCCCCAGGGTTCACTGCCTACCGCCGCCTCCGTCGGCAGTTCCGGCCCCTACACACGTGCTGACACCTACGTAAGCGACAGCAACCGTACCCTGCTGGGACAGACTGTGATGAGCTGGTCGCTGGAACCGGATACGGCGACGACGGCATGGGCCTGCCTCGTGTATTCGGGCATGGACGGCTTCCAGTTCGAGAAGGACTGCTACCGTATCGACGCCGTCGGCACTATCTTCAATGCCAAGGCGACGATGAATCTCACGGACGGCACGACACTGACCTTCGAGTGAACGGGACCCGCGGGTTACGCGGCAGGGCCCTGTCTGCACTCTTTGTACACTGGCGCCATGCAAACCTATAGGGTCGGTGGTGCGGTGCGCGATGCCTTGCTCGGCCTGCCGGTCAACGACCATGACTGGGTGGTCGTCGGCGCCACGCCGCAGGAGATGATCGCCGGAGGTTACCTGCCGGTGGGTAAGGACTTCCCCGTGTTCCTGCACCCGCAGACACGCGAGGAGTACGCGCTGGCGCGAACCGAGCGCAAGACCGCGCGTGGCTACCACGGCTTCGCTTTTCATGCCGAGCCGAACGTCACGCTCGAGCAGGACCTGGCCCGCCGCGATCTGACGATGAACGCGATCGCGCAGGACGAACATGGAAAACTCGTGGATCCCTTCGGCGGCCAGGCCGACCTGAAGAAGCGCGTGCTGCGGCATGTCACTGTCGCCTTCCGCGAAGACCCGGTGCGCATACTGCGCGTGGCGCGCTTCGCTGCGCGCTTCGCCGACTTCAGCCTCGCGCCCGAGACGCAAGCCCTGATGCGCGAGATGGTGGAGGCCGGCGAGGTCGATGCGCTCGTGGCCGAGCGTGTCTGGCAGGAGCTCGCGCGCGGTCTGATGGAAGACAAGCCTTCCCGCATGTTCGAGGTGCTACGCGAGTGCGGCGCGCTGGCGCGGCTGCTGCCCGAGGTGGAGCGCCTGTGGGGTGTGCCGCAACGTGCCGAGTACCACCCGGAGATTGACACCGGGGTGCACCTGATGATGGTGATGGACATGAGCGCACGCTTGAAGGCGCCATTGCCGGTGCGCTTCGCTTGCCTCACGCACGACCTGGGCAAGGGCACCACGCCCGCCGAGATCCTGCCCAAACATATCGGCCATGAGGAGCGCAGCGCACGCCTGCTAAAAAAACTGTGCGAGCGCCTTCGCGTGCCGACCGAATGCCGCGAGCTCGCGGACGTCGTCGCGCGCGAGCACGGCAACATCCATCGCAGCGAGGAATTCGGCGCCGCGGCGCTGGTGCGCTTGCTGGAGCGTTGCGACGCGTTCCGCAAGCCCCAGCGTTTCGACCAGGTGTTGCTGGCCTGCGAATGCGACGCTCGCGGCCGGTTGGGTCTGGAAGAAAAGCCGTATCCGCAGCGACAGCGCCTGCTCGCCGCGCTGGAGGCCGCGCAGTCAGTGGCGACGCACGAGATCGCGGCCGAGGCCCAGGCGCGGCAACTCGATGGCCCGCGTATCGGGGAGATGATCCATAAGGCACGGGTGAAGGCGGTGGGGGGGCAACTGGGAGCGTGAGATCACGCGAGCTTGTCGAGAGCTTGTGCCGCGCTGAGTTTGATTTACACGCCTGCACCTCGCATGCAAATCCGCGTGCGGGTGAGCCATGCCGCGCGCCGATGCGTCCGGCTTCGCCGGTAAACCTGCGATGAGTGGTTTTGCGCTCGCATCTCGCAACTCACTGCGCGCCCTGAGGCCGCTTCGTTCAAACAGGCGAGATGAGAATGTTGACGAAGCGCTTCGCGCCGAGCGCAAAACCACTCATCGCAGGCGCATCGCCTGATTGCGCGTCATGGCCCACCCGCACGCGAATTTGCAGCCAACAGGGTGGGCATGCCACCGGTGGAATACCAACACTCCTGCGGCGCGGCGGGCGGTACCCGGCGGCGGCGATTTCTGTGGCGGCGAAGCGGCTTGGCCTGGGGGCGGGCGCGCAGCGCTTCGTAACTGACTCGCCGTACCTGTCTGAGCGTAGAGCCCGAAGGGCGCGAAGCGAGTTGTACGGCGCCGTCCCCAGGCCGAGACGCTTCGCGAAGGCGTAGCGAAGCGAAGACCGCCACAGTATGAGCCGCTGCCGGGTACCGCCTGCCGCGACGCAGCGCGCGCCAGCATACCCGCGAAGCGAAGCGTACAGGCCACACCAGCAACGACTACGCCGACACCCGCTCCGGTACTTCGGAGGCCGCGGCCTCCGGGCTCGCTACAGCCAGCGCGCATCGGATCGCGTCATCGACGTTTTCCAACGGGACGAATTCCATCGCGGCGCGCGTGCTCGCCGGCAGGTCGCGCAAGTCCCTAAAGTTTCGCGCGGGCAGCATCACGGTGCGCAGTCCCGCGCGTTGCGCCGCCAGCATCTTTTCCTTGATGCCGCCCACGGGCAGCACCAGGCCGCGCAGGCTGATCTCGCCCGTCATCCCCACGTCGTGGCGCACGGGCCGGTCGGTGAAGAGCGATGCCAACGCGATGAACATCGCCACGCCGGCGCTGGGGCCGTCCTTGGGAATGGCGCCCGCCGGGATGTGCATGTGCAGGTCAATGGAGTCGAAAGCGGCGGGCGTGAGCCCGAGGCTGAACGCGCGCGACTTTACGAGCGTGATGGCCGCCTGGGCACTCTCCTTCATCACGTCGCCGAGTTGGCCCGTGAGCGTCAGCTTGCCGCTGCCCGCGACGCGCGTCGCCTCGATGAAGAGGATCTCGCCGCCCACGGGTGTCCAGGCGAGGCCTGTCGCCACGCCGGCAATGCCGCTGCGCAGGGCCACCTCGCGTTCGAACTTCGGCGCCCCGAGAATGCCGTCCAGTTCGGGCGCGCCGACATGCACGTTCGCCGTGGAGCCTTCGGCAACCTTCATCGCCGCGTGCCGCATGACGCGGCCGATCTCGCGTTCCAGCTGGCGCACGCCGGCCTCGCGGGTGTAGTCCGCGACGATGGACGCCAGGGCCTCGTCGGTCAGCTCGCACTGACCCCCGGTCAGGCCATTGGCATCGCGCTGCCGCCCGACGAGGTAGGCCCGCGCGATCTGTAGTTTCTCCTCCTGCGTGTAGCCGGGCAGCTCGATCACCTCCATGCGGTCGCGCACCGGGCCGGGGACGTTGTCCATCACGTTCGCGGTGGCAATGAAGACCACCCGGCTCAGGTCGAACGGCACGCCCAGGTAGTTGTCGCGGAACGTGTTGTTCTGTTCAGGGTCGAGCACTTCCAGCAGCGCTGCGGAAGGATCGCCATGCGCGCTCGCTGTGAGCTTATCCACCTCGTCGAGCATCATCACGCAATCGCGCGCACCCGCCTTGCGCAGCCCCTGCACGATGTTGCCGGGCAGCGCGCCGATGTAGGTGCGGCGGTGGCCGCGGATCTCGGCTTCGTCGTGCACGCCGCCCAGCGACACGCGCACGAACGGCCGCTGCAGTGCGCGGGCGATGCTCTGCCCCAGCGAGGTCTTGCCCACCCCGGGCGGGCCCACGAAGCACAGAATGGGCGCGCGGCCCTTCGGGTTGAGCTTTCTCACCGCGAGAAACTCGACGATGCGCTGTTTGACCTTCTCCAGTCCGAAGTGGTCGGCCTCCAGGGTGGCGCGGGCGGCTTCCAGGTCGATGGGCGTTTCCGTCGGCGTTGCCCACGGCAACTCCATCATCCACTCCAGATAGGTGCGCAGCATGGAAGCTTCGCTGGAGCCCTCGTTCATTCCGCGCAGCCGCTGCAGTTCCTTGCGCGCCTGCGTCTCGATGTCCGCAGGCATGCCGGCTTTGGCGATGGCCTCTTCCATCCGCGCCATATCCGCGTCTTCGCCGCCGTTCTCGCCCAACTCCCGCTGGATCGTCCGCAGCTGCTCGCGCAGCAGGTACTTGCGCTGGCGGTCGTCCAGCTGCTCCTTGGTGCGCTCGCCGATCTCCTTGGACAGGCGCAGCACCTCGATGCGGTGCGAGATGAGCTTGAGCAGCTTGCCCACGCGCTCGGACGTGCCCACCGTCTCCAGCAGTGCCTGCTTCTCCACGATCTCGGCGTCAAGCACGCCCGCGGTGATGTCGGCAAGCTCGGCCGTGCCGCGCGTGGTCTGCAGCGCATGCACCATCTCGGCGGGCAGGCTCGGCAGGAGCGACAGCAGTTCGAGCGCGCGGCGGCGCAGTTGCAGCGCCAGCGCGTGGCCGTGCGCGGAATCGTCCACCGGCTCCTCGATCAGTTCGACCTTCGCTGCCAGGAAGGGATAGCCCGTGACAGGCTCCGTGATCCGAAAGCGCTGCGTGCCCTGGCACACCGCATGCTGCAGGTTGTCCTCGTGTTTGAGGTGGTGCGCCACCACCGCGAGCGTGCCGACGGCGTTCAGGTCGGCGATCGCCGGGTCGTCCTGCGTCGCGCTTTTCTGCAGCACGATGCCGACGGGCCAGCCGCCCGCGACGGCATGCTCCAGGCCCGCGATGGAACGCGGCCGGCCCACCGTGATGGTCGCCATCACGTGCGGGAACAGCACGAGGTTGCGCATCGGGATCAGCGCGATCGCGCCGGGCGGCAGCTCAGGCAGGTTCAACTCAGTCTTTTTCATGTCGATCGCCTCAACGGCTCAGCCGGTCGCCGCCGCCGGCTCGAGCCGCACCAGCATGACCGGTACCGCGCTCGCCCGCGCGACAGCCTCGGCCTGGCTGCCGAGTGTCAGGCGCTGCAGGCCGCGGCGGCCATGCGTACCCATGACAATCAGGTCGCAGGCGTGCTGGCCTGCCTGTCCGACGATGACGTCGGACACGCGCTCGCCCATCACTTCGTGCAGCAGCGTTTCGCAATGGACGGACGCCTCCTCGCAGGTCTTGCGGGCCTTGGCCAGCACTTCGAGCCCGTACTGGCGCAAAGTTTTCATCATCTCGTCGTAACCGGTCATCGATGATGTTTCGATCAGCAACGGATAGTCGTCAACCACGTGCAGCAGCAGCAACTTGGTCTGCTGCCCCGCGCACAGAGCCATGGCTTCGCGCAGGCCGCGCTCGGCCGTGGCGCTGCCGTCCAGGGGAACCAGGATTCGCTTGTACATAAGGGCTCCTTCGGCTGCCGGCCGCCCCGGAACGGACGCGTTTTACCGCCAGTCTCAATTCAATATAGGTAGCGCCGCCTGCGGAATGTTGCGCGGTATCAAACCGCAGGCGCCTAAGGGCGCCTTGACCCGCATCAATCGCGCAGCGCATGGCCTGAAATAACCTGCCGACATGCACACTGCCGATTCCCTCAACACGTCACGGGCCCTCGTCATGGGCCTGGCTCGCTCGCTGAACGCCGAGCTCATCGAAACGCACATCTCCTGGGTATTGCTCACCGCCGACCTGGCCTACAAGGTCAAGAAACCGGTGAAGCTGCCGTTCGTCGACTACGCCACGCTGGAAGCTCGCAGGCATTTCTGCGAGGAGGAAGTGAGATTGAACCGGCGCCTGGCGCCGGGCCTTTACCTCGGCGTGGCCCACATCGCCGATTCGCCGGGAGGCCCGCAGATCGACGGTCCCGGCACCCTCCTGGATTACGCCGTTCGCATGCGGAGGTTCCCGCGCGGAGCCTTGTTCAGCGAGAAACTGGCAGCGGGCCGGCTGCACAGCTCGGACGTGGATGCGCTGGCCGCGCTGCTTGCCGATTTCCATGCACGCGCCAACCCGACGGCCAATGGCTTCGCCAACTGCAAACGCCGACGCGCCGTCGCGCTGGCGGCGCTCGATGGCGCCGCGCCGTTGGCCCGGCCCGACGAGCAGGTCGCACTCAAGACATGGCTGGAGGCCAAGGCCTCGGTGCTCGCGCCCGCGTGGGCGCGGCGGCTGGACGGCGGCTTCGTGCGCCAGTGCCACGGCGACCTGCACCTGGATAACGTGATCGCGCTACCCACCGGAGTAGCAGCCTTTGATTGCATCGAGTTCGACCCATCGTTGCGCTGGATCGATGTCATCGACGACATAGCGTTTCCGGTGATGGACTTCAGCGCGCGCGGCCGCTCGGATTTCGCGTTCCGTCTCCTGAACGCCTGGCTGGACCGCACTGGTGACCACGCCGGGCTGCCCATGCTTCGCTTCTCGGTCGTGTACCGCGCGCTGGTGCGGGCGCAGGTGGCGCACCTGCGGGGCGGCAACAGCGGCGTCTGCGCGCGGCGATACATCGAAACGGCCATTGCCTGGACCAAGGCGCCGCAGCGCCGGCTGGTGATCACCCACGGCCTGCCCGGCTCGGGCAAGACGTTTGAATCACAACGCCTGCTGGAGCGCGAGGGCGCCATCCGCATCCGCTCGGACGTCGAGCGCAAGCGCCTGTTCGGGCTGGACATGCTCGAGGACTCGCGCGCCAAGGGCCTGGACCTCTACACGGAGGATGCCACGGCGCGCGCGTATGACCGCCTGTTCGAATTGGCGCGCGGCACGCTCCAGGCCGGCTACCCCGTCGTGCTCGATGCCGCGTTCCTGCGCCGTTCGGAGCGCGACGCGGCGCGCGAACTGGCGCGTGAACTCAAGGTGCCCTTCTCGATCCTGGCTTGCGAAGCACCGCCGGAAGTGCTGCGCGCGCGCCTGATGGCGCGCCGGGACGACGCGTCCGAAGCCGATGCCGCTGTGCTCGACCACCTTCGCACGTCGGTCGAGCCGCTGGGCGCAGACGAATGCGAGCGGGACGCGGCGCCGCAGCCCGCGCTCTAAGGTCGGCTCGGCCGCGCGGTTTACTTCGCCGCTTCCCTGGCGGCCTGCGCCGCATCCGCCGCGGCCTGCTTCGCGCGCTGCAGGGCCTCACGCGCGGCCTCGGCGGCCTTGGCCGCGTCTTCCTTGCCGGCTCTCGCGGCCTGACGCGCGGCGTGATCGGCCTTCTCCAGCGCTTCCTCGGTGGCCACGACGGCCTTTCGGCCCGCTTCCTGCACGACAGTGCCAGACTCGCGGAACTTGCGCTGGGCATTGCGCGCCGCCTCGGCAGCCTTGCGCGCCAGGCGCCGGATGGCGTCGGCAGCGGACGCGGAACTGTCCTGCGCGACCGCCTCCGCGTGGCGCAGCGCGGCTTCGGCCGCCGATGCCGTCCGGGCCGCGGCGTCCGCGGCCTGCGTTGTCGCCTTGCCGGCGGGGCGAGCCTGCGCGGCACTCGCGGCTGCGCCTGGGGCGGCCACTTGGCTTTGCGCGTTGCCCGCGCTCCCTGTGCCCAGCACGGCGACGCCGACAGTCAGTGCCATTGAAAACAATTGTCGGGCTCGCATGCTGCTCTCCTTCACAATAAAAAACGGGTCCCGAAGAACCCGTAATCGGACTCAGGCTGTGATTACTTCTCGCCGGAAGTCGTCTGGCCCTTCTTCACGGCTTCCTTGGCCGCGGCCTTGCGCTTGGCCTTCGCGGCTGCCTTTTCTTCCTTGGTTGCTACCTTGGCTACGCCCTTGGGCTCGGGTCCGGGGCCGGCGGGCATGTCGGCCTTGGCGGCCTTGGCGCCTTCGGCCTTGCGGGTCGCCTTGGCTTGGGCCTTCTCGGCCGCGGTCGCGGGTGCCGACGGGATAGCCTTCGACTGTGCCGGATCGGCCTCACCCTTGGTTTGCGCGAACGCGCTAACTGCCAGCATCTGGGCCAGCACGATACTCATGGTCAACAGGGTCTTTTTCATAGCAACACTCCATGGAAAGTTGGTTATCTCGCGGTGGGATACTGTCGTTGTTCATATCCTTGATTCAGTATTTCACGCGATCGTGCCCGCACATTGATGTGCATCAACGGTTGGAAGTCCAGCCTATTGCTCCTGCTGCTGGCGCTGGGTCTCGCGCCGTTTCATCGCCATGTACTCGTCGCGGCTGATCTCACGGAGCTGCCGTGCATACCGTTCGGTGGCATCGAACCAGGCCCGCAGTCTTTTTTCCAGCTGTTGGGCAGGTGGCGCCGAGGCCGCGCCCAGGTAGGCATCGATCGCCAGGTAGTAGCGCATCGTGTTTCGCTCCACCAGCCCCCGGATCCCGCCGATGTACGCGGGCGGCTCCCCGGGCTGCGTGCGGGCCGTCGTGGTGAAGCCCACCTTGTCGCGCGCGATCGTCCCAAGATACACCTGCATCGCCATGCGGCTGATCGCTCCATAGCCGAAAGAGTACCCCATATGGATGAACGAGCGCCCGCCTTCGGCCGGGATGGCCTCCAACAGGATGCGGTAATCGTGGGTGTCGAAGGGACCTTGCGGCGCCTGAAGCTCGACCGCGAGGTAATCGGGCGTGACGCTGACGGGCCGGAAGGCGAAGGCGACCAGCGACGCGGCCGCGATCGGCTGGTCGTGCTTCTTGCCCACCCGCAACTCGATCTGAGGCACCCCCTTCTCCAGACCGCGCCGGCAGTGCTTGGTGTTGAGGTGCAGGATCATCACGTCGCACCAGCGCTCGGGATTGCCGAGCGAGGCGCTCACCGCCGCAAAAGGATGCTCCACCAGCGCATACACGTCGCCCTGCAGCAGGCGCGGAGCCTCGGTCGATTCCAGGACCAGCGGCCCGCCGAACGGGCTGTCGGCCAGCAATGGCTGCGTCGCCGCGAACCGATCGCGCAGTGCAGCCGCGCCCTGTGCCTGGGTGCCGGCCAGGGCGGAAGCGGCCGCGCAGGCCAGCAATGCCGCGAGCACTGCGCGCAGACAGCGGTACAGGGCGGATGAATTACGGAGCATGGTCAATACATCTCCGGCTGCTCGCCCATGCCCGGCGCGGTTGGCGGCTGCTTCTTCGGCGCGTTGGCGATCAGGCAGTCCACCGTGAGGATCAGGCTGGCGATGGAACCGGCGTTCTGCAGCGCCAGGCGCGTTACCTTGGCGGGGTCGATCACGCCCATCTCGAGCATGTCGCCGTATTCGCGCGTCGCGGCGTTGTAGCCGTAGCTGGGCTTGTTCGAACTCTCCACCCGGTCGAGCACGATCGACGGCTCCTCCGCCGCGTTGGCCACGATGCGGCGCAGCGGGTCTTCCAGTGCCCGCAGCACGATCTTCATACCGCATTCCTGATCCAGCGTGGGCAGCTTCAGATCGCGCAATACCTTGCGCGCGCGCAGCAGCGCCACGCCGCCGCCAGGCACGATGCCTTCTTCCACGGCCGCGCGGGTGGCGTGCAATGCATCCTCCACGCGCAGCTTGCGCTCCTTGAGCTCGGTCTCCGTCGCGGCGCCCACCTTGATCACGCCGACGCCGCCGGAGAGCTTGGCGATGCGGTCATCGAGCTGCTTGCGGTCGTATTCGCTCGTCAGGCCCTCGCGCTCCTTCTTGAGCAGGCTCACCCGGTCGCGAATGGCGGAGGGGTCGCCCGCGCCGCCAATGATCGTGGTGCGCTCCTTGTCCACCTCGACGCGGCGCGCGCGGCCCAGGTGCGGGAGCCGCGCCTTCTCCAGCGTGAGGCCGGCCTCCGCGGCGATCACCTGCCCACCCGTCAGCACCGCCATGTCCTGCAGCATCGCCTTGCGGCGGTCGCCGAACCCCGGCGCCTTCACGGCGCAGGTCTTGATCACGCCGCGGATGCTGTTGACCACGAGCGTCGCCAGCGCGTCGGCTTCCACATCCTCCGCGATCACCAGCATCGGCTTGCCGGCCTTGGCCACTTCCTCGAGCAGCGGCACCAGTTCCTGCAGGCCGCTAAGCTTCTGGTCGTACAGCAGGACAAGCGCATCCTCCAGCACCGCGGATTGCTTTTCGGCGCTGTTGATGAAGTAGGCCGAAAGGAAGCCGCGGTCGAATTGCAGCCCTTCCACGACTTCGAGCTCGCTGGCCATGCCCGAGCCGTCCTCTATCGACACCGCGCCTTCGCGGCCCACCTTGTCCATCGCGCGCGCCACGAGATCGCCGATCGAACGGTCGTTGTTGGCCGAGATGGCCGCCACGTGCGCAATCTCCTGCGACGTGGTGCACGGCTGCGCCACGTTCTTCAGCTCGGCCACGACGGCCTCGATCGCGCTGTCGATACCGCGCTTCAGGTCCATCGGGTTCATGCCCGCGGCGAGGTATTTCAGGCCCTCCTGGATCATGCCGTGCGCGAGCACGGTGGCCGTCGTGGTGCCGTCGCCGGCCATCTCGCTGGTGCGAGAGGCCACCTCGCGCAGCAGCTGCGCGCCCATGTTCTCGAAGCGGTCCTCCAGCTCGATGGATTTGGCCACCACCACGCCCGAGTTGACGATCTGCGGCGGGCCGAAGTCACGGTCGAGCACGACCGTGCGCCCGCGCGGGCCCAGCGTGACCTTGACCGCGTCGGCCAGCGCGTCGACTCCGCGGCGGATCTTTTCGCGGGCGTCCTGCCCGAAAAGTAGCTGTTTGGCTGCCATGGTGCGTTTCCTTTCGACAGGCCCCGTGCTGCAACACTAGGCCGCCATCCCCTACGTCATCTTTGACCTGCGGCAAGTTGCCGGCAGGCAGCCCCTGGTGTTGCGATATCTCAATGCACAAACAGCCCGCGCTTACACTCTTGCGATGACACAGGAACCAGTTCTCTTCGCGATCGATGCCTCACGCGAGTTCGGTGAGCAGATGGCGCTGCACCTCGGCCTGCAGCTCAGCCCACACGAGGAGCACGGTTTCGACGACGGCGAGCACAAGTCGCGGCCGCTGGCGAACGTCAGGGGCCGCGACGTCTTCGTGGTGCACTCGCTGCATTCGGACGCCACGCAGAGCGCCAACGACAAGCTGTGCAGGCTGCTGTTCTTCATCGGCGCGCTCAAGGACGCGTCTGCCGCCAGCGTGACGGCCGTCGTTCCGTATCTCGCCTACGCCCGCAAGGACCAGAAGTCCCAGCCGCGCGACCCCGTCACCACGCGTTACGTGGCGCGGATGTTCGAAGCGGCCGGCACGGACCGCGTCGTCACTCTCGACGTGCACAATCTTGCCGCGTTCCAGAATGCCTACCGCTGCGCCACCGATCACCTGCGCGCAGACGGGTTGTTCGCCCGCCATTTCGTGCCGCTGCTGGGTGGCCGCGAGGTGGTGGTCGTGTCACCGGATGCCGGAGGTATCAAGCGCGCCGAGCGGTTCCGCCAGCGCCTGTCCGCGGCGCTGGGCCGCCCCGTCGCCGCAGCCTTCGCAGAGAAACATCGCAGCGGCAATGTACTGAGCGGCGAGCTGATCGTCGGCGACGTGCAGGGGCGTTGCGCCATCATCCTGGACGACCTGATCAGCACCGGCTCGACAATCGCCCGGACGGTGAAGGCCTGCCGCTCGCTGGGCGCCACGTCCGTGTACGCGGCGGCATCGCATGGCCTCTTCGTCGGCGACGCCGCGCAGCTGCTGGCCGACGATGCGCTGGACGGGCTTGTCGTAACCGATACGGTCCCGCCCTTCCGCCTGGGCGAAGGCAAGGCGCGGTCCAAGCTCACCGTGCTGTCGACCGCGCCGCTGTTTGCCGAGACCATCCGGCGGATCCATGAAGGTGGATCGATCGTGGAGCTGCTTGGCTAGGAGTTTGCGCGCCAAATTGGCGCGCCGCCGTGGATCCCGGATCAAGTCCGGGATGACAAAACCTTCTGCCGCGCGAGCGCCAGGTACTCGCGGGCGCGCCGCGGCCACTTCGGATCGTCGCGGTAACGCGCTTCCCGCAGGTGCCGGATGGCGATGTTCGCGCGTACGCAGGCGCGGAAGGCCTGGTAGAAATCGACGAGCGCGGGGTCTGGCACATCGCCCGTGAACTCCGCGAACGCATCGAGCAGCGCGCGGCCGAGCTGCGGCGCGCCGAGGCGCTCGCACTCCAGCGCGAGGAACGCCAGTTCGTCCGCGGTGTCGAGGGTGCGCAGCTCCGCCGAGAATTCCAGGCAATCGATGATTGCCGGGGGTTCACCGAGCCACACGTGCTCGGGCCGCAGGTCCCCATGCCCTTCCACGACCCGGCCGGCCCGCACGCGCGCCTCCAGCACTTCGCGGCAATCGGACAGCACGACCCTGAGCCGGGTGCACACGGCCGTCACTTCATCGGCTGGCAGGGCCCACGCGGGATCGCACAGCTCCATCTCGAGCGTATCGATGTCGCGGCGCAGCCGGGCGGCGAACGGGCCCGGGTCCGTGACGGCCGGAGCAAGGCGGCGATAAAAAGCGGCCATGTGTTCGGCGACACGCCGCATGTGGGCCGGCGTCGCGCTTCCTGCCTCGATCAGCCGGTCGAGCGTCAGGTGCGCAGCCAGTCGGCGCATCCAGACCAGCCAGTCCACGACTTCGCCTTCGGTGCCGATTCGCAACCGGCCCTGCACATCCCGGCGCAAGGCCACGACGCCCTGGTACACCGTGGGCGCGAGCCGGCGGTTCAGCCGCACTTCTTCCTGGCAGAAGAAACGCCGCGTCTCGAGCAGGCTGCAATCCAGGCCGTCGTAGCGTGCAGGCTTCTTCAGCTTGTAGACGAATTGCTCGGTGAGGAACACCCATGACATATGGGTTTCGACCACGTCCACACGCTGCGGGCAGTCCGGATGGGCGCCCGGCTCGCGCAGCGCGGCCACCTTCGCGGCGATGGAGATGGAGTGTTCAGGCATGGAGCGCGAGCAGCCCCTGCTCGTCCAGCGTGACGCTCGTGTGCAGCGCCCGGCCCTCGCGGTTCAGCACGCCGCGCAGCCAGTCCACGTCTTGCGCGGGCGCGCGCTCCAGCCGGAAGCGCCACATCCGCATCGGCGCCATGCGCAGCGCGCGCAGGGAGCCGGTCGCCATATCGATTTCCGGGAAGTACATCAGTGACAGGTCGCCTCGGTACTCGCCGTGGCCCGTGATGCCCTCGTAGTCGTTGATGAGATCGCCGCAGCCGTAGAGGATGAGCTTGCCGCCACGCACTTCGATGCCCTTGACGTGGTGTGAGGAATGCCCCCAGACGATGTCCGCTCCTGCGGCATCGATCAGCCGATGCGCAAACGTGCGCTGCTCGGCCGGAATGGCGAAGCCCCAGTTGCCGCCCCAATGCACCGAGACAACTACCACGTCCCCTGCCCGCCGATGCCGCGCCGTCTCCGCAGCCACGCCATCCGCCGTGCGAACGCTGAGCCGGTCGAGAAAGTTCACGCCCCCGTTGCTCGCGCCCGCTGCCCAGCTTTCGGGCGTGCCGCTGTCGGGCATTGCGAAGGCGAACACCAGCACCCGGCGCCCGTGGTCGATCTCCATCACCGCCGGTTGCGCCGCTTCCGTCAGGTCGCGTCCGGCGCCGGCCGTGCGAAGCCCCGCGGCGTGCAGCGTCGCCAGCGTCTCGTCGACGCCGGCTTGCCCCCAATCGAGCACGTGGTTGTTGGCAAGCACGCAGCAATCGATGCCCGCGCCCGTGAGGCAAGCCACATTGGCCGGGTTCATGCGGTAGTGGATGCCCTTGCCGGGCTGCGCGTCTTCGCTCGTGGTCACCGCCGTTTCGAGGTTGATCATGCGCGCGGCGGGCCGTTGCTCGCGCAGCACCTCCAGGCCGTGACCCCAGGGGTAAGCGGCGTCCTGCCCGCGCCCGATGGGTCCCGACGCACGCTCAGCCAGCTCGACGTAGTCGACGGCCGAGCGCGCCCAATGCTCGAAGAGCTGCGGCTTGCACGGTACAGGCAGCACCTGGTCGATCCCCCGGCCCGTCATCACGTCGCCACAGAGGAACAACCGTAAGCTCATGGCGGCGGACGGGAAGCCGAGGATGCCGCGAGCAGCTCGATTGCTTCCTCGTCGTCCACTTGGCCGAACGTGCGGTAGAACTGCCCCACGGCATAGAAGTCATCGGGGGCATACAGGCACACCACCTCGTCCGCAAGCGGCCGCACCAGCTCCAGGCTGTCGGGCGAGGCGACCGGGACGGCGCACACCAGGGTGGCGGGGTTGCGCGCGCGAACCGCGTGCAACGCGGCGATCATCGTCGAGCCCGTGGCCAAACCGTCGTCCACGACAATGGCCACGCGACCCGTCGCGTCGATCGCGCCGCGGCCGGGCGTGTACCTCGCCCGCCGGTCCTTCAGCACGTCGAGCTGCAAGCGTTTCTCTTTGTCGATGTAGGCATCGTCGGCCCCGGCCGAGTGCGCATGTGGCGCGATGTAGGCCCAGCCGCTTTCGTCGATGGAACCGATCGCGTATTCCGGCGACCCGGGCGCCCTCAGCTTGCGCACCAGCACGACATCCAGTTCGCCCTCCAGCCGCTGCGCGATGAGTTTGCCCATCGGCAGGGCCCCACGCGGGATGGCCAGCACCAGGGGGTTGCGGCCGCGCCAGGCGTGCAGGGCCTTGGACAGGCGGGTGGCGGCGTCGAGACGGTCGGCAAACATCATGGCATCGTCCTTGCGGAAGGGTCCCGCCACCATTCTTCGCCGATCGCGCGCGGCAATGTTGCGCTGGCTCAACCCAGGCCCCGATGGCGTGTGCCATTGTTAAACGTGCCCCCCGCGTGTGCGATACGAAAGGGCCGCCATGAAACCATCCGCAACATTCAGGACGCCGCTGAACGCAGGCGACATCTGCACCCGCGCCGTCACCATCGCCTTCCCCAGCATGGCCGTGAACGAGGCCGCGCGATTCATGCGTGACCGCCATGTCGGCTGTCTCGTCGTCGTGGAGGAACGCACGCTGGAGGACCGCGTGGTCGTGGGTATGCTCACGGACCGCGACATCGCGATCGGCGTTGTCGCCGCCGATCGGGATCCGCATGGCATGCGTGTCGGCGACCTGATGAGCAAAGGAGTGATCAGCGCGCGCGAGGACGACTCGCTCGCCGACCTGCTGTCCGCGATGCGCCGCAAGGGCGTGCGCCGCGTGCCGGTCGTTTCCCCGCAGGGATCGCTGATCGGCGTCGTCGCGCTCGATGACGTGCTGGACGTGCTGGCGCAGGAGATGAAGGCGGTCGCCGAGGCTGTCGGCGCCGCGAGCCGGCATGAGGCGAACGCACTGCCGTGAAACGCGCCGACGGGCTCCTCGCCCTGACACCTCCGACGGCACCCGGGCTCCTGCGGCCGGAAGAGCTGTGCGCCCGCTGCGACCCCGAGCTGCTCGATTTCGAGACCACCGCGGGCCTGCCGCCACCGGCGCAGCCCTTCGGCCAGGCACGCGCTGTCGACGCCGTCGCGCTGGGCCTGGACATTGCCGGGCCCGGATACAACCTGTTCGTCCTCGGCCGCCCGGGCAGCAGCCGCCATGAAGTAGTGCGAGGCCTGCTGCAGGCCCACGCGGCAGCGCGTCCCGCGCCCGACGACTGGTGCTACATCTACAACTTCGCCGACCCGAACAAGCCGCGCACGCTGCGCCTTCCGGCCGGTGAAGGCGCCCGCTTGCGCACCGCGATGCAGGGCTTCGTCGGCGAGGTTGGCAAGGCGATTCAGGTGGCCTTCGAAGGCGACGAGTACCGCTCGCGGGTCGAGGCGATCGAGAAGGACTACAAGTTGCGCGAGGAGCAGGCGCTGCACGCGCTCTCCGAGCAGGCGCGGGCCCGGGGCGTGGTGATGCTGCGCACGCCGCAGGGTTTCGCGTTTGCGCCCATGAAGGACGGCGGGCCGATGTCGCAGGAGCAGCTCGAGGCGATGACCGAGGCCGAGCGCGAGCGCATCGCGGAAGTCATCAAGGGCATGCGCGAGCCGACGATGCAGCTGATGCACGAGCTGCCCCGGCTGCGGCGCGAGATGCAGAACCGAGTGCGCGACGCGAGCCGCGACACCATGGGCTATGCCGCCGGGCACTTGATCAGTGAACTGAAGGAGCACTTCGCCGCGCACCCGACGGTGCTGGAATTCCTGGACCAGGTTCTGGCCGACGTGATCGAAGCCGGCGACCAGCTGCGCGAGCAGCCGCAGGAAGACGGCGACGAGGCGAGCGGCTTCACCGGACAGCTCTCGCTCATCCGCTATCAGGTCAATCTCTTCGTGGCCCACAACCCTCGCGACCACGCCCCGGTGCATGAGTGCGACAACCCCACCTACGCCAACCTGGTGGGCCGGGTGGACCACGTGCCGCACATGGGCACGCTGCTGACGAACTTCACGCTGATCCAGGCGGGTGCTCTGCAACGCGCCAATGGCGGCTATCTGATGCTCGACGCGCTGCAGGTGCTGGCGCAACCTTATGCGTGGGACGGCCTGAAGCGCGCGCTCAAGACCGGTGAGGTCGCGATCGAATCGCTGCCGCAGCTGCTGGGCTTCGGCAGCTCGCTGCCGCTCGAGCCGCAGGCAACGCCGCTCGCGCTCAAGATCGTGCTTTTTGGCGAGCGCGTGCACTATTACCTGCTGCAGGCGCTGGACCCGGATTTCGACGCCCTGTTCAGGATCGCCGCGGATTTCGAGGACGAGGTCGCGCGGGATACCGGCAGCACCGCCGAATTCGCGAAGCTGGCGGCGTTGCGCGCGCGCTCGGCGGGCTTGCGCGAGTTAGATCGCGGCGCCGTTGCCCGGCTGGTGGAACAGGCGGCCCGTGCATCCGGCGACGCGGGCAAGCTGTCCACCGAAACGCGCTGGCTCGACGAGTTCCTGCACGAGTCGGACCTGATGGCTCGGCGCGCAGGCCGCGCCATCGTCACACGCGAGGACGTGGAGCATGCGCTGCAGGCGAGGATCAGCCGCGCGGACCGCCTGCGCGACCAGCTCCATGATGCGGTGCTGCGCGAGACGCTGCTGATCGAGACGTCCGGATCCCGGCCGGGACAGGTCAACGGCCTTGCCGTCATCGCATTGGGCGAATTCGGCTTCGGCCATCCGGTGCGCATCACGGCGACGGCCCGGCTCGGCGAGGGCGATCTGCTCGACATCGAGCGCGAGTCCTCGCTGGGCCGGCCGATCCATTCGAAGGGCGTCCTGATCCTCGCCGCATTCCTGCGCGCGAGGTATGCGCAGGGCGTGCCGTTCTCGCTCTCGGCAAGCCTGGTGTTCGAGCAATCCTATGCCCCGGTGGAAGGCGACAGCGCGTCGCTCGCGGAGCTTTGCGCGCTGCTCTCGGCCCTGTCCGGGTTGCCCTTGAGGCAGTCGCTGGCGGTAACAGGCGCTGTGGACCAGGCCGGCGCCGTGCAGGCCATCGGCGGCGTAAACGAGAAGATCGAGGGGTTCTTCGACGTGTGTCGGGCCCGGGGCCTCACCGGCGAACAGGGTGTGCTGATCCCGCGCGCCAACGCCAAGCACCTGATGCTGCGCGAGGACGTTGTACAAGCCGCCGCCGCGGGCCTCTTCCACGTCCATGCGGTGGGCCACGTCGACGAAGCCATCGCGCTGCTCACCGGCGTGCCCGCAGGCGAGCGCGACAGCAAGGGACGCGAACCCGAGGGCAGCGTGAACAAGCTCGTGGCCGCCCGGCTGGCGCAGATGTCGGTCGATCGCCAGGCCTATGGCACGGGCCAGCCGCGCGGTTCAGGGCGGCGCTGGCGCAAACCGCGCGGTCACGCCGGCGGCCCCTCGCGCTGAGCCGGCAGCGAGAAACCGAAGGTGCTGCCCGTGCCCAGTGTGCTCTTTACCCAGATTTGCCCACCGTGGTGTTCGACGATGAGGCGGCTGGTGTACAGGCCGAGTCCCAGCCCGTTCGACGCGTCACCGGGCCCGGCGCGGTAGAAGCGCTGGAAGAGCTTGGGCACGACGCCCGTCGGTATGCCCTCTCCCTGGTCGGTCACCGTGACGATCATCTCCTCGTCGGCGGCGTCCACGCCTATCGTCACCTGCGAGCCGGCTGGTGAATGTCGGATGGCGTTGCTCACGAGATTCTCCAGCACGCGCTCAAGGCGCCCCGCGTCGGCCAGCACCACCGCCGGGCCCCTGGCTTCGCAGCGGATGGTATGCGTCGCGTCCGCGCCCAGTTCCCGCGCGACGGTCTGCGCCAGCGCCCCGATATCCACCGGCGACTTGTGCAGCTTCAGCTGGCCCGACTCGAGGCGAGTGGTTTCGAGCAGGTCCTCGATCATCGCGGACATGCGCCTGGTGCTGTGGCGGATCGCCTCCAACGGCTCCGCGGCCTTGGCGAGGTCGCCGCGCTCCATCTGGAGCTTCAGCGTCGCAGCCGACAGGTTGATCGTGAGCAACGGCGTGCGGAGGTCGTGCGAGATCAGGCCGACGTACTGGTCCCGGAACTCCTCGTGCTGCTTGCGGTCGGTGACGTCGATCGCGACTTCCATGCGCACGAGGCGTCCGTCCGACCAGGGGATTGCCTTGTCGATGCAAAGGTACCAGCGCTTGTTGATGGTGTTCTGGAACTCCCACACAACGGGGTGGGCGGCCTGCCCATTCTGGATGAGCCGCGCGTTGGTGCAGAACTCGCAAGGCCCGCTCTGCCCGGCCTGCAGAACCTTGTAGCACTTCTCGCCAATCCGCTTGCGGCCCCAGAAACGTTCGGCCTCCGCGTTCATGAACAGCATTTCGTAGGTCTGCATGTCGGAGACGTAGAGCACCATCTCCGCGGCATCGAAGATGCTGGATACTGCGGAGAATTGCTCCAGTCCCGCGTGCAAAGCGTGGCTGGATGGGTCGAAGCTGTCGCTGCATGCGAGGGGCTTCAGCGCCGCATTGCCTTCCATGGCACTCCTCACTCCTGTCCTGGAGAATACGCGCCGGCCGGTGAGCCGGTGGGCGAGCACAGTGTCACGCAAATTCCGGCCGCCGTCGAACTTGCTTGGGCGTGGGTTGACGCATCTCAAAGGATGCATCCCGCGACAGCCTGTGTTTGACCTTGATCAACGTTCCGCCTGGTTCCCCTCCGGGAGTTCCCTGATGGCTTGTTGTCCTACACCCACCGTTTTGCCCAGGTGAAACAGTGGAAACAACAAAGAGGACGAGCATCATGGAACTTCAGGAACGTGTAGCAACCCCCGAAACCACCGCCACCGAGCACGATGTGCTCACGCTGTATTTGCGCGAAGTACGCCGCACCGAGCTCTTCACCGCAGAACAGGAATTCATCTCCGCCACGCTCGCGCGCACCGGCGACTTCGAAGCCCGCCAGTCGATGATCGAACACAACCTGCGCCTTGTGGTCAGCATCGCCAAGAACTACATCGGCCGGGGCGTGCCCCTGTCGGACCTGATCGAGGAAGGCAACCTCGGCCTGATGCACGCCATCGACAAGT
Source organism: Ramlibacter sp. (assembly GCA_029237735.1). Classification (GTDB taxonomy): domain Bacteria; phylum Pseudomonadota; class Gammaproteobacteria; order Burkholderiales; family Burkholderiaceae_C; genus Ramlibacter. The sequence continues at coordinate 73,036 of JAQZBU010000027.1, read as the reverse complement.
TCGAGCCCGAACGCGGCTTCAGGTTCTCCACCTACGCGACCTGGTGGATCCGCCAATCCGTGGAGCGCGCAGTGATGAACCAGGGCCGAGTGATCCGGCTGCCGGTGCGGGTACTGCGCGAGCTGCAGCATGTGATGCGCGCGCGCCGCACGCTGGAGAGCGATCCCGCCTTCGCGGCGAAGCGTAATGGCTTCGACGGCGAAGGCGTGCGCGTGGAGGACATCGCTGCGCTCCTGGGCAGCGATGTGCATCACGTGGCAGAACTCCTCGCGATGGGCGAGCCGCCAAGATCCATCGACGCCGCGCTGGACCACTCCGACGAAGAACACACGCTCGCGGACATGATGCCGGACGAACTGGCAGCAGACCCCACCGACGTCACGCAGGAGCACGAGATCGAGCGCCACATGGACGAATGGTGCGACTCGCTCTCGCACCGGGAGCGGGAAGTGATCGCGGGCCGCTTCGGGCTGCACGACCGCGAGCCCGAGACGCTTGAAGTGCTGAGCGCGCGTCTGGGCCTGACACGCGAGCGCGTGCGCCAGATCCAGAACGACGCCATGCTCAAACTCAAGCGCCACATGACGCGCGACGGCTTCAACAGGCAGGCGTTTTTCTAGGCGGTTTCGAATCGAGCAGCTGGATACCGGCGGGTGACGCCCGCCCCACCAGCTTGCCGTGGTGGTAGAAGCTGATTTCGCGCGCGCGGCCGGTGAGGCAGACATCGCCTTCTGCAAACGCCTTCAGCAGGCCGAGGCGCTGCCTGGCGGCCGTGCCATCCCACACCCTGCCCCAATCGAGGCTTACCCCGCCGTCACGCTCGGACCACTGCGTCCCCATCTCGGAGAGTGTGGCCTGCACATTAGCGGCGTCGACCTTGTCGCATGCATAGGCGGCCTGTGCAGCGAACAGGCCCGCCAACAGGAAGGATGCAACTGTCTTCATGTCTTCCTCCTTCGAGGAAAAGGCCTCAACAACGCTTCTTCAACGTCCCCTGATTCGCCGCAGGGAATCATCCAGCTGCCGCGTCATGTCGTCGAACGCGTCGCGCAGCGCGACGTACACGTCCTCGTCCTGAACGCGGTCCACGGTCAGTTCACGGTCCGGCACGGTCACGTCGATGCGGACGGCGAATGGCCGCCCTTGTTGCTGGTGCTTGTGCGCCAGTTCAATGGTGACGCGGCACGACATGATGTCGGGGTGGAAACGGTCGAGCTTCTCGGCCTTGGTACGGGCGGCGGCCTCGACGGCTTCAGACGGCTCGAGCCCGTATCGCCCATCGAATCGCGGTCGGCCATCGCCGCCTCGAAACTGTCGAACGGGCCGTACTCGCCGGGTCCCTCGGGGGACCGCCAGTAATAGCCGTCGGGTCGCTCCAGAATTTCCCCGGGCTCATGGATGACATCGGGTTCCAGGGCGAACGCCAGTTCCGGTTTTGGGTTGGGTTTTGTGGAGGTCTGGGCTTTGTGGGTCATGTGAATGCTCCTCGAGGGACATCCGACACGGAGATGCCCTCGCGCTATTTCACTCTAGGCGGCGGCCCCTGCCCTGCCCTGATCCATATCAACCACAGTCATCAAGTGGCGGCTGCGGGGCGCAACGCCCGCTGCTGTTGCTGCGCAGATCCCGGCAACAGCCTGTCGCCGAAAGCGATCAAGCGCGCCGTGCCGCTTCCGTCCTCGATCTCCCGCGTGGTGAACGCGTCGGCGAGGATGGGCGGGCGGCCCAGCACATGGGCGATTTCCGCCACCGCGTTGGAGGCGCCCGCGGAGCCCATCGTCGAAATGACGGCGACTCGCCGCAGAGCATCGCGGCGCGAGCCGATGAAGCTGCGCATCGGCCCGGCCAGCCGATAGGCCCAGATGGGCGACATCAGCACCACGGTGCGAAAGTCCTCCGGGTCGGGGCCCAGGTAGCGCACTTCCGGGTGGCGCCTGAACATCGAATCGAGGAAGCAGCGCCACGTGCCGGCGGCCCCGGCGCGGGGGCGCTCGTCCAGGATTTCGCCAAGCGGCCAGCCGTGGTGCGAGCACAGCAGCTGCGCCAGCCGGCGTGTTGTGCCGGAGTACGAATAACAAACGACGAGTATGCTGTCCATGATGTGTTCCTTGGGATGAATGCCGGGCGGCGCCGACCCGTGCGCGTAACCTACCGCGAGGGCGGAACGAGCTCGTCGAGAAGAAACATCGGCGGGTAACCCGCCAGCCGGTCCGCATCGATCTCGGCGGTCTCCCGGTCGATGCCGCTGCGCAGCGCGCGGGCCAAACCGTCGAGTTCGGCCGCGATGTTGTCCAGCAGATCTTCCGCCGACACGATGCCCACGATACGGCCCTCGTCGCCGGTCACCAGCAGCCGGCGCACGCCGCAGTCGTCCATGGCCGCGACGGCCTCGAGGATGCTCGCCGTGCCCGGAACGGACACAAGCGCGCCGTTGGCCAGTTCGCCGACGCGGATGTCCTCTTCGTTGCCGGCTTCACGCGCGAGGAATTCGATAACGAGGTCGCGGTCAGTGAGCACCCCTACCACCCGCGCGGAGTCCGTGCTGTCGGTGACGACGAGCGAGCCGACGTGTTCGTCGCGCATCAAGCGGGCCGCCTCGCGCACCGACGCCTGGCCACCGATGGTGACGATCACTCGCTGGCACAGGCCGGCTATGTTCATGAGGGCTCCCCGGTGGCCATGGCCGCTCGTCATGGAGGACGAGGCCACCGCGCCTTGGGTTCGCTTGCAGCGAGCCGCCCGCTTGACGGGTGCGAGCGTGTTGTATGTCAACACGGCGGACGGACCGAGGGGACACGCGGTCCTGATTCGCACCCTAACCGCACCGGCGGCGTTGGCCTTTGGCGCGATGGCTCATTTACTTTAGGCGCGCGGCCGCGAAAGACCTTGATGCACGTCAATTTTTTCTCTCGATGGGGCCGCCCGGTTCGCCCCGGCGAACGACGGGCACATAGACGGCCGCGGCGCCGCGCGACACGAGCACGGCGATGACACGGTTTGTCTTCGCGCCCTCGAGCGCCGCGTCGAAGTCGGCCTCGCTGGCGACCTCGACGTCGTTCACTGCCGTGATCCGGTCGCCCGGTTCGATGCCCGCCAGCAGCGCCGAGCCGCCCGCCGATTCGCTCCAGCACCACGATCGCACGCCGCGCGGCCTTGCGCCGCCACAGTTCCAGCGCGACGGGCGCGTCGGTGCGGGCCGAGGCGATGGCTTCCTCGATCTCGGGCTGCGAAGCGGCCGGCCCGGCATTGACGGACAGGACGATGTCCCCAGCGCGCACGCCCGCAGCCGCGGCGGGCCCGTCCGGGTCCACCCGCACGACCAGCGCGCCGCGCACTCGGTCCAGTCCGAACGCGTTCGCCAGTTCCGGGGTGACGAGTTGGGTGCGCATGCCGATCGAAGCGCGCGCGGCGGCGCCGCCGGTCCGCAGCGCGCTTGCGATGCGCATCACCCGGTCGATCGGCAGCGCGAACGACAGCCCCACGGAACCACCCAGCGCGGAGAAGATCATCGAGTTCATTCCGACGACGACGCCGGCCGCGTTGAAGAGCGGCCCGCCTGAGCTGCCGGGGTTGATCGCCGCGTCGGTCTGGATCAGCGGCAGCCCGCCGGTGCCGGGCACATACCGTGGATAGGCGCTGACGACACCGGCCGTCACGCTGTGCTCGAAGCCGAACGGCGCGCCGATGGCCCCCACCCACTCGCCCGGACACAGCCGCGTGCCGGCGGCGAGCGGCACGACCGGCAAGCCAGATGCCTCGACCTTCAGCAGCGCGACGTCCGTGCGGCGATCGATGCCGAGCACGCGCGCCCTGTACCGGGCCCCGTCAACGGTGCGCACCCAGGTTTCCTGTGCCCCCCGAACGGCGTGCGCGCTGGTCAAGACCTCGCCGTCGGCGGCGATGAGGAACCCCGACGAGACGGCACGTTCCGGCACAGCGCCGCCGGGCAGCGGCAGCCCGGCCGCGGAGGACAGGAAGAACTCCATGTCGTCCAGTTCCTCGAAAGGTTCGCCCCGCTCCCGGAGAACGGCGATGTTGACAACGGCCGGCGCGACGCGCGCGACGGCAGCAACCAACCCCTGACGGGCCGCAGCGCTCGCCGGTTGCTCGAGGCAACTGTGATCGGCCGCCGGCGGCGCGGCCGTGGCCGGCCCCGGCGCGAGCCATGCGAATCCGGCGAGCAGAGCGCCCGCGCGCAGCGCCGCCCAGCCGCACTGCCCTGCCTTCGTCGCTTTGGCCACTTGAATCTCTCCGGTCTGCTTCAACCGTAATGCGCGGTGCGGACGGGGCCTTGACCTGCCGCAAGCACCATGGAACCGGCGCTACCCCAAGCCGCCGCCCCGCCCCGTCCAGTTGTTGACCGGCGTCAAAGGCCGCACTGGTACGCGTCCAACAATGAAGCATGGGAATGCTCACCGGCCGCAAGGGAACCTGGGTGACGCTCGGCGCGCTCGCGTTGATGCTGTTCGTCGCCTGGGTGCAATACATCCCGCCGGTCGCCGTGCTGCACTACATGCACTACAGCGACTTCATGAGCGAGCTCAAGTCCGGGAACGTGAGTGAACTGCGCGTCTACGGCGATCGCGTCGAAGGCGATCTCATCAGCGCCCTGCCCGACGGGCGAAAGCAGTTCGTCGCCACCCGCGTCGAGCCCGGGTTCGCGCACGAGCTGAACGAACTCGGCGTGAAGTTCACGGGCGTCATCCAGACGGGTTTCTGGGCCCAGGTGCTCTCCTGGCTGCCGTTCCTGCTGATCGTGGCGATCTGGATGGGCGCCTTGCGGGGCGCAGCCGGCAAGGGCGGCTTCGGCGCCGGCCTGCTGTCGATGGGCCGAAGCCGGGCGAAGATATTCGTGGAGACCGGCGTGAAGGTCACGTTCGATGACGTGGCCGGCGTGGACGAGGCGAAGGCCGAGCTCGAGGAAGTCGTCGCGTTCCTGAAGGACCCGAAGGGCCACAGCCGCCTGGGCGCGCGCATGCCCAAGGGCATCCTGCTGGTTGGCCCGCCGGGCACGGGCAAGACGCTGCTGGCCCGGGCTGTCGCCGGGCAGGCCGGTGTGCCTTTTTTTTCCATCAACGGTTCGGAATTCGTCGAGATGTTCGTTGGCGTGGGCGCGGCGCGTGTGCGCGACCTGTTCGAGCAAGCGCGTCAAAGGGCCCCGGCCATCATCTTCATCGACGAGATCGACGCGCTGGGCCGCGCCCGCGGCGCCTACAGCGTGGGCGGCCAGGACGAGAAGGAACAGACGCTCAACCAGTTGCTGGCCGAGCTGGACGGCTTCGATCCCACGGCCGGCGTGGTGCTGCTTGCGGCGACCAACCGCCCCGAGATCCTCGATCCTGCCCTGCTGCGCGCAGGCCGCTTCGACCGCCAGGTGCTGCTGGACCGGCCCGACCGCCGCGGCCGCGTGCAGATTCTCAATGTGCACCTGAAGCGCCTCAAGCTCGCGGCGGACGTCGACCCGGGGCAGGTCGCCGCGCTCACGCCGGGTTTTTCGGGCGCGGACCTCGCCAACCTGGTGAACGAGGCGGCGCTGCTCGCCACGCGGCGCGATGCGGCCGCAGTGGCGCTGGATGACTTTACGCAGGCCATCGAGCGCATCGTCGCGGGCCTGGAAAAGCGCAACCGCATCCTCAACCCCACCGAGCGCCGCGTGATCGCGGTGCACGAGATGGGGCATGTGCTGGTGGCGCTGGCCCTTCCCGGCATGGACAAGGTGCACAAGGTGTCCATCATCCCGCGCGGCGTCGGCGCGCTAGGCTACACCATCCAGCGCCCCACCGAGGACAGGTACCTGATGACGCGCAAGGAGCTGGAAGACAAGATGGCGGTGCTGCTGGGCGGCCGCGCGGCCGAGGCCTTGCTGATCGGGCAGGAGTCCACCGGCGCCGAGGACGACCTGGCGCGCGCCACCGACATCGCGCGCAGTATGGTGATGCGCTTCGGCATGGACGACGCGCTGGGCCACGTCGCATACGAGCACCGTGCCGCCGGCATCCTGCCGGTGCCTGAGGCGCTCGCCGTACAGCCGCGGCAGTATTCCGAGACCACCGCGCACGACATCGACGACGCCGTGAGGCGGTTGGTCGGCGCTGCCTTCGACCATGCCACCTTGCTGCTGGAGGACCGCAAAGCGCTGCTGGAAGAAGGCAGCAACCGGTTGCTGGCGCGCGAAACGCTGGACGAGGCCGACCTTGCGCAGCTCGCGCAATGGGCGCCAGCGCCCAGGCCGGCCGCGGCCCTCGCCTGATCTACTTGCGTTCGTCGTCGTCCCGGCCCTTGGCCTTGCTCGCGGCAGGCCGCGCCTCCCGGCCACGCGATTCGGCCTTCGGTTCGGGCTTGACCTCGCGCTCACGCGGCTGCGCCTTCGGTTCCGGCCTGGCGGTCTGCGCGGGCGCGGCTTGCGGCCGCGACTCGGGTTGGCGCGCGGCCGGCGCAGGCGCAGCCACCCTGGGTTGCGCGGCGCGCTCGGCAGGCGCCACACGAGCCGGTGCCGGTGCAGCTTGCTCGCGCTCGGGCGCACGTTCGCGCTCCTGCGGTTGAGCCCTGGGCTGGGGCGCGGGCTCCGCTTGCCGCGCCCTGGCTGCCGGCGCGGGCGCAGCCGCCTCCGGCGCGGCCAGCCGCGGCCGCTGGGTCGGTGCCACCTGTTGCGCTTGCGGCACCACCTTCACCGTCGGCGCGGGCGCGCTCGGCTCGCGCTTGACTTGCTTGCGTGCGTCCTCGTCGAGCGGGCGGCCCGGCTTGGCTTCCAGCTGCTGCCGCTGCGCGGCGAAGCCGGCGGGCGGCGGCGGCGGGGCCGTGCGGGCGACGACCGGCCGCTCGAACACCTTGGCGGGCGGCTTGTCGCCGGCGGAGGCCGCGCCACGCACGCTCTTTTCGGTCGGCGCGACCGGTGGGGCCACGGCGACCGGCCGGCCCTGGATCGCTTCGCGCGACACGGGCACCGCCGCCGCGGACACCGGCTGCGACTGCACGAACGCGGCCGTCGGCACCGCCACCACGGCGCCCGGCACCTGCCGGTTGGCGTACACGATGTTGGTGACGTTGGTGTTGCTGTAGTAGTTGTTGATGACCGTGGTATTGATGACCGTATTGCTGCGGTTGATGTTCTGGAAGTAGCCGAGGCTGACCGGATAAGCAGGCCGGTAGACTTCGCGCGGACCGAGCGGAAACCACCCGATGCCCCCCACGCTGCCGCTGGAAATCGTGAGTTGGAAGTTGTCGCCGCCCAGGAACACAACCAACGCGGGCGCATACCAGGCCGTTGCCTGCCGCGGCCCCGGCACCCAGCCCCACTGGTCGCCCACATGCGCCCAGCGCCCGTAGTGCGACACCGCGAAACCCCAGGGCGCGTCATCGACCCAGGTCCAACCCCAGGGATCGACCCAGGCCCAGTGGCCGTCGCGGTATGGCGCCCAGCCGGTGGACACGCGGCTCGGATACCAGATGTTGCCGTACGTCGCGTCGACGCGCCAGGCGCCATGGGTGTCGAGATCGGCGTAGCCCAGCACGTCCTGCGAAACGTAGCGGGCGGAGATCGAGCTGTCCCACACGCGGTCGCGCTCGCCGGCCCAGCGGTCGAACTCGTCGAGCACCGGCATGCCCATTTGCTGGAACTGGCCGAGACCCGTTCCGGTGAACCGGTACCCCCGCCCTGCGTCGATCGCGTACGCGGCGCCGTCGCCGTACACTTCGCCCCGCCCCCGCCGCAGGAAGATCGTCGTGGCATCGACGGCCGGGTCGACCGAGATGCGGTACTCCCCGGGTTCGCGCAGAGTGAAGGCGAGGTTCGGCGTATCGACCTCGAAGATCTCGCCCACGGCGAGACGCCGCACGCGCACGTGCATCGTGCCTTGCGTCAACTGAAGCTGGACGATGCGGTCGCCCAGGTTGAGGATGGACAGCCCCGTGTCCGCGTCCATGCGGATCAGGCCGGGGCCGACCTGGATCTCGGCCCGCCCGCGCGAGTCGGCCCAGAGCCGGTCGCCGATGGTGAGCGGCCGGTTAATCGAGGCCCGCACCCAGTCGTCTTCGCCCGCCGGCGAGAAACTGATCGCGCCGGAGATATACCCCAGGCGTGCCACCCGCGAAGGCGGGTCAGCCGCCGCCCAGCCGCTGAACAACAGCGCGGCGGCGGCGATCAGCAGGGCGAAAGCCCGGCTGCGCAAGATGTGCGATTGCATGGCGGCTCGCGGGCGCTGAAGCTCAGGGCCGCACGGCGATTTCGTTCTTGACCGAGCGCACACCGTTGACGTTGCGGGCGATCCTTTCGGCTTCCTGCCGCTCGGTCGCGTTCTTCGCGAAGCCGGACAGCATGACGGTGCCGTTGAGCGTTTCAACGCGGATGCTGGTCGCGGCGACGGCCTTGCTCTCGGCGAATTGGGCCTTGATCTTCGTGGTGATCGTGGCGTCGTCGACGTAGGCGCCGACGGTTTCCTGGCCGCGGGTGACGGCGCAACCTGTTGCGGTGAGCAGCGCGATAGCGGTGACGATGGCTGTAAGGGTATTGCGTGCAAGCATGATGGCTCTCCAGTGAATGAATGTTCCGGCAGTTCGATCATCGCCATGGCGATGGCGATGTCTGTACGCCGGCGTACAGATGCGGCCCGTGCAAATTGACGCTGATCAACAGCGCGCGCCGCTTTCAGCGCGCGAGCTCGCGCAGGATGCGCTTCTCCAGTTCGGCGGGCCCGACGGCCGTCAGGTCCACGTCGTGGGTGACCGTCAACAGCCGCTGCGCGGCCGGTCCCAGCTCGGCCTTGAGCTCGCCCAGGAACGGATTCGATGCGAGGAGCGCGAGCGAGCGGTACGTGTCCTGCTCCGCCGCGCGTTCCAGCCAGGCACCGAGCTCCGTGGCGAAGCGTTCATGCTCCTTGCGCTTGGCGTCAATGCGCGGCGGGTACGCCGAGCCGCCCCAGCTGTGGTCGCTGCTGCCGTGGCCCGCGCGATCGTCCGCCAGATCGCTCACCTTGCCGCGGCCCTCGGGGTGGCTGAATGTCTTGACGACCGCCATAGGCTCGCCGCGCTCTCGCGCAAGGATGCGGGCCCGAGTGGCGTTGGCGATCACGATCCAGTCGGGTTTCGTCGGGGTCATGCGTTTCTCCTTGTTGCAGTCAAATTCTGGTCGTCCGTGCCGATCGCACCTTGATGGCGAACAAACTTAGCCGCTGGGAGGCGACGATTTGCAGCGACGCCGGGCGCCGCACGCCTTGCGCTGTATCAATGAAAATCCGGACTCGCGTCCTACAGTGAAAAGCAAGACTGCCCGCGATGCCCGCAACTTCCACCCCGACCCCCAATCGGCTGCGCCTGCGCCGCATGGGCATCGACACCTATCAGGAGCCAGTGCTGTACATGCACCGCGACTGCCCGGTGTGTCACTCCGAAGGCTTCGAGGCGCAATCGCGCGTGGAAGTGGCGTTGAATGGCCGCACCATCGTCGCGACGCTGAACGTCGTGACCGGCGCCTTCCTGTCGCCCGATGAAGCGGGCCTGTCCGAAGCCGCGTGGCGCCTTTTGCAGCCGGGCGAAGGCGACGAGGCGCACATGCGCCACCCCAAGCCGCTGGAATCGCTCGGCCACGTCCGCGCGAAGGTCTATGGCAAGCGCCTGGACGCCGCGGCGCTCGACGCCGTGATCGCTGACGTCGCCTCCGGCCGCTACTCTGACCTGCAGCTCGCCGCTTTCATCACTGCGTGCGCGGGCAATGGCCTCGACCTGCGCGAGACCGTCGCGCTCACCCGCTCCATGGTCAACGCCGGCGAACGCATGGCGTGGGGCGACCGCATCGTCATGGACAAGCACTGCGTGGGCGGCCTGCCCGGCAACCGCACCACCATGATCCTCGTGCCGATCGTCGCGGCGTGCGGCCTGCTGATGCCCAAGACTTCCTCGCGCGCGATCACCTCCCCGGCCGGCACGGCCGACACGATGGAGACGCTCGCGCCGGTGGACCTGGACGTCGAGCAGATCCGGCGCGTGGTGGAGCGCACCGGCGGCTGCGTTGCCTGGGGCGGCGCGGTTCGCCTCAGCCCCGCGGACGACGTGCTCATCCGCGTCGAGCGCCCGCTCGATCTCGACAGCCCGGGCCAACTGGTCGCCTCGGTGCTGTCCAAGAAGGTGGCCGCAGGCGCGACGCATGTGTTGATCGACATGCCGGTAGGCCTGACGGCGAAGGTGCGAAGCGCGCACGACGCAGCGCAGCTGGCGCAGTACCTGGAACAAGTGGGCGAATCGTTGGGGCTGCACGTGCGCGTGATGCGCACGGATGGCCTGGCGCCGGTCGGACGCGGCATCGGGCCGGCGCTCGAAGCGCGCGACGTGCTCTCGGTGCTCAAGCGCGAAACCGATTCGCCGGCGGACCTCGCGCGTCGCGCGCTGGCGCTGGCCGCCGAGCTGCTGGAATTTGGCGGTGCCGCGCCGGCCGGTGGAGGGCCTGCGCTGGCCGCATCGGTGCTGGACGACGGCCGCGCCTGGGCCAAGTTCCAGGAGATCTGCGACGCGCAAGGCGGCATGCGCGAGCCGCCGGTAGCCGCGCACCAACAGCCCGTCACCGCGCCGCGCAGCGGCACGATCATCGCGTTCGACAACCGACGCCTCGCACGCATCGCCAAGCTCGCTGGCGCGCCCAAGGCCGCTTGCGCCGGCATCGACCTGCACGTACAGCTTGGCGCGGTCGTCGAGCGGGGACAGCCCCTCTTCACGCTGCACGCCGCCACGCCCGGCGAACTCGCCTACGCGCTGGACTACGCGATGTCACAGCCCGAGGCGTTGCATGTGATGGAGGAAGCGCGATAGGGCGCATCAGTCACGCATGCCGTTGTGTGCTCTACCGGACATAGCCGGATGACATCGTTGACGGGCATCAAGGCGCGCGCCGCTGTCTGCGCCTATCAATCATTGATTCACCACCAGTGGATCAACACATGGCCATCGCGCCCGACTCCGGCGGCAACCGCCTGCTGGCGGCACTGCCGGACGCCGAATGGCGTCGCTGGCTGCCGCACCTGCAGCCGGTTTCGCTGGCCGTAGGCCAGGCCTTGTCCGAGCCGGGCCAGACGCCCAGCCATGCATACTTTCCCGCCACGGCCGTGGTCTCGCTCTTGTGCCTGAGCGAGAACGGATCAGCTGACGAAGTGGCCGTCGTGGGCAATGAAGGCGTCGTCGGAATCTCGCTGTTCATGAGCGGCGGCCCCACGATCACCCGCGCCGTGGTGCAGACGGCCGGAGCAGCTCTTCGGGTGGCCGCTCGAACCATCGAAGACGAATTCCTGCATTCCCCGGCGGTGATGCGATTGCTGCTGCACTACACGATGGCGTTGAGCACGCAAATGGCCCAGACCGTCGTGTGCAGCCGCCATCACACGCTGGAGCAACGCCTTTGCCGGCGCCTGCTGCAGGGCCTGCGGCGCCAGCACGGCAGCGAACTGGTGATGACGCAGGAACAGCTGGCCCTCCTGCTCGGCGTGCGGCGCGAAAGCATCACAACAGAAGCATTCAAGCTGCAGAAGGCAGGCGTGGTGCGCTATTCGCGCGGCCATATCTTCGTGCTCGACCGCGAGGGCCTGGAAGAGCGTGCATGCGAATGCCGCCGTGTGGTGGAAAGAGAGTACGAACGGCTGCTGCCATTGCCGCCCAGTTCCCGTTTCCATCTGTTGCCCAGCGTACAGACCGCGGAATCGTCGGGCCGAACAATGGCACGATCGGGCAGGGCATCAATGGTCCGCCCGTCGGAAAGGGTAACGTCATGATGAACCACCACAGACACTCGCCCGCCGAAGATGCCGGCCTCGCCGGCCTGGCGACCTACCTGCAGCAAATCCGCGAAGAAGAGCGGGGCGAACTGGCACGCGAACTCCATGATGAACTCGGCGCGCTGCTGACTTGCGCGAAGCTCGACGTCGCCGGTCTCAAATCCCGCGTGGGCGGCGCGTCCACCGAGATCGACCAGCGGCTTGCGCACCTGGGCGAAATGATCAACAACGGAATCGCCTTCTCGCGGCGCGTCGTCGAGGGCCTGCATCCTTCGTCCCTCGCCAACCTCGGCCTGAAGGCGTCACTGGAAATCCTGGCGCGCGAATTCGCTGTGAACTCGGGCATCGCGATGTCGACGCACATCGACGAGGTGGACATCGAAGCCGAAACCCAACTCGCCGTGTACAGAGTGGTGCAGGAGTCGCTGAACAACGCCAACAAATACGCCGCCGCCGCGCATGGACGCGTGGTGCTACTCGATTGCGACGACGACGTCGTGCTCGCCGTGAGTGACGACGGCCAGTACCCCTCGCACTGAGGCAAACACCCGCGACAATCGGGTCATGAGCAAAGCCCCCGAGACCCGTTTCTCCACCCTCCCCCTGAGCCCCGCCACACTCGCGAACCTCGAACGGCTGGGATACCTCGAGATGACGCCTATCCAGGCAGCGAGCCTGCCTTCGGCGCTGCTGGGCAAGGACATCATCGCCCAGGCGAAAACCGGCAGCGGCAAGACTGCCGCCTTCGCGCTGACGCTTCTGGCCAACCTGAACGCGCGCCGATTCGCCGTGCAGTCGCTGGTGCTGTGCCCCACGCGCGAGCTTGCCGACCAGGTGACGACCGAAATCCGCCGGCTGGCGCGTGCCGATGACAACATCAAGGTCGTGACGCTGTGCGGCGGCGTGCCGCTGCGCGGCCAGCTCGCGACACTCGAACACGGCGCACACATCGTCGTGGGCACGCCGGGCCGCGTGATGGACCACCTGGCGCGCGAAAGCCTGAAGCTCGACGCGCTCAACACGCTGGTGCTGGATGAGGCCGACCGCATGCTGGACATGGGGTTCTTCGATGACATCGTCACCGTGGCCCGCCAATGCCCCAAGGCACGACAGACGCTGCTGTTCTCGGCCACGTATCCCGAAGGCATTGCGAAGCTCGCGGCGCAGTTCATGCGCGAGCCGGTAACCGTGAAGGTCGAGGCGCAGCACGCGGGCGGGCAGATCGAGCAGCGCTGGTACGAAGTGAAAGACAGTGAGCGAATTGGCGCCGTGAGCCTGCTGCTCAACCACTTCCGCCCCGCCAGCGCACTGGCCTTTTGCAACACCAAGGCGCAGTGCAAGAAGCTCGTGGATGCGCTGCAGGCCCAGGGCTTCAGTGCGCTGGCGCTCTATGGCGAGCTGGAACAGCGCGAGCGCGACCAGGTCCTGGTGCGCTTTTCCAACCGCAGCTGCTCCGTGCTGGTGGCCACGGATGTCGCCGCGCGGGGGCTGGACATCGCCAGCCTCGCGGCCGTGATCAACGTGGATGTCACGCCCGACTCCGAGGTGCACATCCATCGCATCGGCCGCACCGGCCGCGCCGGCGAGACCGGCCTGGTGCTGAACCTGGCGAGCATGGACGAGATGGGCTCGGTGGGCAAGATCGAACTGCTGCAGGGCCGGGAATCCGAGTGGCACAAGCTGGACGAATTGAAACCGACCGGCAAAGGCCCGCTCGTGCCGCCGATGTCCACCTTGCACATCCAGGGCGGGCGCAAGGAGAAAATCCGCCCCGGCGACGTGCTGGGCGCGCTCACGGCCGACCTGGGCTATACGCGCGAGCAGATCGGCAAGATCGATGTGAACGAGTTCTCCACCTACGTGGCGGTGGATCGCGGTATCGCGCACGACGCGGAGCGGCGGCTGAACGACGGCCGCATCAAGGGCAAGAGCGTGAAGGTCCGGCTGCTGGAGTAAGCTTGCCGCAACCAGTTACGAAAGAGCTTCCCATGGCTATCAAAATCCCCGCCACCCTCATACCCGGTGACGGCATCGGCCCCGAAATCGTCGACGCGGCCCTCGCCGCGTTCGATGCCCTGGGCACACCATTCGAATGGGAACGGCAGGACGCCGGCCTGGCAGGCGTCAAAAGCGCCGGAGACCCCCTGCCCCCGGCGGCGCTGGACAGCATCCGGCGCACCCGGCTCGCGCTCAAGGGCCCGCTGGAGACACCCTCAGGCGGCGGTTACCGCTCGTCCAACGTCCGGCTGCGGGAGGAGTTCCAGCTGTACGCCAACTTGCGGCCCGCCCGCACCATCATCCCCGGCGGGCGCTTCGACAAGATCGACCTCATCGTCGTTCGCGAAAACCTCGAGGGGTTGTACATCGGCCACGAGCTCTACATACCGATCGGCAACGACCCGCGCGGGGTGGCAATGGCCACGGGCGTGAACACGCGGCACGGCAGCCTGCGCCTGCTCGAATTTGCCTTCGACCACGCCGTCAAGGTCGGCCGCAAGAAGGTCGCCATCGTGCACAAGGCCAACATCATGAAGGCGCTCACCGGCCTCTTCCTGGAAACCGGCCTGGAACTGTACGAGCGGAAATACAAAGGCAAGTTCGAGCTGGAGACAGTCATCATCGACGCCTGCGCCATGAAGCTCGTTCTCAACCCTTGGCAGTTCGACATGCTGGTCACCACCAACCTGTTCGGCGACATCCTGTCGGACCTGGTGGCCGGGCTGGTCGGCGGGCTCGGCATGGCACCGGGCGCCAACATCGGCGCCGACGCCGCCATTTTCGAGGCGGTGCATGGTTCAGCGCCCGACATCGCCGGCAAGGGCATCGCCAATCCCACCGCATTGCTGCTCGCGGCCGGAATGATGCTGGACCATTGCAAGCTGACCGAGGAAGCGGCGCGCCTTCGCAAGGCGATCGACGACACGCTGAACATCGACAAGGTGCGTACCGGCGATCTGGGCGGCACCGCCAACACGGCGGCGTTCACGAAGGCTTTGGTCAGCCGCATCCAGAACGGCTGAAGCGACGCACCAACGCAGGGCATACCGCCGAGCCGGGATCGGACTCGTCCTACGTTGCGTGCCTGTGCGATTGCCCTACGATGCTGACGGAGCACGTCACGTGCATCACAAGGAGAAGCCGTGCAGCACATCGCCTTTCGCACCCTGTTGTACCGCTACTTCTTCTTCGGCTGGCTGTTCAAGGACGCCAGCTGCGGCAACCAGCTTGAGCGCGCCGCGGCGTGGCGCCACAACAAGGAGCGGGCGCACTGGCTTCTCACGTACATGCGGCGCTGGGCTGGCTGCACGGTGCTTTTCTACGGTTTGGGCGGCCTGGTCGAGCTGTTGCTGCAATCCCCCGCGCTCTCGGCTTTCTTCTACATACCGAGCGCGTTAAGCGTGTCGGTCAATGCAGTTATCGGCGCGGCCTGGCTCGGTTTTAAAGCATTGCCGGGGCCGTTCTAGGTCTTGTGGCGGGCGCTCGCGTCTTGGGGTGGCTGTTGACGGGCGCTCGCGGCGCGGCAGGCGGTACCCGGCAGCAGCTCATACTGTGGCGGTCTTCGCTTCGCTACGACTTCGCGAAGCGTCTCGGCCTGGGGACGGCGCCGCAAAACTCGCTACGCGCCTTCGGCTCTGCGCTCAAACACTTGCGGCGAGTCAGTATTGAAGCGCTTCGCGCCCGTCCCCAGACCAAGCTGCTTCGCCGCCACAGAAATCGCCGCCGCCGGGTACCGCCCGCCGCGCCGCGAGAGGAGTGGTATTCCACCGGTGGCGTGCCAACAGGCCTCAGGGCGCGGAGTGAGTTGCGCGATGCGACCGCAAAACCGCTCATCGCAGGTTCAGTCGGCCCATAGGGCCGACCGCCTCGTCGCGCGGCACAGGCTACCCGCACGCGGATTTGCAAGCGAGGTCATCGAGTGAAGGGTATCCCAGCCCCAGCCCCAGCCGCACCCGCACCCTCCGTGAGGACGTACGCGAGCAAGCTTACTGATTCAGCAGCAAATTCGCGATCAAGCCCGTAGCGATAGCCACCAGGAGGAAATCGCCGCCGTCGGCTTGCACCCATTGGTAGCCTTGCGGCGGCGCGTAGAGGCGATGGTTGCTGCGCCAGTCGTTCACGTAATACTGGCGCTGACGGTACTGGTAGGGCAGGTGGTCGCCGCGCTGGTAGCGGTGCGCATGCGACGTCCATTGGCTGCGCTGCCCGTACTGGCGGTAAGCGTCGTATTGCCCGTATTGCTGCCGCGGCTGTTGCACGTACTGGTTGCGACGATCGTATTGGCGTTGCTGGCGCTGCGCGGCACGCCATTCCTGGCGGTTCTCGCGGCGCTCGGCGCGCTGCTCGCCACGGTGGTGCCTGTCGCCGCGGTCCGCGCGCTGCGAATCGCCGCGCCACCCGTCGCGGTCGCCACGGCCATCGTAACCCTGGGCGTATGAGAGTGAGCCGAAGCCGAGGGCGCCGGCGGCGATGGCACATGCGATAGCGGTTGATTTCATGGGTGACCCCTTCTGGGTGTTGATTGCCTCCAGGGTCGCCCCGCAAGGTGTACGGCATGCAAAGCCCGGGTGCCTGCCGTGCAAAGTCTGGTGCCAAGCTGTGCGGGTGGCCGGGTGCAGGCGAGAATCACACTATGAACGGCCCGTTCGAGAACCTCAATTTCGATGCCCCCTTTGTCGTGAACGAGGATGGTGTGCGTTCGCTGCATTTCACGATGGGCGAGGTGCAAAGTAGCATGCGCGCGGACCGGCCGGATGAACTGGAGCTCGACTACACCCGCACGATGATGGGCTTCCTGCTGCTGAACCCGCAGCCGCGGGCCATCGCGATGATCGGGCTGGGCGGCGGCTCGCTTGCGAAGTTTTGCCTCCGCCACCTGCCCTCGTCGCGCATCACGGCCGTGGAGAACAATCCCGGCGTCATCGCGCTGCGCCGGGAGTTCGGCGTTCCCGCCGATGACGATCGGTTCCAGGTGGTGTGTGACGACGGCGCCGCTTTCGTGGCTCGCAGCCGCGGCGCGTTCGACGTACTGCTGGTGGACGCCTTCGAAGCCTCAGGCCTGCCGCCGCAGCTGTCCTCGCAGGTGTTCTACGATGCCTGTTTCCGTGCCCTCGTCCCCGGCGGCCTGCTCGTCGTGAACCTGCATGCGGACGACGCCGGCCACGAGGCGGCCACGCAGCGCATTGCCGGCAGTTTCGCAGGGAACGCGATGCAGGTTCTTGCCTTGGAGAAGAGCAACTGCATCGTCTTTGCCGGGCGCCAACTTGCCGTCACGCTGCAGGCGCTGCGGGGGCTCGGTTGGTCGGGAGCGCTGGATGCGCAGGTCAAGCGACAGCTGAGGGCCGAATTTGCGCATATCGGATGGAATGCGATGAAGATACCCTGCGACACCACCCCGCGTCCTTGACGCAAGTCATGGCGCAAGCGGGCGCTATAACGGACGGGTCAGGTACACCGCTTCACGGCCCACAATCGGCGTGCGCGCGGGCATGAACACCGTGCAGTCATCGCACAGCGCGCGGATCTCATGGGGGCCGTCGGTGGCGATCAACTCGCCCTTCGCGAAGGTCTCCAGACCGGCCAGGGGCCGCACGAAGCCGAAGCTTTCCGTCTTGATCAGGGGCGTCGCCAGCAGTTCGAACCGCCGCGGTGGGGAAGCTGCGCGCGCGGACGCGTCCCTGTCCACGAGCCCGAAATACGCGAGAAATCGCATTGTCACTTCGATGGCCATGTCCGCCGAAGACTGCAGGAAGTGCTGGCCGCATTCGGCCACGAGCGCCACGCCCTCGCCCTCTTCACTTCCATGTCGGCCATGCTGGATCAGAGGCGTGCCGGTGTTCAGGCCCTTGGGCATGACCAGGTGGATGTCCGGTGCGCCGATGGCCAGCGCCGCCGCCGCGTTGCGCGCGAAGCCGGGATACACCCAGAACGGGGCGACGACTTGCGCCGTGGAGTGGATGTCGAGGATATGGTCCGCCGCGGCAACCACGGGGCGAAGCTCACGGGCGCGCCGCAGCTCCGGACTGTCCTGCGTGCCGTCCAGCCATTCAGGCGACCAGATGCGATTGAGGTTGTGCACCAACTGGCGGCTGGCAAACGGGTTCTCGCGGTCGAACGATTCATAGGCCGCCACGTTCGCGAAGCTCACCGTGAGCGTGCCGATCTTCGGCCGCACCTCATTGTCCAGAAGGTGCGTCGCGGCGACCATGCCGCAAACCTCGTTGCCGTGCGTCAGAGCGTTCACCAGCACGTGCGGGCCGGGTCGGCCCGATTCGAAGCGGTGGACATAGTCAACGCAGGTATTGCCCTCTCGGTACGCTGCGATGTCGCGCGGAAGGACTTCGAAAGAGGTCTGGGGTTCAGTCATGGGTTTCCCATCGGGCAAGGACTCCCATTATTCCCGCCCGCAACTGCGGATACCATTACCCCATCAGTTCGCATCCCTCATCCACCCAAGGAGGACCCCATGGCCAAAGGCGACCAGCGCAGCAACAAGATGGCGAAGAAACCGAAGAAGGACAACTCACCGCCCAAGCAGGGCGCGTCGGACCGTCCCACGCCGCCCATGACGCAGGTGATC
This sequence comes from Ramlibacter sp., assembly GCA_029237735.1. GTDB lineage: Bacteria > Pseudomonadota > Gammaproteobacteria > Burkholderiales > Burkholderiaceae_C > Ramlibacter. Next base: position 54,706 of record JAQZBU010000027.1, on the reverse strand, counting down.
CCGCGCGGCAAGGAAAAGAAGTAGCCATTTGACGAAGGTTTTGAAGCACCGGACGGGCGCGCTCGCCGACTTGCGCGGCGGCGCCCGCCTGGTGATCGATGGCGTGAAAGGCGTGACGGGCATCGTCGAGGCGATGCATTCGCGCATCGCGCGCGTGCCACCGCCGCTCGGCTCGCTGGCAGACACGCCCACGACCGGCATTACCGGCCTGGTCTATCGCAGCATCCACGGCACTACAGGGCTCGTCGGCAAGGCGCTCGATACGGCGTTGGCGGGCGTCGAAGCCGTCCTCCCGGCATCGCTGCAGGAACTGCCCGACGGCAAGGCCGCCGCGAATCGCGACGCGGTCGTCGCCGCGCTCAACGGCGTGATGGGCGACCATCTCGAACGCACCGGCAACCCGCTCGCCATCCACATGTCGCTTCGGCCGCGCCCCGCCGATGCGGCCAGGGGCCCGCGCGTGCTGTTGCTGGTTCATGGTTTGTGCATGACCGATCACCAGTGGACGCGCGATGGCCACGACCACGGCCAGGCGCTGGCCTCACTGGGCTATTGCCCGGTGTACGCGCGCTACAACAGCGGGCTTCACGTCTCGGCCAACGGCGCCGAACTCGCGGCGCAACTGGAAGCCCTCCTGGAGAGCTGGCCGGTCGCGGTCGAGAGCCTGGCCGTTATCGGACACAGCATGGGCGGCCTCGTAGTGCGCAGCGCATTGCATGAAGCCATGCACGCCGGGATGCAATGGCCCGCCAAGCTGAAGCAACTGGTGTTCCTGGGCACGCCGCACCACGGTGCGCCGCTCGAGCGCGGCGGCAACTGGCTACACGGGGGGCTTGGCGTGAGCCCGTACGTCGCGCCCTTCACCCGGCTCTCGGGTTTGCGCAGTTCGGGCATCACGGACTTGAGGCACGGCAACCTGCTGGACCAGGACTGGGCCGACAACCGCTTCGCGCATCGCGATACACGGGCTCCGGTGCCGCTGCCGCACGGGGTGGCCTGCTATGCCGTTGCCGGTGCGGTCGGTGAAGGCGCGACGGACGAATGGCTGGGCGACGGCCTGGTGCCGCTCACGAGCGCGCTGGGCCGCCACGCAAAGCCGACGCGCGACCTGCACATTCCGCTGTCGCACCAATGGGTCGCGCGCGGCGTGAACCACCTCGACCTGCTGGGCAGCAAGGCCGTGTACCGGCGCCTGCGGCGCTGGCTGAAACCCTGAGCGGTCAGCCCGTCACATCCTCGATCATGTCAACCACGAGGTGGATAGCCTTTGACACGAGCAGGATGTCCTGTCCGGCCATGAGGTATTCATAACCGTCCGGCGCGGGCGGCAGCTTCGCCTTGATCGCATCGGGAACCGGGTGGGCCTTTACCGCAGGCTGCAGTGTCTGCCCGACCGCCCAGTAGCGGCCCTCGACCGGGGGCGCGCATTTCTTCGCGGCGCGCTCCATGCCCTCGGGGCAATCCTTCGCGCGCGCATAGCGCTGCGCAAACGCGGCGCGAACTGCCTTCTTGTGCTGCTCATTGAAAAAGCCGCCGAACTTCACGCCGTAGCTGGCTTTGCCGGGCGGCGATGACGCGGCCTGCTCTGCAGGGGCCTGCGCCTGCTTGGCTTCCGGTTTTGCGGCACCGGCGGGGCCCGCCGCGGCGAGCATGGCGACAGCCACTGCCAACAGGCAACGGAACTGCTTCGAGGGACTCATCTGTGTCTCCAACAGGGCTTGCCAAACATCCGCACACTGTCGGTTCAAGGGCCTGCCCCGGCTGTAGGACAAGGCATGAAAAAAGCGCCTCGCGGCGCTTCTTTCGGGATGGGGACGAGGGGCTCAGCCCAGCAATGCCTGGATGATGTCAACGATGATGTTGCCCTGCACCTGGATCAGCACGATGTCGCCGCCGACGCGCGCGTAGCGATAGCCGTAAGGCGCAGGCGGCAGGTGGACCATGACCGGCTGGGGCACGGAATAAACCGCGACGCCGGAGGGTATCGGCTGGCCGACTTGCCACTTGCGAGCCTGGCCCGGGGGCATGCATCCGTTGTTCTTTTTGGCCAGGCCGGGCGGGCAGCGATGCTTCTCGGCGTAGTACTGCGTGTAGTACTGGCGCACGTAGGTGCGATGTTCGTCGTTGAAGTACCCGCCGTGCTTGATCTCCTGGCGCTCGCGCTTCTCGGCGCGTTTCTCGGCCTTGTCATACTGCTTATCTGCACGCTTCTGCGCCTTCTGCTCCTGCTTGTCGCCGCCCTTGCCCTTGCCGCCCGCATGCTCGGGTTTTTCGGCCAGGGCCGGTGCTGAAAGCAGGAAGGCGCAAGCCAGCAGTGCGATAGCGCGCCGGGTTGTCTTGAAAGCGGTCATTGGGGGATCCCCGGAAGTGGTGATTTGGTTACAACGGCGACTATCAGCTCGGCGTTGACCGAGCCGTGTAGGACTGAGTCGCCGAAGCGTGGCGCCTGGGCACCTGCGCAGCGTAGGCGACTCATGTTCAGGCCTGCACTGTGCAGCGATGCAGGCACGACGTTCCGGCCTGAGCCGCGAACTCAGCGGCGAGCCGGCGGCGGGCCGCTTCGACCGGCAATGTGGCGGAACGTGATTCGGCCCTTGGTCAAATCGTAGGGGGACATTTCCAGCGACACGTTGTCGCCGGCGATGATGCGGATATGGTGCTTGCGCATCTTGCCACCGGTGTAGCAGATGACCTGGTGACCGTTCTCCAGCGTCACGCGAAAGCGCGAGTCGGGCAGCACTTCGTCCACGTGCCCCTTCATCTCGATCAGTTCTTCCTTGGCCATGGTGAGTCTCCTGTGCTGGGTCTAGATAGCGGCAAGGGCGGCGCCCTGGACGCTGGTGTGGGAATGCCCGATCCACTGCAGGCCTTCGGCGGTGGCATAGCGCACCGCTGCGAGCTTGGTCTGGAAAAGGCGCGTGAGGCGCAGCACCCGGTCATGCGTGCCACTGCCCGAGCCCGAACGGATCGAGACGGAGCAGGCGTACCAACCGTTCGCGAGAGGTTTGGTCAGGGGCGAAATCAGGTACTTGCCTACGGTGATGTTGTCTTTGGAATTCAATTGAACTTTTTTCGAAAATTAACGGTGCCAGGCGGCGGCAACGATGCAGCCGCGAGGAGAGTGTGTTGAAGCTTGCTTGGGCAAGCCGGCGCGCATCGATCCCGGTGGCATGGGCCTCTTACGGAGGACCGGGAGCGCGTCTTGGTCGGAAAGCCCGGCGTGGCGGCCGGAACAGGAGCTTGGGATGCCCGAAGACGCGTGCGCAGTGGTGAACTGGAGCGCCTGGGGTTGGAGTGGTATTTATGGGCGCGTTTCGATTCGCCTGCGCAATCGAAGCACGTATTGTACCCGCCCTGTCCTTTTGGCGCAGGAAGAGTTTGCTTTAGACCGCGGCGAGCGCCGGGGCGATGGCCGACGCGGACACGCCCAGTCGTTCGGGCGAGACGTATTGCTGGCGATATGCCTCAAACGGCATGATGTCAGCCGCCTCGATGGCCTTCTGGTCGCGCAAGGATTGCTCGCTCAGCGCCGCGAATCGCGCCTGCTGGGCCGCGCTGAAAGGCAGCGCGAGCAGCTTGGCCTTCGTCTGCTGCGATTGCGCGCGAGTGAAGGCGGTGAAGGAGTTGGGGAAGTCGCGCTCCATCACGGCCAGCACGCGCGCGCTGGGCACCAGGTCTGGGTCTTGCAGCAGCGCGCTGGCGGCGCGCAGGGCGTCACCGTAATCGGGTGACTGATGGGCTTCGTCGAGGGCCGCTGCGATGGGCCCGAACGAATCCATCAGTTCGGTGCCCCATTGCGTGAGCGGAACTTCCGATCCGCCGCGCTCCAGGCACAGCCCGGGCTCGCGGCCGAAAGCGGCCGTCTTGTGCTGGTTGCGCCCTAGCGCCGCGATCTCCTGCGGGGTGTCCGGCGGGCTGTCGGACAACAGGCAATGCAGCAGAAAGATGTCCAGGAAGCGGATGGTTTGCGCCGTAATGCCGATCGGCACGAAGGGATTCAGGTCCAGCAGGCGCACTTCGACGTATTCGACACCGCGCTCGCGCAGGGCATGCAGCGGGCGCTCGCCAGGGCGGATCACGCGCTTGGGCCGAATCGTGCCGTAGAACTCATTCTCGATCTGCAGCAGGCTGGTGGCGAGCTGGTTGTACTCGCCGCCCGGGTTCACGATGCCCACCGCCTCATACGCGGGATAAGGCCGCGTCAACGCTTCATGCAGCGATTGGGCATAGCCGTCCAGGCTGTTGTAGCTCACTGCCAGGCTGGCCTGCGCATCGCTCTGGTAGCCAAGGCGCCCCATGCGCAGCGACGTGCCGTGCGGCATGTACATCGTGCCCTCGCCGAGCGACTGCAACTCGTGCTGGCGGCCGGCGACAAAACTGGAACACACCGCAGGCGACGCGCCGAACAGGTACAGCAGCAGGAACGCGTGACGGCGGAAGTTGCGAATCAGCGCAAAGTACTGTTCGCTCGTGATGTCGGGCAGGGACCAGTTGTAGTGGATGCCGGATATGGTTTGCATGCGCCGGCCGTAGCGGTGCGCCAGGCCCATGCGGTAGACGCTCTTGGCGCGGCCGACGTTGGACGAGCCATAACGGCCGATGGGGATGTTCTCGTCCGCCGGCAGATTGCACGGCATGCTGGACACCCACAGCATCTCGTCGCCGAGCGCGCGGTAAGTGAACTGGTGGATCTGCAGCAGTTCCTCGAGGCAGCTCTCGGGGGATGCATGGACGCCGGTGATCAGCTCCAGCTGCGCCTCGCTGTAGTCGGTGGTGATGTGGGGATGCGTCAGCGCGGAACCCAGGAGCTGCGGGTGCGGCGTCATCGCCAAGGCGCCTTCAGGCGTGGCGCGCAGGCTTTCTTTTTCGATGCCGCGGCGCACGCCCTTCAGCCGTTGCGGCGTGAGGGCGCCAAGGCGGGCCTGCAGGTTGCTCATGTAAGAAGGGGTTCGTTGTCTCGTTGATGGGCCGGAAGGTAGCACGCCTTCGGATTTCGTGCATCCGGACGGGACAAGCCGGAATCTGGTAAGCGCCCTGCCCGGCTTAGACCCCCGCCCCTAGGAAACCTGCCCCCATTAGGTCGACGGCACTAGGAGTGGCCGCCAGAATCGGCTCATCAACCTGCAACAGGAGCCCGCATGAGCACCAACGCCTTTTCCGCCACCGCCACCGACATGGTTGCGAAGTTCGGCAACACCGCCCACGAAGTCATCGGAGCGTACCGCGAAGGCGGCGAACGCCTGGCCGGCACGCTAGAGCAGCGCTGGAAAAGCGCCCTGAAGAAAACCAGCCCGAAGTTGACGGCCGAGACCCGGCGCAATGCCGCGCGTGCCCAACAGGCCTTCAGCACCTACTACGCGAAGGGACTGAACCTGTCGGCCGACGGCGCTGTCGTGGTGGTGGACACGCTCGTTGGAGCGACCGTCGCCGCAATCGAACGCGCCGCGGCACTGGCTGCGCAAGCCCGCAAGACGCACTAAGCTGCCGACTGGCCGGCGGCCCCGGGTGGCAGAATGCCACCCACATAACGAACGAGGAGACTCCCATGGCCGTGACCGTGAACATCGACCTTGGCTACGAATTCGACGTGAGGGCCGCGGCCGCGGAGGTCTTCGAGGTTCTGTCGGACGTGCCCACTTCCGTTTCGCATTTCCCCAAGGTGGACAAGCTCACCGACATGGGAGGCGGCGTCTACAAGTGGGAGATGGAAAAAGTGGGCACCGCGCAGGTGAACATCCAGACCGTCTACGCCAGCAAGTACGTCAGCAACAAGGCCAAGGGCACCGTGGTGTGGACGCCGGTGGAAGGCGTGGGCAACGCCCTCGTGGGCGGCCACTGGAAGCTCAAGGACAACAAAAAGTCAACCGGCATCGAGTTGAAGATCGCGGGCGAGATCACCCTACCCCTGCCCGGCCTGATGAAGATGGTCGTCGCGCCAGTGGTCGAAAGCGAATTCGAGAAGCTGGTCGACAAGTACATCGCCAACCTCATCAAACGCTTCGGCGGCGAGGTCTGACTTGTCATTGCGGGCTCGACCCGCAATCCATGGATGCCGGATCGAGTCCGGCATGACAAATTCAAGGGTGCGCGAGCACTTTCACAAGCCAGGCGTTGAGATCGGCGATTTCTTCCATGCACACCGAATGGGCCATCGGGTATTCGTGCCACTCCACCTGATAGCCAAGCGCCTGCAAAGCGTCGCGTGAGGCCTGGCCGCGCTGTGCGACAACCACGTTGTCGTGCTGGCCGTGCGCCATGAAGATGGGCGTGAGGGTGTTGGCATCGCTTCGCTCGCCAGCGGTGCTCTGCGCGAGCGGCAGGTAGCCCGACATGCCGACGATGCCCGCGAGCCGCTGCTTATGCCGCAAGCCCGTCATGAGCGCCATGGCACTCCCCTGGGAAAAGCCCGCCAGCACGATACGGTGCGCGGGCATTCCGCGTTGTTCCTCGCGTTCGAGAAGCTCCTCGATCTCGCGAAGCGACCGGCGAAGGCCCTGCTCGTCCTCGCGCTTGACGAGATCCATGCCCAGGATGTCGTACCACGCCCGCATGCGCATGCCGTTGTTGATGGTGACGGGGATCACGGGCGCGTGCGGAAACACGAAGCGCACGTTGCCCACCGCGGACAGGTCGAGCTCCTGCGCGATGGGGACGAAATCGTTTCCGTCCGCGCCGAGCCCGTGGAGCACAATGATCGTGGCGACCGGGTTCGGCCCGGTTTCCGATTCGATGGTTTCAAGCACAGCCATTTGGTTATTTTCTCCCGGCGAACGGCGAGCATACAGGCTGTGCGTCGCAAGCCCGCCTGCTCTGGTTGGCGCGAGCTGTCCGACATCGTGGTCTGCACCTTCTCCTACACGACAATGGCGCTTGCGTCCCCACACTGATGGCAAGCAGTCAAGAAAGGACGCGAATTCATGCAAGTACAAGTCAACACCAGCAACGGGGTCGAGAACAAGGAAACCCTGGAGCGCTGGGCCGGCGAATTCCTGAACGACGCGTTGTCCCGCTTCAGCCAGGAAATCACCCGCGTCGAAGTCCAGATGAGCGATGAGAACAGCGCTGCCAAGGGCGCAGCCGACCTGCGTTGCATGCTGGAAGCGCGCCTGAACGGCCACGCACCGCTGGCCGTGAACCATCACGCTGAATCGCAAGACCTGGCTTTCCGCGGCGCCGCCCAGAAGCTGGTCCGCCTGATCGAGCACACTTTGGGCAAGCTCGACCGCCACGAGCACAGGGCCAGGGAAACCATCCGCCGGGACCCGAGCATCGTGGACATCGTCGAATAAGCGACGCGCAATCGACCGGAGTTTGATCCCGGTCAAGGATTGAATCTCATTAGGAATTATTCTCATTTCCGTTGACTCGTCTATTTATCGAGTCGTATCGGGAATGCAATGACAGTGGTTCCGCTGAGTAGCCTGAAGACAGGAGAAGAAGCCACGGTGGCCGCGCTGCAGTCACCACAAAGGCCACATGACCACGATCTGCTGCTGCGCCTCATGGAGATCGGGTTCCTGCCGGGCGAGCGGCTTCGTGTGATCGCGCGTGCACTGCCGGGCGGCGAGCCGATCGCCGTGCGGCTGGGGCACGCGACCTTCGCCCTGAGGCGTTTCGAGGCCGCGCTGGTTGGCGTACAAAGAGATGCGGCAGCGCCGTGCATGCCATGACGACGCACGTGTCGCATGTCCCACATGTCGCGCTGCTGGGCAACCCCAACTGCGGAAAAACCGCCCTTTTCAACCTGCTGACCGGCAGCCGCCAGAAAGTCGCCAACTATGCGGGCGTGACCGTCGAGCGGCGCGAAGGGATGCTGCTCACTGCCTCGGGCCGCCGCGTTCGGATCCTCGACCTGCCGGGGGCCTACAGCCTCAATCCGCTGAGCGCCGACGAAGCGATCACGCGCGACGTGGTCACGGGCGCGCGCGCGGATGTCGACGCTCCTTCGCTGCTGGTGTGCGTGACCGATGCGAGCAACCTCAAGCTGAACCTGCGGCTGGTGCTTGAAGCACGCCGCCTGGGCGTTCCCATGATCGTGGCGCTCAACATGAGCGATGTCGCGCACAGGCGCGGCATCCGCATCGACTGCGCTGCGCTCGCGCGGGAACTCGGCGTGCCCGTGGTCGAGACCGTGGGCGTGCGCCGGGAGGGCGCGAAGGCCCTGATCGCGCGGCTGGAGTCGCGCTGGCCCGAAGGCCCGCACCACCCCGCGCCGTGGGTGGCTCCCGACTTTGCGCAGGTGCTGCAGACGCAGCAGGAAGTGCGGCGCATCCTGAAAGCCGCCGTTCAGGAGCCGCTGGTGAACACTCGCGTGGACGAGGCGATCGACCGCGCAGCGCTGCATCCCGTGTGGGGCCTGCCCATCCTGGCCGTATTGCTCTTCCTCATGTTCCAGGCCGTGTTCAGCTGGGCGCAAGTACCGATGGAGGGCATCAAATCACTGATGGAGAGCGTCGGTGAGCTGGTGACGGGCACCATGGCCGATGGGCCGTTGCGCAGCCTGCTGGTGGATGGCGTTGTTGCGGGCGCCGGCAGCGTGCTGGTGTTCCTGCCGCAAATCCTGATCCTGTTCCTCTTTATCCTCGCGCTCGAGGACTCGGGCTACCTGCCGCGCGCGGCCTTCCTGCTCGACCGCGTGATGGGCACGGTAGGCTTGTCCGGCCGCTCGTTCATCCCGCTGCTGTCCAGCTTTGCGTGCGCCGTCCCGGGCGTGATGGCGACGCGCAGCATCGGCAGCTGGCCGGACCGGCTCGTCACGATCATGATCGCCCCGCTCATGACCTGTTCGGCGCGGCTGCCCGTGTATGCGTTGCTGATCGGCGCGTTCATTCCGAAGCGGGAAGTCGCGGGCCTGTTCAACCTGCAGGGCCTGGTGCTGTTCACGCTGTATGTCGCAGGCATCGTCTCGGCCATGGGCGTGGCGTGGATCTTCAAGCGCCTGCGCCGCAACGCTGTACAGGCGCCGCTGCTCATGGAGCTGCCGTCCTATCGCTGGCCGCACCCGCGCAGCCTGGCGTTGGGGCTGCTCGAGCGCGCGGCGATCTTCCTGCGGCGTGTCGGCGGCATCATCCTCGCGCTCACGATCGTGCTGTGGCTGCTCTCGAGCTATCCCGCGGCGCCGGAGGGTGCCACGGGGCCGGCGATCCAGTACAGCCTGGCCGGCATGATCGGCCAGGCGCTGGAGCCGGTGTTCCGCCCTATCGGATTCAACTGGCAGATCTGCATCGCGCTGATTCCGGGATTGGCCGCGCGCGAGGTGGCCGTGGGGGCGCTAGGCACGGTGTATGCCCTTTCGGCCACCGGCGAGGCGCTGTCGGAGCAGCTGGCTCCGATGCTGGGCACAAGCTGGTCGCTGGCCACCGCGCTCTCGTTGCTGGCCTGGTACGTGTTCGCGCCGCAATGCATTTCCACATTGGCGGCCGTAAAGCGTGAAACGCATTCCTGGCGCTACCCGTTGTTGATGGCGGCCTACCTCTTCGGGCTGGCGTACATCGCCTCGCTCATCACCTATCGCGTTGCGCTTGCCTGGGGTGCCGCATGACCCAATACCTCATCATCGCGGCGATTGTTGTGTGGGCACTGCTCTACAGTGCTTGGAGCCTGATGCCCGCGGGCGCACGGCGCACATTGGCAGAGCGGGCTGCCCGATGGGCCAGGCATTGGGGGCTCGGCGAAAGACATGTGCAGCGCTTGCAGGCCAGGTTAGCGCAGCCCGGCAATTGCGGTGCCTGCTCGACTTGCTCGGGCTGCGGCAAGCCGGCCACGCCTGCGCCCAGAGTGATAACCATCGAAAACGACGCCAGCGCGCACTGACACGGTCTGGCCCCTGCATTTTTGTAGCGTTCTGTGTCGGCACGCGCGCCGCGCGTTGGCCGCTGACAACTGATGGGCACACAAGCGCTGCGCACGCGCGTATATTGATTCGGCGCCATGGTGGGTCTTGCCGCTGGCGCCGACTTCCACAACCCATCCCAAGGAGCCTGACGATGACATCCACGATGAAAAGAATGACATGCCGCGCGCTGGTCGTATCTCTGCTGGCACTTTCGTTCCAGACCGCGAACGCGGGCATGATCGGCGCGGACCAGGCGGCCGCGACGACGCAATCGCAGACACAGCGCAGCATGGTCCTGAGCGTGCTGGATCGCGCCGAAACCGCTGCCCAACTGCAGGCTCAAGGCATCGACCCGGCCGACGCCCGTGCGCGCGTTGCCACGATGACCGATCAGGAAGTGCAGCAATTGACGCAGGACATGCACACCGCCCCGGCGGGCGCGCTCTCGAGTGGCGGCTGGCTTGCGATCGTCATCATCGCGGGCCTGGTCTGGTACTTCATGTACCGGAAGTGACCGGCAGATCGGGTTCGGCCGCATGACAGGGCCGCACCGCGCGGCCCGCCTGTGGGCGGGCCCTTTCCTGTGCGCACTGCTCGCCGTGCTGGCCGGTTGTGCTCAACTCGTTCCGCAGACAGTCGCGTTGCGATCCGGATGGCCCGCGGGCGTTCCAGAGCAGGTTGAATGGACGGGCGTACCGTTCTTCCCGCAGGTGGACTACCAGTGTGGGCCGGCCGCGCTCGCTACGGTACTGGGCTACAGCGGCGTGAAGGTCACCCCGGAGCAGCTGGTGCCCGAGGTTTATCTGCCCTCGCGCAGGGGCAGCCTTCAGCTTGAAATGCTGGCGACGCCACGTCGCCATGGCCGGGTGTCCTATCAGCTCGCTCCGCGCTATGCGGACCTGCTTCGCGAAGTGGCGGCGGGCAACCCGGTGGTCGTGCTGCAGGATGTGGGCCCGATGTTCACGCAGTGGCACTACGCAGTGGTCAATGGCTTCGATTACGGGACGGGTTCGCTGTTTCTCCGCTCGGGCACCACGGTGCGGCAGGAAATGCCCTTCACAGCGTTCGAGCGCGAATGGATGAAAAGCGGCTACTGGGCCATGGTGGTCGCCCCGCCCGACCGCATTCCCGTGACAGCGACCGAAGACGGATGGATGGCGGCGGTGCTGGCGATGGCGCGAGCCGGGGATGCGCACGCTGCGACAAAGGCTTATGACGCCGCGCTGAAACGCTGGCCCGACAACCTGCCCGCCGCAATTGGCCTGGCCAACCAGCATCACGCACGCGGCGCGCTGGCGGACGCGACGGCCGTGCTCCGCGCGGCGCTACAACGTCATCCACAATCGGTGATCGTGATGAACAACCTGGCCCAGACTTTGTCCGACCAGGGGCGTCATACAGAGGCGCTTGCACAGATCGACAAGGCCTCGGACCCGCAGAGCCCGTTTGTGGGCGAAGTGCGGGCCACGCGGCAGCTCATCCTTCAGCGCATGGGACAAAGAAAAGCGGGCAACCGTTGAGGCCGCCCGCTTTTCGCTGAGCCCAAATCTGACTAACGACGCGCTTTAGCCGCGGTCGGCCTTCGCCACCAATTGGGGCTCCGGCTCCGGCTCCGGCGCGGGGGCCGCGCCCATCGTCGTGGTGCTCGGCGCCGGCTCGGCGGCAGCAACCGGTTCGGGCGCGGGCGCCGGTGCGGCGGCGACAGGCGCGGCAGCAGGCTCGGGCGCGGGCGCCACAGTGGCTACTTCAGGCTCGCGGGTGATGGTGGCCGCGGTACGGATCTCGCCCGGATGCGCCAACACGCCGGTTTCGCCCATCGGAGTCATGTGCGTGCTCTGCTGGCCCGCGGCGATGGGATGGTTCGTGATATTCGGATTTGGCGGCTCGCTCTGTGCGACGGCCACGCCGATCACGGCGACAGTGGAAAGGCCGGCGAGCAGGCCTGCGCATTTGGTGAATGCACTCATGACAAACGCTCCTTGAAGTTGGACATTGATGAACTGCCAGCGTTCTGCCAGCTGTCTTTAAGCCTACTTCCGGCCCCTGCCGAGGGCGTCAGGCCGCGGCGGCAATGCGTGTCGGACTACGCCTGTCACCTCTGCCGTAGTGCGCCGACGGGGCGGCGTCTGTCGCTCGCCGGTGGCTCTGCTAGGCTTGCACGATGGAACTTCACATGGACCCTTCGGACAGCCCGGTGCTCGTCGCCGCGACGGTTGTGATGCTGCGCGACGCGCCCGGGGGACTGGAGGTGTTCCTGCTCAAGCGCCACGGCCTGTCGGATGTGCTGGGCGGCGTGTACGTGTTCCCGGGCGGAAAAGTAGACCTCGAAGACGCCAGGCTCGACATGCTCGCGCATCTCGATGCGCCGCTTCACGCGCTGCACGCCGCGCTAGGCGAGGCGGACCTCGACCAACTGACGGCGGCCGTCCTCCATGTAGCCGCGGTTCGCGAGGCATTCGAAGAGACCGGAGTGCTCTACGCCCAAGGCGTCGATGCCGCCGGCGTCGCCCGGGCGCAGCAATTGGTGCGTGAGGGACGCTCCTTCGACGAGATGCTGGCGATGCTGAACCTGCGGCTTGCCGCAAGCCGGCTGCAGCCCTGGTCCCGCTGGATCACACCCAGCGTGGGCGGCGTGATGCGCAAGCGTTTCGACACGCGCTTCTTCATCGCGGCAGTGCCCGAGGGTCAGGTGGCGCGGCATGACGACCATGAAGCAACCGACAGCGCATGGCTCGCGCCGCGCGAAGCGCTGCGGCAGTACTGGGACGGCCTCATCGAGCTGGCCCCGCCGCAGATCATGAGCCTGGCACACCTGGCGCGCTATGACACGGTGCGGGCCGCGCTGGAGCACGCGCGGCAGCGCCCGCCGCCGGTTGTCCTGCCTGAGGCGTTCGAGCACGACGGCGTGCGCATCATGTGCTACCCCGGCGACGAACTCCACACGGTTCGCCAACGCGCGCTACCCGGGCCGACGCGGCTGCACTTTCGCAATCGGCGGTTCGAGCCCAGCGGCGGCTTCGAGGGATTGTTCGTTCTGTAAGGCAGAGGTGCGTGCCGGAGGCCGCCTACACGCGGTCGAGCAGCCGGCTGGCGCGCCGGCCTCGCCGCGCTCACCACACTGGCTACGGCCGGCCGGGCTTCGCGTCACGAGACAGGTATCGAGCTTTCGCGCGCAAGCGAGAAACGCAGGAACATTGTCCAGCGGGGCCCGGCTGCTTTTATGGGTGGCGCGCACACCATGCGGTGTCCGACGGCGCGCGGTGTCCCCGGCCTACAGGGCCCTGCGCGCACACCGGCGTACTCTCGAATCGCCAACTCGGGAGACGCCAGATGCACTCGCTCTTCTTTCGCCTTTTCGTGGTGTTGATCATCGCGTTGGCCGCATCCGGCGCGCTCAATTCCCATGCCGGTGCCCTCTCCGACTCCGAGGCGCAGCAGGTTCAACGAATCATCGCGGCCCAGCTGGCCGCGTTCGCGCAGGATGACGCCGAAGGCGCTTTCGAGACAGCGACGCCTGCGGTCCAGCAGGCGATGGGCACATCAACCCGATTCCTGGCGCTGGTGCGCGGCGCCTATCCCATGGTGTATCGGCCGCGGTCCGTCACGTTCCACAAACCCGAGCAGGACGACGACGAGGTGCTTCAGCTCGTGGAGATCACCGACAGAAACTCCAAGTCGTGGCTCGCGCTGTTCAAGCTGGAGCGGCAGCCCGACGCGTCCTGGCGAATCAGCGGCTGCGCGGTATCGGAGAATCGCTGGCTTTCCACCTGAAAGAAAAAACCGGGCTCGTGCCCGGTTTTCCCCAGTGTGACAGCTGACATTTGCGCCGGATGCCCGGCAACACCGTCAAGATAACCAGGTTGCTGCCGCTCGCGCGTCGGAACCTGCCAAAACCCCGTGTAAGACGGAGCCTGATCGCACGGAGCCTTCAGAGCGCGCCGAAGATTTCGTGCACCGGCCGGGTTTCGGGCAGCACGTAAACGACGGCGCGACTGCGCCCCAGCAGCGGCTGCACGACAGTGTCGTAGAAGGCCTCGGGCACCACGACGCAGCCGAGCGACGCCCGGTTGTCATCGGGAGTCGCCGATGCGAGGCGCGCCTGACGCGAACGCAAATTCGCGCCCGGACGCACCCGGTGGATCGCCACCGCTGCGGCATAGTCGACCCAGACGACATGCTCGCCATCCAGGTTGCGGCCGGGCCGGGATATATAGCGCCCGGCGGGCGTGGTGCGTTCGGGGATTGGCACTTCGCCGGCCTGCGTATGCGCTCCCACGTCGGGGGCCGAGTCATCGCCAACTGCCTGCCCGAGCAATGCCGGCGCCGATCCAGACAGGCGCCCGCCGGCGTCGAATACGTAGATGCGCGCGTCTTTCTTGTCGACGACGGCGAAGGGCATGCCACGATGGTCGTCCGCGTCCAAGATCCAATTGGTGACGAAGCGCGCATCGTCCGACGCGTGCTGCACGCCGAACTCAGGCTTGACGGCGGGCTGCGCAAGCACAGCCACACTTCCCAAAGCAGCAGCCCACATGCCCACTGCGCCCACCGCTTTCCTGAGCCAAGCCATTCGAGCCCCCTGTCCGATCGCGCTCGCGCGCGGAAGTCGGGCGAACACCCGACTCAAAAGGGGCAGATGGTATCAACGGCCGTTACCCCGGGAAAGCTTTGTAACGGTAACAGCCAAGCTGTGGGGTTTTTATTGCTGCGCGATCTTCAGTGGCGCCTTGGCATTCATGGGGCCGAAGACCTGATGGAGCGGCCGCGTTTCAGGCAGCACGTAAATGACGGCGCCGATCTTTTTCACTGTGGGGGCGAGGACATCCTCGTAGAACGCCTTCGGCAAGTTGATGCAGCCGTACGAGACGCGGTTGTCCTCGTGCGTCGGGGTTGCCAACCGCTCGAGCCTGCGCTCCGCCGGGTTCGTGGTCAACACACGATGCATCGATACCGCGGCGTCGTAATCCACCCAGACGACGTCCTCCCCGCGCGCATTCATGCCGATCTCGGCGACGAAGCGGCCCGCGGGAGTCGTGCGCTCTTCGGGAAGGATTTGGGAAAGCGGCTTGGTGCCTATACCGGGCGCGTTGTCGTCGCCGATGGCATAGCCCAGCAATACGGGTGACGCGGCCTTGAGTCGGCCCGACGGCTCGAAAACATAGACCCTCGCGTCTTTCTTGTCGAGGATGACGAACGATCTGTTTTTGTAGTCGGCAGTGGCGACGGCCCAGGTCGCAAGCTGGCGAACGTCGTCTGTGGGCGTGATCGCGCCGAAGTCCGCTCGGCGAGCCGCGCCGTTGCCGGGCGCCATGCGCGCCGCCGCGGTTGGCGCTTCGCCGTGTCGCTGGAACCACCCCGAGGGGGGCATGACAAGGGCCAGAACGGCCGCGCCCAGCAACAGGCCCTTCTGGACCGCATCGAGGAATTCGGATTTGCCATTCGCGGAGGTCGCCACTGCTTTCATCGTTCAGGCTTCTTCTTCAATTCCGTTCAGGTGAAAGGCCCCACCGGGCCTGCCGGCTCGATGGGGCCCATCGGTGCGGGTTGCGCCGTTATCCGCGGTCGGCCTGCGGAGCAGGGCTGGTGTTCGACATGGTCGAGGATTCGGTCGTCGTGCTGTTGGACATCGTGGACGAACTGGTGTCATTGCTCGTCGCCGGTGCGCTGGTTTGCGCGTTGGTGCTCGGGTTCTGGCTGGTGGCGTCGGTGCTCGTTCCCGACGTCTGGGCGATGGATACGCCGCCAGCCATGGCGGCCGCGACGGCCAAAGTCGTCAGTGCTTTCCGTGTTGCATTCATTGTCGTTACTCCTTGGGTTCGTGCCCACTGGGCACTTGGCAGTTGGAAGAAAAACGCCGGCGGGTGCCAGCTGGTTTTCAGATTAGAACTGCCCCCTTGCGAGGAAAGTGGGGATATGGCGGAAGGGCCTGTAGGACCTGCACTGTCACGATATGCGTCGTGCCGGCCAACCTCAAGCACCGGGCTGTGGGAACTGCAGGGCTTCCTGGCCCCATCGCTCTATCTGCAAGGCCGGATCGGCGCATTCGCAGCCCAAGGCAATGTCCTCGTCGACGGAAAGCCGGTATGCGTTCGCGACCAGCGCGGCCGCGGGTGGATTGCGGTCGAACTGATGAGACATTTGGGACTGGTCGGGCATGGATGGCTCCCGGTTCGTTGGGGATGAACCATTCTTGACCGCTGAGCCAGGATGCCCTATCCGCCGAGCGCGCGTCGTCGCGTAGGACCGTGCCTACTCATCGTTCCCAGTGCGCGCAAGCCGCCACAGCGACGTGACTTCGCGGGCCCGGGCCGCATGCAGCGGGTCGCTGGGGTCTTGCGCTTTGGGGTGACGCGGCCGCATGTCGTCGCGGGCGATCACTCGCAACCGGGCGGCGGCGATCCAGGCCGTGAGTTCCTCGCGCGTGCGCAGTCCGAGATGCTCGGCCAGGTCGGACAGGATGAGCCAACCCTCGCCTTGCGGTGCCAGGTGGTCGGCCAGGCCGGCCAGGAAGCCGCGCAACATGCGGCTGTCCTCGTCGTAGATTGCGTGCTCGATGGGCGAGCTCGGCCGTGCCGGCAGCCACGGCGGGTTGCACACCACGAGCGGAGCGCGGCCAGGAGGGAACAGGTCCGCCTCCAGCACCTCGACGCGATCGCGCAAGCCCAGCCGCACGACGTTCTCACGGGCGCAAGCCAATGCGCGAGGGTCCTGGTCGGTAGCGATGACGCGGTGGACACCGCGACGGGCAAGCACGGCCGCGATCACGCCCGTGCCGGTGCCGATATCGAACGCGAGCTCGGTAGACGGTAAGGGCGCGGCGGCGACAAGATCGAGATACTCGCCGCGCACCGGCGAGAACACACCGTAATGAGGATGGATGCGATTGCCCGGGGGCGGGCCCAGCGCAGGGATCTCAACCCCCCTGCGCCGCCACTCGAACGCCCCCACAAGCCCCAGCAGTTCCCGCAGCGACGCCACTGAAGGCTGACCATCCGGCGGGCCCCAGGCCTGCTGACATGCGGCGCGCAGGTCGGGGGCGCGAGGTAGCGCAATGCTGTAATCGCCCTCCAGTTCCACCAGCACCTTGCCCAGCACGCGGGCGCGCTGCCCCTGCGCCTGCCGATGCAAATGAAAACCTTCGGACAGCGTCACGGGCGCCGCAGCAGGCTTTCGCGGCTTGCGGTCGGCGCGCCGGGCCATTGCCTGCAGCAGTTGCCTGGCGTTGTGAAAGTCGCTGCGCCACAGCAGCGCGGTGCCTTCGCTGGCCAGGCGATAAGCGGCGTCGGCGGGCAACGTGTCGTCAACCGCCTGCACGCGGCGCGGCGGCGGCAGCGCCGCTTCGGATCGCCAGCGCGCACTGCGCTGCTGGCCGTCCTCGGCCCATTCGATAGGCGGCGCCTCGTTCACGCGGCGGCCTTGCGGCCAAACATGCGTTGCGCGAGGGTGACCCCGCCCAGCACGATGGCGCCCGCCACGATGCCAGCCAGCCCATTCAGCAGCCCCGTAAGCAGCCAGTCCAGGCTGCCGGCCGCGCCCTCGGCCCAATGCTCGATGGCGTGCGCGACGGGCGGCACCCCGTGCACGAGGATGCCGCCGCCAACAAGGAACATCGCGGCGGTACCGGCTATGGACAAGCCCTTCATCAGCCACGGCGCCGCGCGCAAGATCAGCGCGCCGATCTTCCGCGACGCGGCACCCGCGCGCCGGGTGAGGTGCAGGCCGAGGTCGTCGATCTTCACAATGCCGGCGACCAGGCCATAGACACCGATGGTCATGAGCAGCGCGATCCCGACCAGCACCCCGATGCGCACCGACATTTCGCTGCCGGCAACCGTGCCGAGCGTGATGGCGATGATCTCGGCCGAGAGGATGAAATCGGTGCGCACCGCGCCTTTGATCTTGTCCTTCTCGATGACGCGCAGGTCGACCGCGGGATTCAGCAGTGCCTTCGCGAGCTCTTCCTCGTGCGCGTCGTCCTCCGCCTTGCTGTGCAGCAGCTTGTGCGCCAGTTTCTCGGCGCCCTCGAAACACAGGAAGGCGCCGCCAATCATCAGCAGGGGCGTCACGGCCCAGGGGATGAAGGAGCTGATCGCGAGAGCCGCCGGCACCAGGATGGCCTTGTTGATGAACGACCCTTTGGCGACCGCCCACACGACGGGCAGTTCACGGTCGGCGGTGACGCCGGACACTTGCTGGGCGTTGAGCGCGAGATCGTCCCCCAGCACGCCGGCGGTCTTCTTGGCGGCAACCTTGGCGAGGATGGAGACGTCGTCGAGGATCGTCGCTATGTCGTCCAGCAGGGCAAGCAGGCTCGATGCCATCCGGTGCTTTCTGTTTTTAGTTGAGGGGGCGCCGCAGCCGGATTTCCTCCAGCTTCACGCCGCTGATGGTGACGGTCTTGGCGGTGTTGAGCTCGCGCTTGAAACCCGCCAGCTCGAAAAAGCGCAAGGCCCGGTCGTTGCACAGCGGGATCCAGACCGTGACCTCGATGCAGCCCTCCTCCATCAGGCCTTCGCGCGCGGCGTCCCACAGGGCCAAGCCGGCGCCACGACCCCAGTGGGACGGCTCAACGTAGAGCGCCCATATCTCGCCGGTGGTGGGCTTGGACTTGGGGTCGCGCGAACGGTCGTACCCGACAAAGCCCACGACGCGTCCCTCATCTACGACCACCTGGACGAGCGGCTCGCCGTATTCGATGGCGTCCTTCCAGAACGCCAGGCGCTTGGCCATAGGAAGGCTCTGCGGGGCGTCGGGCGCGACGCCCTCGTAAGCGGCATGGGAAGAGTTGGCATGGACGGATGCGACCTGATCGGCATCGCGCTCCACTGCCGGTCGGACCGGGTAGCTGGACATAGATCAATGGATAAAGGTGATGCGCTGATTATGATGGGGCCATGACCGAGAGCGCCGAGGCGCCCCTGCCCGCGAAAGAAACCACGCCCCGGTGCTTTACCGCTCGTTTCGAGCCGGGCGGCGCGGCGTTTACCGTTTCCTCCGACCAGCCCCTGCTGATCGCGGCGGAGCATGCAGGTGTTCCCCTGCCGAGCTCCTGCCGCAACGGCACGTGCCGCACCTGCATGTGCCGGCTGGTCGAAGGCGAGGTGCGATACAGCATCCAGTGGCCGGGCCTGCTGCCGGAGGAAAAGGCAGAGGGCTGGATCCTTCCCTGCATCGCCTTCCCGCTGACGGACGTGGTGCTCACGCGTCAGCGCCCGCGGTAGGGCGACTAGTCATTGCCGCTGGTGTAGGGGCTGCGGGGGATGTACTTGTGCTCGCCATCGGGGATGGGTTTGGCGTGCGGATCCGGCTCGTGTTCGACGGCATTCGTGCCGGGCTCCTCGCCGGCCGGCTCGGGTGAGCGGCGCGCATCGTCGGCGGCTTCGGGCGAACTGGGTTTCTTGCTCATCGGCATCTCCTGTGTTCCATCAATCTAGGGCAGCGCGGCCGGCCTTGGTGTAGGACCGGTGCGCGCGTGGCCGTGCGGTGGCATAGTCGGACGCAACATGAAATTCCTGAAATGGCTGGCGCTCGCGCCTGTGTGGGCCCTGGCCACGGCGGCCGCGCATGCGGCGCCCAAATTCGAGGACAGCATGGCGCAGCGCACCCTGGCCTGCACCGGCTGCCACGGCAAGGAAGGCCGCGCCGGCCCGGACGGCTATTACCCGCGCATCGCGGGCAAGCCGGCGGGCTACCTCTACAATCAGCTGTTGAACTTCCGCGACGGCCGCCGTCACTACGGACTCATGGCGCGCCTGCTGGACCCGCTTTCAGACGCCTACCTGCTGGAGATCGCCCAGCACTTCGCCGCACTCGACCTGCCGTACGCATCCCCACCGCCGGCCACCTCCGTCCCGGCGCTGTTGCAACGTGGCCAGGCGCTGGCACGGCAAGGCGATGCGGGCAGGGACATTCCTGCCTGCGTGCAATGCCACGGCGATGCGTTGACGGGCGTTGCGCCCAACACGCCCGGCTTGCTGGGCCTTTCGCGCGATTACCTCAACTCGCAGTTGGGCGCGTGGCGTACCGGGCAGCGGCGCGCGCATGCGCCGGACTGCATGGCGCGCATTGCGCGGCAACTCTCACCCGAGGATGTGGCCGCGGTGGCCGCCTGGCTGGCCACCCAGCCCCTGCCGCGCGATACCCGAGCCATTGCGTCGCTGCCGCAGCCGCCGGCGATCTCGTGCGGCAGCGCCATGCTGCCGGCCGGGAGGCAGCAGCCATGAAGCGGGCCATCATCGCCTTGCTGTTCGGCGTCCTCGCCGTGCTTGGGCTCGTGCTGATCCTGAACTTCCGCGGCGAGGACAAGATCCACGACGCGCCCCCGCTCACTCCCCCGGCCGGCGAGAGCGTGGCGCGCGGGGCCTACCTGATCCGCGCGGGTAACTGCATGGCGTGCCACACTGAGCGCGGCGGCGCGCCCTTCGCGGGCGGGCGCGCTATCGAAACGCCTTTCGGCACCGCGTATGCGAGCAACATCACGCCGGACAAAGCAACCGGCATCGGGGACTGGTCGGCGGGTCATTTCTGGCGCGCGTTGCACAACGGCCGATCGCGGGACGGGCGGCTTCTGTACCCCGCCTTCCCCTACCCGAATTACACGCTGATCACGCGGGCGGACGCCGACGCAATGTTCGACTACCTGCGCAGCGTGAAGCCCGTGGCGCGCGCGAACACGCCTCACCGCCTGCTCTGGCCTTACAGCACGCAGGCCGCGCTGGCCGTGTGGCGGGCGATGTACTTCAGCCCGGCCGGGCGCACCGACGACGCGGCGCAATCTGCGCAGTGGAACCGCGGCGCCTACCTTGTGCGCGGCCTCGGGCATTGCAGCGCGTGCCACACCACCCGCAACGCGCTCGGCGCGAGCAGCGACTTGATGGACCTCTCCGGCGGACTGATCCCGATGCAGAACTGGTATGCGCCATCGCTTGCATCACCGGTCGAAGCGGGCCTTCACGATTGGGAGCCGGAACAGATCGTGCGCCTGCTGCAGACCGGCGTCGCCGAGCGCGGCACCGTGCTCGGCCCCATGGCCGAGGTCGTGCTGCAGAGCACCCAACACATGTCGCCGGCGGACCTGCGCGCCATGGCCATGTACCTGAAGGCGCTACCTCGCAACACAGGCGACGCCGCAGAGGAGCGCGTGGCAGGTGCGCGGATGGCCGAGCGAGGCGCCAAGCTCTACGAACAGCATTGCTCTCAATGCCATGGCGAAAAGGGGGAAGGCGTGCCAGGTGCCTATCCGCCGCTCGCAGGCAACCGCGCCGTGACGCTGCCGGTGACGGCCAACCTCGTGCAGGTCGTACTGGGCGGCGGTTTCCCGCCGGCCACCGCGGGCAATCCGCGCCCTTTTGGGATGCCGCCCTTCGCGACGTTGCTGAGCGACGAGGATGTGGCCGCGGTGATCAGCCATATCCGGAGTGCCTGGGGTAACAAGGCGGGTGCGGTGAGCGAATTCACCGTCAGCCAGCAGCGCGGCAGCATCGGACCCTAGCACCGCATCGCTGCGCTCGGCACAATCGCCTTATGTCACTGCGTTCCGTCGACCTGCCCCCTGAAGTTCCAGGCTCGCTGTGGCTGGGCTCAATGCCCGGCCGATTCGAGTCGTGGAGCGCTTTCGAAGCCTCGGCGAAATGCGCGCGGCTGACGCTGGTGGTTTGCCTCACGCCCCGCAGCGAGTTGGTAGAGCTCTCGCCCCGCTACCACCACGCACTGGCCCAGGGTGAGACACCGTTCCGGTGGCTGAACCTGCCCATGCCCAATTTCGGCGTGCCTGAGGACGCGGTCGGCTTTCGGCGGGACGTGCGCGACATCGCGCACGCGTTGGAGCGCGGCGAGGCCGTGATGCTGCATTGCGCCGCCGGCCTGGGCCGCACAGGCAGCACCGCCGCGTGTGTCCTCAAGTCGCTGGGCCTGACCACCGAAGACGCCCTGCAACGCGTGAGGGATGCGGGGTCGAACCCGCAGAACGCGCAGCAGTCGGGGTTGGTGGAGTGGTTTTAGCAGGGCTGTCCCGTTGAATATCGTGGCGATTCGCTAAGCGGGCAAGCGCAGTGTGCGGGCGGCGGGCCGTGGACGGCGGGTGGCCGACTTCGTTCGTGTCCCCCGCCGCCGGGAGGGCGGCTCCTCCTTGACCTCACTGCGTCAGCCACCCGCCATCCACAGCCCTTAGGCGACATCGGTTCTTTCGAGGCATCGAACAGCACCACGGTGGATGGGCGCCCTCACAACGCTCTCGCTATCCTTGCCCTGCAACTTCATCGCGTATCGCGAACGCCGCTCCACCAGGGTGGCAATGTAGCTGTGCAGTCCGCCGAAACAGGGCGCGGTAGATGGTTTCGTGCGAAACATTCATGGCCACATCATGAGCGAATGGCTGTTTGAGCCAGCCGGCGATCTGCCGGGGTGACCAACGCAATTCGAGCGTGCCGCTCACCAGGTGCGCCCAACTCCCCTCGCATGTCCGGCACACAGCCTTGTGGTCGCTTGGCCCTGTCCCAGGCAGCCTCCTCGGCTCGAACGGCCCGATAGCGGCTGGCATCCCCGTTGCGCTTGATCTCGCGGTACACCGTCGCAGGATCGCGGCCGAGTCGCCGAGCTGTTCGAAATCGTCGAGCGAAGGAATGTCGCTTAAGGGCTGTGGATGGCGGGTGGCCGACGCAGTGAGGTCAAGGAGGAGCCGCCTCCCGCGGCGGGGGACACGAACGGAGTCGGCCACCCGCCGTCCACGGCCCGCCGCCAACAAACTGCGTGTGCTCGCAATTGCTACTTCGCAAACGGGTTCGCGAACACGAACATCATCGCCACGCCGACGCCGATCAGGAAGTTGGCGTCGATGAGCCCGGCCAGCAGGAACATCTTGGTTTGTAGCGGCTCCATCATCTCGGGCTGGCGTACCGCGTCGTCGATGAAGCGCCCGCCCATCGCGCCTATGCCCAGGCAAGCGCCGATGGCGCCCAAGCCGATGATCAAGCCGCATGCGATCGCAATCAGACCCGTGTCGCTCATATGAACCTCCAGTTGTCGATGAACCTTGTCATGCCTCGATGGTGAGGTTGCGCAGTCATGCCGGCAATTACCTGCGAGGTAAGGCCACCGCTCAGATGGGCGTCAATTCCTGGCCGGCGACCACGGCGAGCTGGTCGGCGGACACCAGGTGCGGAGCAATTTCCGCGAGTGGTACGAGAACAAAGGCGCGCTCGTTCATCCTGGGGTGCGGCACTTGCAGATCGGCGGTGTCGATGCGGTCGTTGCCGTACAGAAGAAGGTCCAGGTCGAGCGTACGGGGCGAATTGCGATAGGGACGCTGCCGCCCCGCCTCGGCCTCGATCTCCTGCAATCCCTCCAGCAGTTCGGGCGCCGGGAGGCTGGTTGAAATCTCGACGACCGCGTTGATGTAGTGCGGACCGGTGGATTCGATCGGAGCGGTGCGGTAGAGCGACGACTCGCGAATCACGCTCGTGTGCGGCAGTTCCGCGATGCGCGTAATGGCGTCCAGCACTGCCTGGACCGGATCGCCGAGGTTGGCGCCCAGGCCCACGTAAGCGGTGACCGGATCGCGCATGGCTCGCGGGCGCGCTAGTCCTCGGCGCCGCCAACCGGCTCACCGGCCGGCTGTGCGCCGCCCTCGCCTGTGGGCTTGCGCCTGCGGCGGCGGCGCTTGCGGGGGGCATCCGATGCGTCGCCCTCGCGGGCCTGCGATTCGCCCCGTGCCCGCTGCTGCTCGCGTTCCGGGGCTGGCGCCTCCTGTGCCAAATCGGCAATCCTCTCGACGGGCCGCTGGGCACGCACCCGGCGCTGGCCCTTGTGCTGCTCCTCGCGCAGTTGCGCGACGAGGTCTTCGCGGACGGCGTCGCTGGCCAGGCTGAACTCCTGCCACCAGTCGGCCAGCACCACGTCCACCTCGCCGATGTCGGCACGCAAACGCATGAAGTCGAAGCCCGCGCGGAAACGCGGCTGCTCCGCGAGGCTGAACGGTGTGTTGCCGGTGCGCTTCTCGAAGCGCGGCTGCATCATCCAGATTTCGCGCATGTCGGCGGCCAGCTTGCCGCGCCCCGAGACGTCCCCGATACGCGCGTTGAAGACGTCGTCGATGGCGTCCTGCAGCGCCGGGAAGGGGTGCTGCTTGCTCGCAAGGCGGTCGGCCCAGCCGTCACGCACGTCGGCCCAAAGCACGCAGGCCAGCAGGAAGCTGGGCGCCACGGGCTTGCTCTCATTCACGCGCCGGTCAGTGTCCTGCAGGGCCGCCTTGACGAACGGCTGCTCGGCGCGCTCCACGACCAGGTCCAGCAGCGGGTAAATGCCGCGCGACATGCCAAGCACCTTGAGCTGCTCGATCGTGGCCAGTGAGTGGCCCGTCTGCAGCAGCTTGAGCATCTCGTCGAACAGGCGGCTCTGCGGCACGTCGGCCAGGAGGGCCTGGCACTTGATCAGCGGCGCGGCCGTCTTGGGGTCGAGCGTGAAGCCCAGCGGGTTCAGCTTGGCGGCAAAGCGCACCGCGCGGATGATGCGCACCGGGTCTTCCCGGTAGCGCGTCAGCGGGTCGCCGATCATGCGGATCGTGCGCTTTTTCGCGTCCTTGATGCCGTTGTGATAGTCGACCACCGTTTGTGTCTCGGGGTCGTAGTACATCGCGTTGATGGTGAAGTCGCGCCTGGTGGCGTCTTCTTCCTGGGGACCCCAGACGTTGTCGCGCAGCACGCGGCCGGTCGAGTCGACGGCGTGCTTCATGCCCGCCAGTTCGCTCTTGCTGGTCTTCTCGTTGCCCGCCACCTGCTCGGCGGCGGCATTGTCCATGTAGGCGCGGAAGGTGGACACCTCGATCACCTCGTGCTCACGCCCGCGCCCATACACCACGTGAACGATGCGGAACCGCCGACCGATGATGAAGGCGCGACGGAAGAGGCTCTTGACCTGTTCCGGCGTCGCGCTGGTGGCCACGTCGAAATCCTTCGGCCGCAGCCCCACCAGCAAGTCGCGCACGGCGCCGCCGACGATATAGGCCTCGAAACCGGCTTCCTTGAGGGTGTGGACGACGTTGAGGGCGCGGTCATCCACGAGCGACGGGTCGATTCCGTGTTCCTGCGGGCCGACTTCCTGCCGCTTGCCGAAACTGGGCTTGCCGCCCTTTGCGCTGGTGGACGTGCCGAACAGCTTGTCTATGAATTTCTTGATCATTTTTCCTTGAACAGGTCAAGTATGCGCCAGCCGCGCGCGGCGGCAATGCGTCTCAGGCTCAGGTCCGGGTTGGTCGCCACGGGGTGGTCGACCGCCTCCAGCAGGGCCAGATCGTTGATGGAGTCGGAATAGAAAGTGGCCTCGACCGCGTCCCAGCCCCAACCACGCGCGGCCAGCCATTGGGCCACACGTTCGACCTTGCCTTCTCGGGCCGAGGGCACGCCCGAGATTTCCCCCGTGATCCAGCCGTCGGGGCCGCGCGCGAGCTCCACCGCGATCAGCTCGTCCACGCCGAAAGCGCGGGCGATGGGCCGGGTGACGAATTCGTTGGTGGCGGTGACGATGATCACCTGCTCGCCCTGCTCCTTGTGCCGGCGCACGAGCGCCAACGCCTCGGGCCGGATCGCCGGTTCGATGACAGTGCGCATGAATCGTTCGTGAGCGGCGTGCGCCTCGGCCGGCCCGCGCAGTCGCACGGCCTCGGTAGCGAACCGTACGTAGTCATGAATGTCGAGCGTGCCGGCCTTGTAATGCTCGAAGAACTCGTCGTTGCGTTCCTTGAAGACCACCGGGTCGGTCCAACCGATCTCCTGGGTGAAGACGCCCCAGGAATAGTCGGAGTCGATCGGCAGCAGCGTGTGGTCGAGGTCGAACAGCGCGAGCCGGGTTTTTGCGTCGCTCACTCGTTCTCCAGCATGGACTTGATGAGGGGGATGGTGATGGCGCGCTTGGTTTGCAGCGCATAGCCATCGAGTTGCTCGAGCAGTTGCATGAGGCTGCCGAGGTCGCGCGAGAAGCGCGTCAGCATGAAGTCCATCACGTCGTCGCCGAGGAACACGCCTCGCGCATCGGCCGCCTGGCGCAACACCGCGCGGCGCTCGGGCTCGCTCAGTACATGCAGCTGGAAGACATGGCCCCAGCCCAGGCGGGTGCGCAGGTCTTCCCGCAGCTTCAGGTCGGCGGGCGGAAGCGCGCCCGCGGCAAGTACGCCGCGCTGCAGCGTCTGCGCGTTGACGAACCAGTTGAAAGCCGCGTGTTGTTGCACCGCCGTGTACAGGTGCACGTCGTCCAACAGTACGACGGCCCAGTTGTCGTTGAATTCGGGCGGCTCGGGCACGGAGGCGTCGAGCCAGCCTGCCGTCGCGCCCTGTTCGCGCAAGGATTCGGCCACGGCGCGCAGCAAGTGAGTCTTGCCGCTGGCGCTTGGCCCCCAGAGGTACGTGGGCACCGGCGAGCGCGTGGGGCTGCCGACCCACAGTTGCAGGTGCTTGAGCGCCGCCTCGTTCGGTCCGGCACAAAAACCGGCGAGGGTGGGCGCACGGGCCAGGCCGATATCGAGGGCGATCTGTTTCATGACCATGAGATTGACTTCAGCTGTGGTACAGCTTGCTACCCATGTAGCCGGCGCGCACGCGGCGAATTGCCACCAGCAGCACGGCGCTGGCGGGCAGCGCCACCAGCACGCCGACAAAACCGAACAGTTGGCCGAACGCGAGCAAGGCGAAGATCACGGCGAGCGGATGCAGGCCGATGCGCTCGCCAACGAGGCGCGGCGTGAGGTAGAAGCCTTCGATGACCTGGCCGGAGCCGTAGACCACCGCCACCATCACCAGCGCCTTGGCAGAAGCGAACTGCAGCAGGCCGGCCAGCAAGGCCAGGATCAGTCCGATGCCGAACCCGATGTACGGCACGAACATCGCGAGGCCAGTGAAGAAGCCGATCGGCACTGCCAGATCCAGCCCGAAGAGCGCGAGGCCGGTGCTGTAGAAAACCGCCATGGTCAGCATCACGAGCAGCTGGCCGCGCAGGTACTGCCCCAACACCTGGTCGGCCTCCGACGTGAATGAGTCGACGCCGGGGCGCGCTCGCGGCGGCACGAGCTCCAGCACGCGCAAGACGATCTGCTTCCAGTCCAGCAGCAGGTAGAACAGTGCGACGGGGATCAGCACCGCGTAGCCGATCACCGTGAGCGCAACGCTGCCCCCCAGCTTGATCGACGGCAGGAGCGAACCCAGCGCGTCCGCGTAGTTGGCATTCAGGTAGCGCAGGCCGACGGCCTTGAGGCTTTCCAGGTCCAGCGAAACGCGTATGCCCAGTTGCCGCAACCACGGCGACAGCGCCGCGTTGATCTTGTCGAACACCAGAGGCAGTTGCTCGCGCATCAGCGGAACTTCCTTGGCGATCACGGGCACGATTAGCAGCACCAGGCAGATCAGCGCGAAGATCAGGAGCAGCTCCACGATCACCACGGCCAGGATGCGGGGCATGCGGCCGCGCCAGAGGTCGTCCAGCCGGTCCACCAACGGCGTCAGCGCATACGCCAGCACCGCGGCAACGACGAAGGGCGTCAGCACGCGACCCAGCTCACGCAGCGCCAGCACGGCCAGCAACGCGATCAGGAGCCAGGTCGCGATTCGCTTTTGGGCTGGTGTGAATTGCATTCGGGCGGGCGTGGGCGATCAGCGCAGTTGCAGGTCGTCGTCCCCGAAGCGGATGCCCAGCGGCTCGATCAGGAGCTGCTTGGGACCGGCCTCGACACTTCCGGCGACGATGGCGTGCACGCCCGCCGCTTTCGCGACGTCGACGGTGCGTTGCGCGTCCTGCGCTTGCACGAAAATCGCGAAGCCTGCTCCCATGTTGAGCGTGCTGTACGCCTCGCGGTCGTCCTGCCGCGCCTGCTCCTGGATGAAGCGCAGCACCGGCGTGACTACGGGCACCGAATGGATGCGGTAGGTGAGCTGCGCGGGATGACGTAATAGCTTGCGCCAGCCATGTCCCGTGATGTTCGCGCAGTAGCGCGGCACGATACCCGCCTTGTACAGCGCCTCGGTCACGGGGGAATACAGCACTGTCGGCGCGAGCAGCGCATCACCGTATGTCGATCCGTCGGGAAGCGGCGTGAGATAGCCCTGGGGCAAGCGCTCGACCAGCTTGCGCGCCAGGCTCAGACCGTTGGCGTGGATGCCGCTGGAGGCCAACAGCACGATGGCGTCGCCCGGCGCCAGTTGGTCGCCCAGCGACAGCCGCTCCTTCGGGTTGATGAGGCCGGTGCACGAAGCCGCCAGGTCGATCCGCCCTGCTTCGACGATGCCCGCCAACGCGGGCGTTTCGCCGCCGCCCCAGGCGACGCCGCAGACATCGCACGCACGCTTCCAGCCCTCGACCAGCGCCTGCGAGCGCTGTGCGTCGGCGAACCAGTCGGAGCCGCCGGCTGCCCAGTAGGCCTGCACGACCAGCGGCGTGGCGCCCACCGTGATGAGGTCGTTGATGGCCATCGCGATGGTGTCTTGGGCGATACTGTCGTAATAGCTCTTGCCGGTGAGCTTGTGCATCTCGTCGGCCACGAGTGCCTTCGAGCCCAGGCATTCGACGATCGAGGCAATGTAGAACGGCCCCACGTCCACGACATAGGCCGATTCGCCGCGAGAGGACTTGATTTCGCTGAACCCGTGGGCCGCGAGGTTGGCACCGGTGGCGGCCGCGGCCCGCTGTGCGGCGACCTTCAACGGGTCGATCAGGTCGTAATTGACGCCGGCCTGCTCGTAGCTGAGCGTGCCGGGCGGGGTCGCTTGATTCGGATTCATACGGAAATTATCGCTGCTATGCCAACCGGTCCCCTTCCAGCCGCCGCCTCCACCGCACGCCTGCCTGCCGGAATATGGGTGCTGGGCTTCGTCAGCCTGCTGATGGACGTTTCCTCGGAGCTGATCCACAGCCTGTTGCCGGTGTTCATGGTCACGACGCTGGGTATCAGCATGCTGGCCGTCGGCCTGATCGAAGGCGCGGCCGAGGCAACTGCGCTGATAGTCAAGGTGTTTTCCGGCGTACTGAGCGACTACTGGGGCAAGCGCAAGCCGCTGACGATCCTGGGCTACGGCCTGGGCGCGATCTCCAAGCCGCTTTTTGCGCTGGCAGCCACCTCAGGGCTGGTGCTCACGGCACGGCTGATCGACCGGGTGGGCAAGGGCATCCGCGGCGCGCCTCGTGACGCGCTGATCGCAGACATCGCGCCGCCCGAAGTTCGCGGCGCGGCGTTCGGATTAAGGCAGTCGCTGGACACAGTGGGCGCGTTCATCGGGCCGCTGCTGGCCATCGGGCTCATGCTGCTGTGGTCCAACGACATCCGCGCGGTGTTCTGGGTGGCGGTCATCCCCGGATTTCTAGCCGTGGCGTTGCTCGTCGTCGCCGTGCACGAGCCCGCCCGGCCGCCCGGCGAGCGTCGCGGCAACCCGATCCGCCGGGAGAACCTGCGCCGCCTGGGGCGCGATTACTGGTGGGTCGTCGCAGTCGGCGCCGTTTTCACGCTGGCCCGATTCTCCGAAGCGTTCCTGGTCCTGCGCGCCCAGCAGGGCGGGCTGGCGCTGGCCTGGACGCCTCTGGTGCTGGTGGCGATGAGCGTCGTCTACTCGCTCGGCGCCTACCCTTTCGGCAAGCTCTCGGACAGGGTGAGCCACCGTGCACTGCTGGCCTGGGGCCTTGCGGTGCTGATCGCGGCCGACCTGCTGCTGGCGATGGGCAACTCGGGCCTGCGGCTGTGGGGAGGTATCGCCCTGTGGGGCCTGCACATGGCGATGACGCAGGGACTGCTCGCCACCATGGTCGCGGACGCGGCTCCCGCAGACCTGCGAGGCACGGCCTATGGCTTTTTCAACCTGGTGAGCGGGCTGGCCATGCTGCTAGCCAGCGGGGTCGCCGGGTTCCTGTGGGACCAGTGGGGCGCGCCGGTAACGTTCATGGCCGGCGGCGTGCTAGCCGCGCTCGCGCTCATGGGCCTGGCGTTGCGTCGGACGGCCTGATGTTGCGCCGGGTGGCTTAGTTCTTCGCGCGCCTGAGCTCCGACACACGGTCGGCGATGAAGTCGATGTCCAGCGAATCCTGCGCATGTACCAGATAGGTTTCCAGGTCGGTGACAGCCATCGCCGTGTGCCCCTGCTCCGCGTGTGCGAGCCCGCGGTCGCGGTACTCGCTCATCCACCAGCCCGCTGTGCCGCTTGTAGGGTTCGAGCCGCTCGGAGAGTTCCTCGCGCGAGAGCGACTGGCCGGTGAAAGGGTCGATGACCACCTGCCCCTTGGGCAAGTTGACCTTGACCATGAAATGACCGGGAAAGCACACGCCGCGCGCATGCAGGCCCAGGTTCTGCGCCAGCTCGATCCACAGCACCGCGAGCGAAATCTGGTTGCCCCGGCGTGTTCGAAGCACGACGTTAAGGTAGCTGTTGTCCGGGTCGCTGTAGTCGTTGACGTTGCCGCCGAAACTCAGGTCGCGGAAGAAGAACTGGTTGAGCGAGCGCAGCCGGTGCAGCGGCGCTGCATCGGCGGGAAACCGGCGCTTCAGGCGCGCCAGCAGCTGGTCCACGTCGCCGAGGACCTGCTGCACGTCGAGGTCGCAGTACTCGTCCTGCGCAAGGCTTGCCGCCGTCTCGAGCAACGGGAAATGATCGTCGCTCTGCACGAGGGCGCTGAAGTACTCGAGCGGCGTCGGAGCAGTCAGATTCAGCAGCATGAGTTCTTTTGTAATTGAGCGGCCGGCGCGCGTCAAGTTGCGGCGCAACCCTCGCCTGTCAGCGTATTCAGCGCGTGACAAACTGCCGTAGTTTCAGCCCGGCCGCCCAGAGCGCTACAAAGTAGATAGCAGAGGAGCCCGACAGCATCATCGCCATCAACCCGACGCGCTGCCAGGCGTGGTCGCGCATCGCCACCCACGGGAAGCCGCCCGCGGCCCACATGAGGAAGACGGTGAGCAGCGCGCTGGCTGCAATCACCTGCAGCGCGAACAGGCCCCAGCCCGGCGCGGGCCGATAACTGCCGCGCCTGATCAGCCCGACCAGCAATGCGCCCGCGTTGATCAGCGCACCGATCCCGATCGACAGCGCCAGGCCCGCGTGCTTGAAGATCGGCACCAGCGCGATGTTCAGCAGCTGCGTTATCACCAGCACCATGATCGCGATGCGCACGGGCGTGCGCATGTCGCGGTTGGCATAGAAGCCGGGCGCCAGCACCTTGATGGCCACGAGGCCGAGCAAACCGACGCCATAGCCCCCCAGGGCCAGCGAAACCTGCGACACGTCAGTGTCCTTGAAAGCCCCGTAATGAAAAAGCGTGGCCACCAGCGGCTCGGCGAACACCATGAGTGCGATGGACGAAGGCACGGCCAGCAGCACGACCAGACGCAGGCCCCAGTCGAGCATGGCCGAGTAGCGGTCCGTATCGTTGCTCGCTCGCGCGCCCGCAAGCTGCGGCATCAGCACCACGCCCAACGCAACGCCGAGCATGGCGGTGGGAAATTCCATGAGCCGGTCGGCATAGCCCAGCCATGTGACGCTGCCCGGGGTGAGCCAGGAGGCAATTTGCGTGTTGATGAGCAACGAGATCTGCGCGACGCCGACGCCCAGCAACGCCGGCACCATCATGTTCGCGACCTGCCTGGTGCCCGGATCAAACCACGCGGTGCGCAGGGCCGTCCAGCCGAGCCCGATGCGAGGTAACAGCCCCAGACGATGCAGCACCGGAATCTGCACCCCCAGCTGCAGCGCGCCGCCCAGCATCACGCCGCCTGCCATCGCATAGATGGGTTCGATGCCCATCGACGCGAACCACGGCGCGCCCAGCCAGGCGGCGCCGATCATTGCCAGGTTCAGCAGTACCGGGGTGGACGCGGGTACGGCGAATCGTTTCCAGGTATTCAGGATGCCCGCGGACAGCGCCACGAGCGACATGAACCCGATGTAGGGAAACATCCAGCGTGTCATGAAGACGGCCGCTTCGAAGCTGTGAGGGCCCTGCTTGAGGCCGCTCGCCAGCGCCCAGACCAGCACCGGCGCGCCAATGACGCCCAGCGCGCAGGTGAAGAGCAGTGCCCACGCCAGCACCGTGGCCACGCTGTCGATCAGCCGCTTGGTCGCTTCCTCGCCCTCTGCTTCCTTGGTGTGCGCCAGGGCGGGTACGAAGGCCTGGCTGAACGCGCCCTCGCCGAACAGGCGCCGGAACAGGTTGGGGATGCGGAACGCGACGTTGAAAGCGTCGGTCAGTGCCGTGGCGCCGAAGACAGCCGCCATGAGGAGATCCCTCACCAGCCCGGTGACGCGCGAAGCGAGCGTCAACAGGGAAACGGTGGAAGCGGCTTTGAAAAGGGTCATCGATGAGGGCAAGTGCGAGCCGAGTGTATAGCGGGAAGCCGGCGGGATATAATGGTGGGCTTTGCTGGCATCATCCTCAGACACAAGGAACCCTCACCATGGCATCAGCCAAACCCAAGAAAAAGAACCCGCGCCTCGCGTCGGGCCGTAAACGCGTCCGCCAGGACACCAAGCTGAACGCAGCGAACACCTCCCTGCGCTCCAAGTACCGCACTGCCGTCAAGAACGTCGAGAAGGCCGTGGCCGCCGGCGACAAGGCCAAGGCGACCGAAGCTTTCGCCAAGGCGCAGAGCATCGTCGACACGGTTGCCGACAAGCAGATCTTCCACAAGAACAAGGCCGCTCGCGACAAGAGCCGCCTGTCCGCCAAGGTGAAAGCCCTGGCCACCGCCACCACCGCCGCCTGACGATTCAGGCAAACAGCCCGTAGGTTCCGCCAGGAACTTGCGCCGTTTGAAACGGGTGCGCTGCCAGCAAAAGCAAAAAAGCCGTCGAAAGACGGCTTTTTTGCGTTCGGGCCTCAAGCGCGCCGCTGCTCGGGCAAAAGGCAGGCTTCGGCCATCTGCAGGTCGTTGTCGCGGGCGAAATTGATGACGAAGTCCCAGGCCATCGGCTCGAAATCCCGCAATTCGCGGTTCACGATAACGGCCTTGACGCCGTTGATGACGGTGGGGATGCACCACGGGGAGTAGCTCAAATGGCTGCCCGGCTGGGCGCCCCCGGGACGGAACGAGCTCATCACGCCGGCCAGCCGCTCCGCCCAGTCGCTGGGGCGAAACATCTTGCCGTCACGGGTGATGCCCTGGATGAAAACTTCTTTGGCGCTGCTCGAAACCATCGTGTGGAGGTGCTGGTGGGGGACCTTGCGCACGGGGAATCGCCCCTTGCTGCAGTGCACAAGTATTATATCTTATATAAGACCTGATCAAACTTTCATCGAGCTGTCAAAACGCATCGCTGTGATGCGCAATCGTCAACCAGCCGCGACGGGCTCTGTGCCTAAAATCGGGCCTCAGCGGCTCACTCGTTGAGCCGATTTCTTTTTTGGGCTTCCTTCCTGGAGAGACTGCAATGGCGTTTATCGAGGCTTCCTCGCCCCACACCATGAATACCTACGGCCGGCTGCCGATCGCGCTGTCGCACGGCCAGGGCGTGCGAGTATGGGATGTCAACGGCAAGGAGTACCTCGACGCTCTGGCCGGGATCGCCGTGAACACGCTCGGCCACAACCACCCCAAGCTCGTGCCCGCATTGCAGGACCAGCTCAGCAAGATCATCCACAGCTGCAACTATTACCACGTGCCAGACCAGGAGCGCCTGGCCGCAACGCTCGCCGAACTGTCGGGCCTGACCAACGCTTTCTTCTGCTGCACCGGACTGGAAGCCAACGAGGCAGCGATCAAGCTGGCGCGCAAGTACGGGCACGATCGCGGCATCGAGAGGCCAGAGATCGTGGTGTACGAGAAGGCCTTCCACGGCCGCAGCATCGCGACTTTGTCCGCCACGGGCAACGAGAAGGTGCAGCAGGGCTTCGGTCCTCTGGTCGAAGGGTTCATCCGCGTCCCGCTCAATGACATGGAGGCGCTGAAGAAGGCGACCGAAGGCAACAAGAACGTGGTGGCCGTGTTCTTCGAGACCATCCAGGGCGAAGGCGGCATCAACCCGATGCGGGTCGAATACCTGCAGCAGGTACGGCAGTTGTGCGATCAGCGCGAGTGGCTGCTCATGATCGACGAGGTTCAATGCGGCATGGGCCGCACGGGCAAGTGGTTCGCGCACCAGTGGGCAGGCATCAAGCCCGACGTGATGCCGCTGGCCAAGGGGCTCGGCTCGGGCGTGCCGATCGGCGCCGTCGTCGCCGGCCCGAAGGCCGCCAACATCTTCCAGCCGGGGAATCACGGCACCACGTTCGGCGGGAACCCGCTCGCGATGCGGGCCGGCGTCGAGACGATCCGGATCATGCAAGAAGAAGGGCTGCTGGAAAACGCGGCGACCGTGGGCAACCAGCTGAGGGGCGCGCTGGCGCGCGAAATCGGCGGGCTGCCGGGCGTAAAGGAAATCCGCGGCCAGGGCATGATGATCGGCGTCGAGCTGGACCGTAACTGCACCGTGCTTACCGCCCGCGCGGCCGAGGCCGGGCTGCTGATCAGCGTCACCGCCGATAACGTGGTCCGCCTGCTGCCGCCCCTCATCATGAATCAGGGCGAAGCCGATGAAGTCGTGGCCAGGCTCGTCCCGCTCGTAAAGGAATTCCTCGCCCAGTGAGGATCCCATGACAATGCAGCACTACCTCCAGTTCAGCGACCTGTCGGCCGGCGAATACGCGTGGCTGTTCCAGCGCGCCGCCGTTATCAAGAAGAAGTTCAAGGCTTACGAGAAGTACCACCCGCTTGCAGACCGCACGCTCGCCATGATTTTCGAGAAGGCCTCGACGCGCACCCGCGTGAGCTTCGAGGCGGGCATGTACCAGCTGGGCGGCAGCGTCGTCCACCTGACCACCGGCGACAGCCAGCTCGGCCGCGCGGAGCCCATCGAGGACAGTGCCAAGGTGATCAGTCGCATGGTCGACCTGGTGATGATTCGCACCTACGGCCAGGACAAGATCGTCCGCTTCGCCCAGCACTCGCGCGTGCCGGTGATCAACGGCCTCACGAACGAGTTCCACCCCTGCCAGATCCTGGCCGACCTTTTCACCTTGCTCGAGCACCGCGGCACGAACGCGCAGGGCATGCCGGACGCCGCCTTCCTCAAGGGCAAGGTCGTCGCCTGGGTAGGCGACGGCAACAACATGGCCAACACCTGGCTGCAGGCCGCCGAACTTCTTGGCTTCACGGTGCATGTGAGCACGCCCAGCGGCTACGAGGTGGATCAGGCAGTGGCAGGCCTGCGCAGCAACGAGAGCTACAAGGTCTTCAAGGACCCGATGGACGCCTGCCGCGGCGCGGATCTGGTGACGACCGACGTGTGGACCAGCATGGGCTATGAGGAAGAGAACGAAGCGCGCAAGAAGGCTTTCGCCGACTGGTGCGTGGACACGGAGATGATGCGCGTCGCCAAGCCGGATGCGCTCTTCATGCACTGCCTGCCCGCCCACCGCGGCGAAGAAGTTGAAGCGGATGTGATCGACGGCCCGCAATCGGTCGTTTGGGACGAGGCGGAAAACCGCATGCACGCGCAGAAGGCACTGATGGAGTACCTCCTGCTCGGCAGGGTCGCCTGACAGAGCTATTTGCTTTAGGCTTCAACTATTTTTGGCGCTTGTTGGAATTAACCGACACCATGGGTATTGGCGGCGACGCACACTTATCCAATGATTTCGACGAAACGAATCTGGGACATCTCGCCGCCGGTGGCGCCTGGTTCTCCCGTGTTTCCAGGTGACACGCCCTACAGCCAGGAGTGGTCAGCCACGCTGGCGCCGGATTGCCCGGTGAACGTCAGCCGCATCACGATGTCCCCGCACGTTGGTGCGCACGCCGATGCGCCCTTGCACTACGACCCACAAGGCGCGCCCATCGGCGCCATCGACCTCTCGCCTTACCTGGGCCCGTGCCGAGTCATTCATGCGATTGGCAAGGGGCCGCTGGTGCGGTGGGAGCACCTGGCGCACGCAGCGCGCGAGTTGCCCGCACGCGTGCTGGTGCGCACCTACGAGCGCGCGCCCATCGATCGATGGGACGCGCAACTCGCCGCCTACGCACCCGACACCGTCGAGCAGCTGGCGAGCCTGGGCGTGAAGCTGGTGGGTATCGATACTGCGAGCATCGATCCGGCCGAAAGCAAATCGCTCGACAGCCACCAGGTGATCCGCCGCCTGGGCCTGCGCGTGCTGGAAAACCTGGTGCTGGACGACGTGCCCGAGGGCGACTACGAGCTGATCGCCCTGCCCCTCAAACTGATGGCGGCCGATGCCTCGCCCGTGCGGGCCGTGCTGCGCGAACTATGACTAGCCTGCAAGACTGCCGCGCACTGGACGCGCAAGACCCGCTTCGTGAACTGCGCGAACTCTTCACCCTGCCCGAAGGCGTGATTTACCTCGACGGCAATTCGCTCGGTGTGATGCCGCGCAGCGCGCCGGAACGCGTGGCCAGGGCCGTTAACCAGGAATGGGGCCAGGGCCTCATCCGCTCGTGGAACGACGCCGGGTGGTTCACGCTGCCCCAGCGCCTGGGCGACAAGATCGGCGCCTTGATCGGCGCGCGGCCGGGTGAGACCATCGCCACCGACAGCACCTCCATCAACCTCTACAAGGTGCTGAGCGCGGCCCTGCACATCGCCGCCCGCGAGCACCCCGAGCGCAAGGTGGTCGTCAGCGAGCGCGACAACTTTCCGACCGACCTGTACATCGCCCAATCGCTGTGCAAGGAACGCGGCTACACCCTTGAATTGGTGGATGAGGGCCGGATGGAGGATGCGCTCGGGCCCCAGGTGGCCGTGCTCATGCTCACGCACGTCAACTACCGCACCGGCGCGATGCACGACATGGCCGCGCTCACTGCGGCTGCGCATCGGAACGGCGCCCTGGCGGTGTGGGACCTCGCCCATAGCGCCGGAGCGGTGCCGGTCGATTTGAACGCGGCGGATGCGGACTTCGCCATCGGCTGCGGCTACAAGTACCTCAATGGCGGACCGGGTGCGCCAGCTTTCGTGTGGGTTCACCCGCGCCATGCGGACCGCTTCGAGCAACCCTTGTCCGGGTGGTGGGGACACGCGGCGCCATTCGAATTCACGCCGCATTACCGGCCGGCTCAGGGCATCTCGCGCTACCTCTGCGGCACGCAGCCGATCCTGAGCATGGTGGCCCTCGAGTGCGGGCTGGACACCGTCTCGGCCGCGCAGCCTTTGGGCGGCATCGCGGCCTTGCGCCGCAAGTCGCTCGCGTTGACCGACCTGTTCATCGATTTGGTCGAGGAGCGTTGCGCCGGACACGGGCTGGGCCTGGCGACGCCGCGCGAGCATGGGCGCCGCGGCTCGCAGGTGTGCCTCACGCGGGCCGAGGGCGCCTACGCGATCGTGCAGGCGCTGATCGCGCGCGGGGTGGTCGGCGACTTCCGCGCCGGGGATGGCGCTGTTGACGGCGCGCAGCCGGACATCCTGCGCTTCGGCTTCACGCCTTTGTACATCGGGTTCGAAGACACATGGCACGCCGTGGAACACCTGCGGCACGTGCTGGAGGACGCCGAATGGCAACGCCCCGAATTCATGCGCAAGCACGCGGTGACGTGACATGACTGAAAAAAAACCCACGACACTTACCACGCCCGCCACGGCCGAATCCATCGTCGCCGCGGAGAACCCGCAGCTGGATTTCAGCCGCACGATGAGCTATGGGGACTACCTGCAGCTTGATGCAATCCTGAACGCGCAAAAACCACTCTCGCCCGACCACAACGAGATGCTGTTCATCATCCAGCACCAGACCAGTGAGCTGTGGATGAAGCTGATGCTGCACGAGCTGCGCGCAGCGATCGAGAATATTGCGGCCGACGAGCTCGGCAACGCCTTCAAGATGCTCGCGCGAGTGAGCCGCATCATGGAGCAGCTGGTGCATGCCTGGGACGTGCTGGCCACGATGACGCCGCCTGAGTACAGCGCGATCCGCCCTTACCTCGGCAGCTCCAGCGGCTTCCAAAGCGCTCAGTACCGCTGCATCGAGTTCGCGCTGGGCAACAAGAACGCCGCAATGCTCCAGCCCCATGCGCACCGGCCGGAGCTGCTCGCGCAGGTACAGGCAGCGCACCAATCGCCATCGCTCTACGACGAGGCGCTGCGGCTGCTCGCCAGGCGCGGCCTGGCCGTGCCGGCGCAGTACGTGCAGCGCGACTGGACGCAGCCTTACGTCGAGAGCGCGGAGGTGGAGCAGGCCTGGTTGGTGGTCTATCGCGATCCCAAACAACACTGGGACCTGTATCAGCTGGGCGAGGAACTGACCGATCTGGAAGACGCCTTCCGCCTCTGGCGCTTCAGGCACGTGACGACCGTGGAGCGCATCATCGGTTTCAAGCGCGGCACCGGCGGCACCGGCGGTGTGAGCTACCTGCGCAAGATGCTGGACGTGGTGC
The DNA here is from genome assembly GCA_029237735.1 of Ramlibacter sp. Classification (GTDB taxonomy): domain Bacteria; phylum Pseudomonadota; class Gammaproteobacteria; order Burkholderiales; family Burkholderiaceae_C; genus Ramlibacter. The sequence continues at coordinate 16,499 of JAQZBU010000027.1, read as the reverse complement.
TGTTCCCGGAAATCTGGAAGCTACGCACGGATCTATAGAGCGCGCTGCGCGGTCAGCTCGCCAGCAGCCCGCCGTGTCCCGCGATGACAGGCGGGATGCCGGCTGCCTGCAGGGTGCGCCAAAGGGTGGCCAGGTTGCTGGATACGACGGGCTTACCGAAAAGGGCTTCGAGGCGGGGTACGACTCGCAAGGTCGCGAAATCGGTGCACGAGATGATCATGCCGTCGGCACCCTCGCGCCACGCCGACACGCAGTGCTCCAACACCTTCTCTTCCGGCACCTGAGCGATCCGGACGAAGTCGTGCGGACCGGCGGCGCCGATTCCCAAGCCGCTGATGGCGAGCACCTCCAGTCCCTGCTCAGTGAGATATTCCACCTCGTGCCGGTTCAGCGTATCGTGATAAGGAGTTGCGACGACGATGCGCTTCATGCCCATGGCACGCGCCGCATGCACCAGGGCGGGCGCCGTCGCCACACAGGGAACATGCGACAACGACTGCATGGCATCACTCAAACTGTCCAGCGGCGAAACCATCGAGCCCGCCGTGCATCCGTAGGCGATCACATCGGGCTGCGCCGGTGCGAGCATGCCCAGGGCCTGCTCGATATCGGCCATCAGCGCCTGCTTGCCTTCCGGCGTGGCACTGTTCGTGTGCAGCGCCATGCGGGTGACGTGCAAGGTCACGCCTTCGAGCTCGCGCAACAGGAGCTGCCATTCAGCCTCGTTCACCGTGTTGGTCGGCGGCACGATCAGCCCCAGCCTGGCTCGCCAGCCGTAGTTGGAATGCGGCCGCGGCATGGTCAGCGTTTGGCCGACAGCAGCGCCAGCAGCTCGTCGCGGCCCAGCACGTCCGCATACTTCTGCCGCATGTCGAACAGGTTGGCATGGTGCGGCTCCAGCGCGCGGTCACCCACGCAATCGCTCACGACGACGGTGCGAAAGTTGGACTGCATGGAGTCGACCACGGTCGCGCGGATGCAGCCGCTGGTGGTGCACCCGGCGACCACCACCGTGTCGACACCGCGGAATGCAAGCCATTGCGCGAGGCCCGTGGAAAAGAAGGCAGACGCGCTCGTCTTGCGCAGCACCCGCTCACCGGCCCGCGGCGTCAGCTGGGGAACGATCTGCGACATGGGCGCGTCTTCGGTAAGGCGAAGCAACCCGGGCACCTTCATGCAGAAGACGTTGGCGTCCGAGCCATCGTCAGAGTACACGACACGGGTGTGCACGATCGGCAAGCGAGCCACACGGAAAGCATCGAGCAGCGGCACGGACGCGTGCACGGCCTGCTCGATGTGGGACCCGCCGAACTGATCGGGATCGACGAATCCGTTCACGAAATCCACCAGCACCAGGGCGCAGCGGCTGCCGATGCCAGAAGGGTTGCCGAAGTTCTGGTGGCGGTATACGTCTTCCCTGTTCATTGCTCGCCCTCCTGCGCGTGCGCGCGATCGAACTCATGCACCCAGTCGAAGCCCATCATCTTTGAGAAGTCGGCGAAGTTGTACAGCGGCTGGCGGATGTTCGCGCTGGATCCCTGCTGCCTGAGCGTGCGGTACACCGATTCCATCGCGGCTGCGGCGCCCAGGAAGGCAGTGGCCGGGAAAAGCGCCAGCCCATAGCCGAGCCGCGCAAGATCGTCTGCGGGCAGGACGGGGGTGCGGCCACCTTCCACCATGTTGGCGACCAGCGGCAGGTCGAAGGTGCTGCCGATCTTCTGCATCTCCTCGACCGACTCGGGGCTTTCGATGAACAGCAGGTCGGCGCCGGCCTTCGCATACAGCTCGGCGCGGCGAAGCGCTTCGTCGAGCCCGAGCGTCGTGCGCGCATCGGTCCGCGCGATGATGAGGAAGTTCGGATCGCTGCGCGTCTCGACAGCCACGCGTATTTTTGCCGCCATGTCGGCGGCAGGCACCACGCGGCGCCCGGGCACGTGCCCGCATTTCTTGGGGAATTCCTGGTCCTCCAGCTGGATGGCGCACGCGCCGGCCGCCTCGTACCCACGAACCGTGTGCATCACATTCAGGAGTCCGCCGTAACCCGTATCGCCGTCGCAGATCATCGGCGTGGACGTGATGCGGGCGTATTGCGACACGCGGTCCTGCATGTCGGTGTAGCTGGCCAGGCCCGCATCCGGCAGGCCCAGGTGCGACGCCACCGTGCCATACCCCGTCATGTACAGCGCCTCGAACCCCATGGTGTCCGCGATGCGCGCCGAGATCATCTCGAACACGCCGGCCGCGACGACGAGGTGCCCCTTGCGCAGCGACTGCCTCAGCCGGGCGCGCCGCTCTGCGCCGGTTTGCGTGGTGTAGCCGCGGGAAATGGACGCGGTGGTAGGCATGAACACTCCGAAGGAATCGAACATCAAATGTACACAATCTCAAGGGTGACAGCAATCTTCGGCGCCCATTTCTCCAATGCGGGATTGCAGCAATATTTCACTTGGCCGGACAGCTATGTATACAATTGATTCATCAACTCGGAGATTTACAAATGGACCTTCAACTCCAGGGCAAGCACGTCCTCATCACGGGCGGCAGCAAGGGCATCGGCCTGGCCTGCGCACGGGTATTTCTGCAGGAAGGCGCCCGCGTCAGCCTCGTCGCGCGGAGTGAATCGACCCTGCACGATGCAGCGCAGTCGCTCGGACAATCCGACGCCGGCGTGGCGGGCCGCATCGCGGTTTTCGCTGCCGACCTGCGCGACGCTACAGCAGCGCTCAGCGCGGTGGACAGCGCCGAAAGCGCCGGCGGGCCGGTGGACATTCTGGTGAACAGCGCGGGCGCGGCCGCCATGACGCCGCCGGACGCCCTGGAAGCACGCTCCTGGCATGACGCCATGGACGCCAAATACTTCACCTACATCCACGTCATGAGCCCGTTGGTCAAGCGCATGGGACAACGCGGTGCGGGCGCCATCGTGAATGTGATCGGGGCGGGCGGCAAGGTCGCCGGCCCGTCACACCTGCCCGGGGGCGCGGCAAATGCCGCGCTCATGCTCGTTACGGCGGGGCTGGCGGCGGCGTACGGGCCCAAAGGCGTGCGGGTGAACGCGGTGAACCCGGGGATGACGTTGACGGATCGGCTCAAGGTCGGCATCGCGGCCGGCGCGAAGACGTCGAACATCTCCGAGGAAGAAGCCCTGAAGCGCGCCAATGAACGCGTGCCGCTGGGCCGCCTCGCCAAACCCGAGGAAATCGCCAACGCCGTCGCCTTCCTGGCATCGGACAAGGCCAGCTACGTGACCGGCGCAATCCTCTCCATGGACGGCGCGGTCACGCCAATGGTCTAACAGCCCCGGATCGCCTCGATCTCCGCCGGGGCGAAGCCGGCTTGCTCGAGCACTTCCTGCGTGTGCTCGCCGAGCCCCGGCGCGGCGGCGACGGCCTGGCCCGGCTCGTTCGCGAACTTGACGGGAATACCGAGTGCCGTGCAGCGAGCGGCGGGATCGGGGCCCGGTTTGAACTCCACACGCATCTCCCGAAAGGCCAACTGCGGGCTCTGCAGCGCCTCGTGCAGGTCCTTCACTGGCGCCCAGCACACGTCCAGGCCGGCCAGGAATTTCTCCCAGTGCGCCAGCGGCTCGCGCGAAAACGTCTCTCTCAGGAAGTCCTTCACGGGCAGCTGGCCTGGGCCGGGCGGCAGGGCGCATAGCGCGACCAGGTCGGAACGGCCCAACGCCGTAAGCAGGTTCTTTGCGAACTTGATCTCCGCACCGCCCAAAGTGATCGAGCGGCCGTCGGCGCAGCGGTAGATGTTGTAGAAAGCATTGCCGCCGAACGAGCGCTCGTCATGCGGCACGAGCGTGCGGTCCTGCGAGAAGACGGGACCGACCACATTCACAAGCCAGCTGACCAGGCTGTCCTGCATAGAGATGTCGATGTAGTCGCCCTGCCCCGTCGTCGCACGGCGCAGTAGCGCCATCAGGATGCCATTCATGGCCATGAGGGAGCCTGCCATATCCGCCGCGGGAATGCAGGGTAGGACGGGCTGGCCGTCGGCGCCGAGGTTCAGGCTGAGCAAGCCGGACTCTGCCTCGATGCTCACGTCATGCGCGGGGCGTGTGGCGTAGGGCCCGGTCTGCCCGAAGGCGGCGATGGAACAGTAGACGATGCGCGGATTGACGTCCCTGACCTGCTGGTAACCGATGCCCAGGCGGTCGACCACGCCGGGCCTGAACGCCTCGACGATGACATCCGCCGTGCGGGCCAGCCGCATGAATGCATCGAGTGCCGCGGGGCGCTTCAAGTCGAGCACGATACTGCGCTTGCCGCGATGCGTATTGCGGAACCAGACGCTCATTCCATCCTGCATGGCGCCTATGTGGCGCGTCGGCTCCCCCGCCGGCGCCTCGATGCGAATCACGTCCGCACCGTGATCGGCCATCATCATCGTGAAATGCGGCCCCGGAAGGAACTGCGACAAATCCAGCACCCTGATACCTTCGAGCTTCATCCGATCACCTTCTTCGCGCGCAATGCGTCGACTTCCGCCGATGAAAACCCGGCGTCCATCAGCAGCGCATCGGTGTCGCCGCCCAGCGGTGAGCACACCCGCGCCGGCGGCCGCACGCCGTCGAGCTTGATGGGGCTGGCCAGCATCCGCAGCTGGGGGTCGGCTGGATGCGACACTGTCTGAACCATGCCGATCGAGGCCGCGTAGGGGTTGTCCAGCGCCTTCGGCAAATCCAGCACAGGCGCTACCGGCAGCTTGCCGGCGAGGCGCTCCATCCACTGCTGGGTGCTCGCCGACTGGAACGCCTCGTCCAGCACCGCGCCCAGCGCGTCGCGATGATCGCGCCGCGTCGCGGGCGTGGCAAAGCGCGGGTCCTGCAACAAGGCAGGACGGCCGATGCCGTGGGCCAGCGCTTCCCAGAATTTCTGCGTCATGCACATGACGAACATCCACCCATCCCGCGACTTGACCAGCTGGCAGGGTACGGTGGAAGGATGCGCGGAACGCGGCATGCGCCGCACCTCGTGGCCCGCATTGAGGTACCAGGTAGCGGGATAGGTGAGCTGCGCCAGGGCCACGTCGAACAGGCTCACGTCCACGTCGCGGCCGCGGCCGGTGCGGTGCGCGCCGAGCAACCCCGCGAGCAAGGCCATGGCGGTCGTCGTGCCCGTCATGTAGTCGACCATGCTCAACCCCATGCGCGCGGGAGGCCCATCGGGTTCCCCCGTCAGGTACAGGTAGCCCGCCTCGGCCTGCATCAGGTAGTCGTAACCCGGCCACCCGGCGCGCTCGTTGTCGCGGCCATATGCCGAGAGGTGAACACACACAAGCGACTCGCGCACATCGCAGAGCGCCGCGTACGTCAGCCCCAGTTTTGCGGGCTGGTCGCCTCGCAGGTTGTTCATCACCGCGTCCGCGCTGGCGGCAAGCTTGCGGAACACCGACTGCCCCTCGGAGCTTCTCAGGTCCAGCGCCAGGCTCTTCTTGTTGCGATTGAAACTCTGGAAGAACTGGCTGTCGGGTGAAGCCGCATCGTCTCCCAGCATGTAGGGCCCGGTCGCGCGCGAGATGTCGCCCCCGTCGCGCGGGTTCTCGATCTTGATCACCTCGGCGCCCAGGTCGGCGAGCAGCATGGAGCCGAACGGCCCCGCACCGTACTGCTCGGCGCTGAGAATGCGCACGCCTTCGAGCGGAAGAGGCTGGCTCATGGCCTAGATCTTGTTGCGTTCGATCAGCTGCTTGGCAATCACCGTGCGAAGGATTTCATTGCTGCCCTCGCCGATGCACATCAACATGCAATCGCGATAGTAGCGCTCGATTTCGTATTCGACCGAGTAGCTGTAACCGCCGAAGATGCGCATGCCTTCCTGCGCGCAGAACACGCCCGCTTCCGAGCCGGCCAGCTTGGCCATGGCCGCTTCCAGGTCGCACCGGATGCCCGCGTCGTACTTGCGCGCGGCCTGCTCGATCAGGCGCTTGGCACCTTCGACCTGCGTCGCCATGTCGGCAAGCTTGAGCTGGATGGCCTGGTGTTCGCAGATCGGCTTGCCGAACGCGCTGCGTTCCTGCGCATAGCGCAGCGCGAGCTTGAGCGCGCCTTCGCCGATGCCCGCGCCACGCGCGGCCACGTTGATGCGCCCGAGTTCGAGACCGCCCGCGGTCTGCAGGAAGCCTCGCCCCTCCACGCCACCCAGCAGGTCGTCCTTGTGTACGCGGTAATTGTCGAACGTCAGCTCGCACGTGTCGATCGCCCGGTAGCCCATCTTCTTGAGCTTGCCCACCACCACGAAGCCCGGGCCTTTCTCCGCGATCAGCAGGCTCATGCCCTTGTGCCGCGGTTGCGCCTGGGTGTCGGTCTTCACGAGCAGCAAGGTGCCGTGGCCGTACATGCTGTTGGTGATCCAGGTCTTGGCGCCGTTGACGACGTAATGGTCGCCCTCGAGCTTTGCCGTGGTGCGGATGGCCTGCAGGTCGGAGCCCGCGTTGGGTTCGGTCAGGCCCAGGCTGCCGCGCATTTCGCCGGTTGCCATGCGCGGCAGGTATTTGCGCTTCTGGGCCTCGGTGCCCGAGCGCTCGATGGCCGACGCCATGATGAGATGGGAATTGAAGATGCCCGAAGGCGCCATCCAGATGGAGGCGACCTTGATCACGATCTGCGCGTACGTCCAGGATGACAAGCCCAGGCCGCCGTATTCAGGCGAAATGGTCGCCCCGAAAAGGCCCAGTTCCTTCATCTGCTCCACCACATCGGTGGGGTATTCGTCGGCGAGGTCGAACTTGCGCGCTATGGGGCGCAACTCCTTCTCGGCCCAGACTTCCACCGCGTCGAGAATTGCCTGTTCATCGGAATCGGGGGGGTTGTTTTGCGTGGTGTTCATCATCCGCGGCTCAGTAGTTGACCTTGTCTTCCACGCTGTGGCCTTCCTTGGCGATGAGCATGGTGCGCGTGAAGGAGCAGACCACAGTTCCGTCCTGGTTCTTCCCGATGGTTTTCACCGTCACGAGGCCCGCGCCCGGCCGCGACTGCGACTCGCGTTTTTCGAGCACCTCGCTTTCGGCGTAGAGCGTGTCACCGGCATAGACCGGATGCACGAGCTTGATGTCGGTCCAGCCGAGATTGGCGATGGCCTTCTGGCTGACGTCGGAGACGCTCATCCCCACCAGCAGGGCCACGGTGAACGGACTGCAAATGATGCAGCGGCCGAACTCGCTGGCCTTGGCGTACTCCTCGTCGAAGTGCATCGGATGGGTGTTCATCGTGAGCAACGTGAACCAGATGTTCTCGGTCTGCGTGACGGTACGGCCGGGCCGGTGCTCGTACACATCGCCCACCTCGAACGCTTCGTAATAGCGCCCGAAAGACTCCCGGTAACGGTTCTCACCCACCTTTTTCGATGTCTTGGCCATGTCTTGTTTCCTTGTTTGTTAAGCGGCGCCGTCCGGAGCGGGGGCCTCACCTGAGCCCGCTGCGAGCCGGACAATGCGCCTGGCCTTTGCAAGCACGGGCGCGTCGACCATCTTTCCCTCGAAGAGGAACGCCCCGGCCGCTTGCGGCGTGGCCTCGCGGGCCGCATGGGCTTCCGTCAACGCGCGGGCCCACCGCACCTCACTGTCAGGGGGCTGGAAAGCCGAGTGGATCACCGGGACCTGCAGCGGATGAATCGCGGCCTTGCAGCCGAAGCCCATGCGCAGGACCGCCTGAGTTTCGTTGGCCAGGCCGGGCAGGTCTTCCAGGTCGAGATGCGGCACATCCCAGGCCTGCAGCCCCGCCGAGCGCGCCGCGTTGACGAGTCGTCCCCGCGCGCTCAGCAGGCCGGCCCAGTCGAAAGCCGCGCCGAGTTCGACGGACAGGTCTGCGCCGCCGAGCATCAGCGCGGCCAGCCTCGGTGCGCCGTGCCTGACGCCGGCGGCCATGGCCGCCGCGTTCTCGATGCCCAGCGGTGTTTCGACCAGTGCAGTGAGCGCCGTGAACGAGCCTGACGCCCAATCGTGGATCAAGCTCAGGTCCTGCGCGTGCTCGACCTTCGGCAACACGAGATAGTCGAGCTTCACCCCGGATTCGATCAACGCCATCACATCGGCCAGCCCCTCGCGTGTGCGCAGCCCGTTGAGCCGGACGGCCAGCCCGGCACCGCGGACCTCCGTGGTGCTGCGTTGCGATGCGAAGGCGAAAGCTTCGCGCCTGGCGTCGGCCTTGCGAGTGGCATGGACCGCATCCTCCAGGTCGATGCACACGAGGTCAGCGCCTGCGGCCATCGCCTTGGCAAAGCGCTCCGGCTTCTCTCCGGAGACGAACAGCATGGAGCGTGGTGTGTCGTTCATTGCTTAAAATATGTCCGGACAATTATACGGATTGAGCCTCAATAGTGTCAAGCGAGCAAAGCCTGCACGGGGGATTTTCCAGGGCCGGAAGGTCCCGCACACAATCAAACAATATGTACGGACAATCTGTGAGTCTCTATTTCAGGTCGCGCGTCAGCCACAGCGCGATTTCCGGAAACACGCAGAGCAACGCCACCGTGACGAACATGGCCCCGATGAAAGGCAGCGCACCCACGGCGATGACGCGTATCGTCACGCCCCTGCTGATGCCCTGCAGCACGAACAGGTTCATACCGACGGGCGGGGTGATAAGCCCTACCTCGGCCATGATGACGAGGATGATCCCCAGCCAGACCGGATCGAAACCCAGGGACGTAGCCAGTGGGAAGACCACCGGGAGCGTGAGCACCAGCATCGAGATCGAATCGAGGAACATGCCCAGCACCAGGTACACAAGCAGGATGATCAGCAGCACGATCCAGGGTTGAACCGCGGCCGTGGTCGCTGCCGCCATCAGTGCCTGCGAAACTTTGAGGTAGTCGAAGCCGAAGGTGATGATGTTCGCGCCCACCACGATGAGCAGGATGAAAGAGGTGACCACCACCGTTTCGTTCATCGAATCCCTGATCGTTGCCCAATCGACGCGGCCGCGAAAAATGCAGATCAGGAAGGCGACGAAAGCGCCGATGGCGCCGGTCTCGCTTGGGGTCGCTATGCCCAGGTAGAGGGTGAGCACCACCAGCACGATGAGCAGCACCAGCAGGCCGGTGTCCACGTAGCTGCGGATGGAAAGGCTCGCCAATTCCCGGCGGTCCACCGCAGGGGCCGCGGCGGGGGAAATCCAGGTCCACAGCAGGATGACGGCGGCGAAGCACGCCATCATCAGGATGCCCGGCAGAACCCCCGCGATGAAGAGCGTGGATACAGGCACGCCCACCGCGGTGCCGTAGATGATCATCGGGACGCTGGGAGGTATCAGGATGCCAAGCGTGCCGCCCGCGGCCACGGTGCCGTACGTTAGTGACGGATCGTAGCCTCGGCGGATCATTTCCGGCCCGGCCACGGCGCCGATGGTCGCGGCCGTGGCGACACTGGAGCCCGACACTGCCGCGAACAATCCGCATCCCGCCGTGGCGGCGTGGGCCAGGCCTCCGGGAAGGCGTACCAGCAGGCGTGCCATGACGGCGAACAGCTCTTTGCTGAGGCCGCTGCGCACGAGGAAGGCGCCCATCAGGACAAACATGGGAACTGCCGTCAGCGAGAAGCTGTTGACGGACGACCAGGTGCGGTCGGCCACCGTCAGCGGAAATGGCACCGGCGTGAGGAAGTAGATGGCGAGCAAACCGACGAAAGCCAGTGCAAAGGCGATTCGGATGCCGGACGCGAGCGCCAGCGCGATCGCCACACCCAGCATGGCCGTGACAAA
>JAQZBU010000027.1:0-6776 GCA_029237735.1 Ramlibacter sp. | reverse complement strand
GTCGAACCCAGCGTCGGCAACTGCGTCCTGAATGTGACGAGCACCAGGGCAATCGCCAGGAACAAGCCATAGGGCAGCCAACGACGCCACACGACCTTCACATCCGCCACGCGCTCGATTTCGACCAGGATCGCGCCAGACAGGACGATCAGGCCCACTGCGATGGGCAGCTTGGGCATCCATGTGGGCGTGAGCAGCAGGCTGAAAATCCGCGAGCCGTTCTGGTAATCGGAAAGCACCATCAGAGCGGACTGCCAGCCCATGATCACGCTGACGAGCAAGCCGATCCACGCCACGGTCAGCAACGCGGTGCGCCTCGCCTCGCCCCTCAAGCGGTGCAGCAACACGTCGACGCGCACATGGCCACCCACCAGGTGGGTGTGCGCGGCGCCCAAGAACACGGCAGCAACCAGCACATAAGTGCTCACCTCGGTGGCCCAGGTGGTGGGCTGGTTGAAGATGTATCGCGCCAGCACGTCGTACACGGTCGCGAGACAAAGAAACACGATCCCCGCGCCGCCCAGGTAGCGCAGTACGCCCGACAGCAGGATCACGACCCTCGCCAGGGCGGTCGCATCCTGGAAGTCGACGCTTTGGGCCGCCACATCTGCGTCCCCCAACGTAATCGCGTCATCAGACATGGCAGGCGTTCCTGGTTAGGTGCATGCGGAATTATGAGTAGTTGTCCATACAAATGCAATGGAATGCACTTGGCGCGGCTGCTCAACAGAGCAGCGCTTTCTCCAGTAGACGGTGCCGCGGGGTCCAGCGCGTATTTCCGCTTGACAAGGCTAGCCATCGCGGTTCAATATTTGTCCATACAACTGAAAAAGGAGCTTCTGTGATGCACATGAAATCCCTCATGGCCTGCCTGCTGGCGGGCATGCTGTCGGTCTCGGCCGCAGCCCAGAACGTCAAGTGGACTATCGGATGGACCAATGCCAATGGCAGCAGCTACGTGGAGACGATCAAGACCGTTCCGGCCCGAATCGAAGCGGCCACCAAGGGCCGCCTGAAGATAGAGCTTTATGACACGCTGGTTGCCGGCGCCGAGCAGCCGGCCGCCGTGCGCGATGGCCGCCTCGACGGCTCGTTCGCCGTGAGCCCGTGGCTCAGCGCCGAGGCTCCGCTGGTCAACTTCGGTCACCTGCCCGGCCTGCTCACCGATGTCGCCGTCTACCAGAAGATGCTCGACCCGCTGCTGCGCGAGGAAACTGCCAAGGTCTGGGCGACGAAGTACAAGGCTGTGCAACTCGCCACGGGGGTATTCGAGGACCAGTGCATCATTTCCAAGGTTCCCTTGCATACCGTCGCTGACTTTGCGGGCAAGAAGATCCGTGTCCACAACACCGAAGCCGCCGCCTTGATGAGCAAGCTCGGCGCCGTGCCCACACCGGTTCCCTTCGGTGAAATTACGCCCGCGCTGCAGCGCGGCATCGTCGACATCGTCATGACTTCGGTGGGGACCGCCAACGGATTCGGCTTTCCCACCGTGGCCAAGCACCTGTCGATCTGGCGGGTCGGCACCGTCGTGCCGTGGTCCTTCGTGGTGAACCAGGGTGTGTGGGACAAGCTGCCGGCCGACCTCAAGCCGGTCGTGGAGAGCGAATTCCGCAAGATTGAAAACGAGCACTTCGCCCGCCACGCCGCTTTCTCCAAGGACAGCATCGACCGCCTCGCGAAGGCAGGCATGACAGTGTATGTCGCGCCGCCGGAGGAGCAGGCCAAGATGTTCGCGCCGGGCAACGTGAATGCGGTTTTCGAAAACTGGTATTCCCTGAACGAAAAGGCCGGAACCGACGGTCGCGCACTCGTCAAGAAGATCAACGAACTCAAAGGAAAAGTCTGATGGAAGTCGCAGCCGCCAAAGACTGGGGAGGCGTCCTGGCCATGATGGAACAGGCCGGGCAGTCCGCGCTGGATGCCGAAGGCCCGGAGCAAGCCATGCGTGTACTGGCGCAGGCGTGCTTCGATACGCTGGGTGACCGAAGTGCACATCTCAAACCCGGTGCCCTGTTGGCGGGCGAGCGGCAGTTCTTCGTGGCGGGTGCATTCATCGTCACGCCCGGCCAGCGCTACCACATGCTGGTCGGCAACGTCGGCTTCCCCAAGGAGCAGGAGCGGCTCCTCGTCCCCATCGATGGCGGCCACCCGGGCAAGGTCTACGCGACGCGCTCGAAGCTGCTGCTCAAGAACACGGACGACCACCAGACCTTCAAGCAGTACCTGAAGACAGCACGCATGGGCTCCACGATCTTCGCGCCCATGATCTTCAAGGAAAGGTTCCACGGCCAACTGATCATGGCGGCGCAGGCGCGGCACACCATGCGCGACACTGACCTGGCCACCATCGTGGCGATGTCACGCATCGCGGCGGGCGCCTGGATCGCGCACGGCGGCCCGGCGTGGCTCGCACAGGCGTATCCCCCGGCCAATGGCTTCTACGTGGACAAGGAAGGCATCGCCGACGGCGGGGACGGCCGTTGAGTCTGCAATGAGCGCCACCGCCACGGATACCTCCGCGCCTTCGCTGTCGCGCGCGCTGCTGGACGCGGCGAGCCGCCCTGTCGACATGCGCTCGCGCCAAAGGGCCGTGCTGCATTGGCTCGACTGGATGGGCTGCGTGGCGGCAGGTGCGCGTGCACCGGTGGGGGCGGTGCTGCGAGGCCTGCAAACCGCGGCGGGCGCACCGCACTCCCTGCCCTCCCTGCTTGGCATGGCGCCGGACGCGTGGCACGCCACCCTGATGGATGCCGGGCCGGCCAATGTCGAGGAGATGGACGACATGCACCGCCAGGCGATCCTGCATCCCGGGCCGGTGGTCATGCCCGCGCTCGCCGGCCTGGCACGCCAGGGCAACCTGAGCGCGGGGAGGACGCTCGATGCGGTGGTTCGCGGCTACGAGATCATGATCCGCGTCGGCCGCGCCGTGGGTGCGCGCCACTACTACTACTGGCACAACACGGCCACGGCTGGTGTGTTCGGCGCCGCTGCCGCCTGCGCCGATGCGCTGCGCCTCTCACCTGACCAGGGGGTTTGGGCGCTGGGCAACGCGGGCACGCAGGCTTCCGGCTTGTGGCAGGTGCGGCTTGAACCGGTGATGTCCAAGCAATTGCACACCGCCCATGCAGCGTGGGCCGGCCGCAGCGCCGCCATGCTGGCAGCCTCCGGCTTCACGGGGCCCGAAAAAATCCTGGAGGGTGAACGCGGCTTCTTCAAGGCGATGTGCGCGGACGCGAACACCGGCGCGGTGCTGCGCGAAGAGAGCGACTGGCTCATCCATCAGACCAGTTTCAAGCCATGGCCAGCGTGCCGCCACACCCATGCGACGATCGACTGCGTGCTGGCGCTGCGCCGGCAGGCGGGCGGCACTGCGTTGTCCTTCGACGGCTGCGAGGTGGAAAGCTTCAACGATGCGCTCACCATCTGCGACAACCCGAACCCGCGCATGCGAGGTGGAAAGCTTCAACGATGCGCTCACCATCTGCGACAACCCGAACCCGCGCACGCGTACCGAGGCCAAGTTCTCCTTGCAGTACTGCGTGGCCGCCACGGTGGCCCTGGGCGAATTGCGGCCGGAGCACTTCGACGAGGAATTCTTCCTCCGGCCCGACCTGGTCCGAGCCGCGCAGCGGGTCAGGCTCAAGCCCTCGGAGCGCATTCACTCCGCGTACCCCGACCATTACGGCGCACGCGTGACTATTTTCGTGGACCGGCAAGCCCGGGCCCATGAAGTGCGCGACTCGCTGGGAGACCCCGAGCGCCCCATGAGCAGGGAGGCAGTGTTGGACAAGGCGCGCTCGCTGATGGTTTACGGCGGCGTCGCTTCGGCGCGGTTGCAACAGGTGCTCGACGCGGCGGCAGCCTTGCTCGAGCAGGACCCTGCGGCAATGGAAGCGCCGTTTCCCGCTGCCCTGCTCGATCCCCTGTTCGAAGCGCCAACCGCCTAGGACTTGCCCATCATGAAATCGGGAAACCAGGTCACGATCTGCGGGAACGCGATGATCAGGCCGGTCGCCGCGCACAGCAACAAGAAGAACGGAATCGCCGCCGTGGCGATTTCCATCATGCTTCTGCCGCTCATGTTCTGGAGCACGAAGAGGTTGAATCCCACCGGGGGGCTGATCTCGGCCAGTTCGATCATGATGACGATGTAGACGCCGAACCAGACTGGATCGAACCCCGCCGCCTGCACCATCGGCAAAACAATGGCGGTGGTCAGCACGATCATCGAGACACCGTCCAGCGCGATGCCCAGGATCAGGTAGACGACCGTGAGCACCGCCATCAAGGAATAGGGCGACAGGTGCAGCGAGACCACCCACTCCGCCAGCGCACGCGGTATGCCGGTGAAGCCCATGGCCACGGTGAGGAAGCTCGCGGCGCCCAGGATGAACATGATCATGCAGGTCATGCGCAGCGCGCCCGAAAGACTTTCGGAGAAGTTCTTCCAGCTCAGGTTGCGCCCCAACCCCGCGATGATGAGGGCGCCGAGCACGCCGAAGGCGGAAGCTTCATTGGCCGTGGCGACGCCGGTCATCATCGACAGGAAAACCAGCAGGATCAGCAGCACGACTGGAATCAGTCCCCGCGTTGCCTTGACCCGCTCCACGAATGACGTGCGGATGGTCTCGGACGGAATGCGCTCCGGGTGGCGCAAGGCCCAGACCACGATGTAGCCGGAGAACATCGCCAGCAGCAGCAGCCCCGGCACGATGCCGGCCAGGAACATGCGGATGATCGACACGTCGGCCGCGACCGCGTAGACGATCATCGCGATGGAAGGTGGAATGAGGATGCCCAGCGTCCCCGCACCGCAGAGCGAGCCCAGGCTCATCTTCTGGTCGTAGCCGCGCCGGGTCAGTTCCGGCAGCGAAATCTTGGCGATGGTCGCGCAGGTGGCCGAGGACGACCCGGACACCGCCCCGAAGATGCCGCAGCCCAGGACATTCACATGCAGCAGGCGCCCGGGCAGCCGGTCGAGCCAGGGGGCGAGCCCCGCGAACAGCTGCTCGGCCAGGCGGGTGCGAAAGAGGATTTCCCCCATCCAGATGAACATCGGCAGCGATGCCAGCGACAAGGACGAGTAGGTATTCCAATAGGAGGTCACCAGGTTGATCTCGGGCCGCGTGGTCGAGAAAAACGCAACGCCGGCCCATGCAACGATGCCCAGGGTGAATGAAATCCACATGCCGCCGGCAAGCAGCAGGCACAACAGGACGATGAGGAATGCCGAGGTCTGCAAGTTCTGTCTTTCTTCAGTGCAGTGAGACGTCGGCCACTGACATGTCTTTTTCCGCCTTCAGGCGCGCGGCGGGCGCGAAAGCGGCAAGCACCAACTCATCGAGGACGGCGACTGCCAGGAGTACGACCCCGACCAGGAAACTCAACTGGGGAACCCATATGGCGATTTCGATCATGCCCTGCGTGCTCTCCTCGCTGCGGAAGTCGCTCCACATGTAGCTGCCCACGGCCCACAGCATGTAGGCACTGAATACGATCGCCAGCGTGAGGCAGCCGAGCAGCATGAATTTGCGTATTCGATCAGGCAGCGAATCGATCAGCACACCGACCCGCACCATGTCGCCCCGCTTGAACGTGGCGGGCAGCGCGAGGAAGCCCGCCGCCGCGCAGAACCAGCCCACCAATTCCGAAGCGCCGGGCAGATAGCCGCCCAGCTTGCGCAGGACGGATTCCGAGATCATCACCACGAAGATGAGCACCAGAAAAACGCCCGCAAGGAAGAGGCTGCCGTCGTAGGCTCGATCCAGGATCTTGCGCATGACCATCAGATGCTTCGCATCACTTGCGGGTGGCGGCGCGATAGGCAGCGAGCGCCTTGACCGCTTCGTCACCCATGGGCTTGGTGTACACCTCCCACAGCGGGGCGGTGCGCTTGCGCATTTCGTCCACCACCGCCTTGGGCATCGGCGCAATGGTCATGCCCTTGCTGGCAAGCTCCGCGACCTTCATGCGGTGATCGCGCTTGCTGGTTTCCCAGAACTGCGGCTCCATTTCGCGGGCGACCCGCTCGATGGTCGCTTGCTGGGCCGGCGTCAGTTTCTTCCAGGTGTCCATGTTGATGGTCATCACGTTGGAGGCCCAGATGTGATTGGTCTCGTACCCGTACTTCATGAAGTCCCAGTACTTCTGCGCCACCGCCGTGCCTGCCGATGTGGGCACGCCCTCCAGCATGCCCGAGCCCAGTGCCTGGAGGATTTCAAGGTTGGTCATCTGGACGGGGACCATGCCCAACCGGTTGATCCAGTCCGTGGTCAGCTTGTCCAGCGTGCGCATCTTCACGCCCTTGAGGTCGTCGATGGACGTGATCGGCTTCTTCGTGAAGAAGAACTGGTTGGGCCACGGCACCAGGTAGAGGACCTTCTGGTTGTTCTTCGCGAGGATGCTCTCCCACAGCGGGCGGAACTCTTTGTGCAGCAGCTTGAGCTGGTCGTAGTCGCCCACCAGAAAGGGCAGTGTCTCGACAGCCAGCGCGGGGCCGCGGCTTGCGTTCTGGAACAGCGCCAGATCGCCCATCGGCACGACGTTCTCGGCGATGGCCCGCACCGATTCGTTCGCCTTGACGCCCAGTTCCCCGCCTGGCCGCGCCGCCATCACGACCTCACCCTTGGTTTCCGTCTTCACGCGTTCGGCGAAGGCCGCGGCATTGAGCGAGTGGAATTCATTCGGACCCCACGGCACCGAAATCTCGAGCTTGACCTGCGCGCTGGCACCAGCGCCCGCCAAGAGCATCACGCCCGCCATTGCCAGCGGAC
>JAQZBU010000157.1 GCA_029237735.1 Ramlibacter sp. | reverse complement strand
GAGCCCGACACCGCCGCGAAGATCATGCAGGTGAGCACGCAGGTCATCGGCAGGCCGCCCTGCACGCCGCCGACGATGCTCTTGGCGAATTCGACCAGGCGGCGCGAGATGCCGCCGGTTTCCATCAGGTTGCCGGCCAGGATGAAGAAGGGGATGGCCGCCAGCGGAAACTTGTTGATGGCATTGAACATCTCCTTGACCGAGATGAGCATGTGCGCATTGCTGGCCTGCATGCCGAGGATGGCGGCCAGGCCGATGGAGACGGCAACCGACACGCTGAGCGCGAAGCACAGCACCATGGTCGCGAGCATCGCGGTGGTCATTGCGCCGTCTCCAGTTCGTGGCGTTGGGGATCGACCAGGTTGCCGATGATCCCGAGGATGCAGAAGAGGGCGCCCACCGGCAGCGCCAGGTAGCCCCAGAACATGGAGATGGATTCGAGGCCGGCCATCGATTGCACCTTGCCGCGCACCGCGTAGTCCCAGCCCCACCAGAGGATGATGAGGATCAGCGCCAGCGACGCGATGGCCACCGCCCAGTCCAGCACGCGCCGGGCGACCGGCGGGACCACGCGGTACAGCACGTCCACGCTCACCATGGCGCCCTGGCGGAACGCCGTGGGGATGCCGAGGAACACCATCCAGATCAGCGACAGGCGGATCAGGATCTCGCTCCACTCGGCCGGCTGTTCCAGCACGAAGCGGGTGACGATCTGGAACACGCCGAGCGAGCTGGCCACCACCAGCATGGCGCACGCCGCCACCAGCGACAGGCTGCTGGTGAAGGCCTTGCCGAACTGCTTCTCGAACTCGGCGTTCACGGGGGCCAGCGCGGCGACGAACTTGGCCTTGTCGACGTTGTCGATCACGGTCATGCCCTTGGCGCGCAGGTCGGCCACGCCCTTGGCGTCGTCCTCGTCCACGCGGGCGCGGTTGGCCTTGGTGCCCTCCGCCGCGGCATCGAGGAAGTGCTTCTTGTCGGCGGCCGACAGCTTGTCGAAGGCAGCCTTGTTCATCACCCAGATGCAGGGCGAATACACGTGGCCGGTCAGCGAGAGGTGCTTCTGGACCTGGTCGAACTTGGCCGCGATGATCACGGACAGCGGGTTCTCCTGGCCGTCCACGGTGCCCTGCTGCAGGGCGGTGAACACCTCGGGGAAGGCCATGGGCGTGGTGATGATGCCGAAGCCCTTGTACGCGGCGATGTGCACCGGGTTTTCCATGGTGCGCATCTTCAGGCCCTTGAGGTCCTCGGGGGCCTTGACGTCGCGCTTGCTGTTGGTCATGTGGCGGAAGCCGTTCTCGGCCCAGCCCAGCGCCTTGAAGCCCTTGGACTCGAACTTGGTCAGCATCTCGGCGCCGATCGGGCCGTCCAGCACGGCGCGCGCATGCGCCTTGTCGCGGAACAGGAAGGGCACGTCGAAGATCTTCGTTTCCGGCACGAAGTTCGGCACCGGGCCGGTGGAGGAGAACGCCAGTTCCTGGGTGCCCAGCTGCACGGCCTCGATCGACTCGCGCTCGCCACCCAGCGAACCGTTGTAGAAGGTCTGGATCTTGTAGCGGCCGCCGGTGCGCTTCTCGACCTCGCGCGCGAAGACGTCGATGGCCACGCCCTGGTGCGAGTTCTGGGCGGTGGAGATGCTGATCTTCATCGTGGTCTGGGCAGCAGCCAGCGAGCTGGCGAGCAGGCCTGCGGCCATGACGGCGGCGAGTCGGGTGAACTTCATGATGTCTCCTGAGGGGAACGGCCGAAACCGCCGATCATGCCCGACAGGGGCCGGCCTTCGTCTCGGGGCTTCCCCGGGTTCGCCTTGCACCCGGCTTACAGGCTTCGCGGGACGGGGCACGGGATCCCCGCCTGCGCGGGGATGACCCGACTTTCGCCGGGTCACATATTCGGATAGTTCGGCCCGCCGCCGCCTTCCGGCGTGACCCAGACGATGTTCTGCGTCGGGTCCTTGATGTCGCAGGTCTTGCAGTGCACGCAGTTCTGGGCGTTGATCTGCAGGCGCTCGCCACCGCCCTCGGCCTGCACGAACTCGTACACCCCGGCCGGGCAGTAGCGGCTTTCCGGCCCCGCGTACTTGTGCAGGTTGACGTTCACCGGCACCGACGGGTCCTTCAGCGTCAGGTGCGCCGGCTGGTTTTCCTCGTGGTTGGTGTTGGAGATGAACACCGAGGACAGCCGGTCGAAGGTGAGCTTGCCGTCCGGCTTGGGGTAGATGATCGGCTGGCACTCGGCCGCCGGCTTGAGGTAGGTATGGTCGGGCCGGTCGCGGTGCAGCGTCCACGGGATGCTCCCGCGCAGCACGAACTGCTCGATGCCCGTCATGATGGTGGCCACCGAGCGGCCCTTCTTGAACCACTGCTTGAAGTTGCGCGCCTTGTTCAGCTCGGTGTACAGCCAGGACTTCTCGAAGGCCTCCGGGTAGGCCGTCAGTTCGTCGTGCTGCCGGCCCGCCTGCAGCGCGTCGAAAGCCGCCTGCGCGGCCAGCATGCCGGTCTTGATGGCCGCATGGCTGCCCTTGATGCGCGATGCGTTCAGGTACCCGGCCTCGCAGCCGACCAGCGCGCCGCCGGGGAACACCGTCTTGGGCAGCGACAGCAGGCCGCCCACCGTGAGGGCGCGGGCGCCGTAGGCCAGCCGCTTGGCCGGCTTGGCGCCCTCGAAGTACCAGCGGATGTTGGGGTGCGTCTTGAAGCGCTGGAACTCCTCGAACGGAGACAGGTACGGATTGGAATAGTCGAGCCCGACCACGAAGCCGACGGCGACCTGGTTGGCCTCCATGTGGTACAGGAACGAGCCGCCGTACGTCATCTCGTCCAGCGGCCAGCCGGCGCTGTGCAGCGCCAGGCCCGGCGTATGCCGGGCGGGGTCGATCTCCCAAACTTCCTTGATGCCGATGCTGTAGCTCTGCGGGTCGCGGCCGGCGTCGAGCTTGAAGTGGGAGATCAGGTGGCGGCCGAGGTGGCCGCGCGAGCCCTCGGCGAAGATGGTGTACTTGGCGTGCAGCTCCATGCCGAGCTGGAAGCTTTCGGTCGGCTCGCCTTCCTTGCCGACCCCCATGTTGCCGGTGGCCACGCCCTTGACCGAGCCGTCCTCGTTGTACAGCACCTCGGCGGCCGGGAAGCCGGGGAAGATCTCCACGCCCAGGCCCTCGGCCTGCTGCGCCAGCCAGCGCGTGACGTTGGCCAGGCTGACGATGTAGTTGCCGTGGTTGCCGAAGTTGGGCGGCAGGAAGAGGTTGGGCACGCGCCGGCCGCCCTTTTCGCCCAGGAACAGGAAGATGTCCTCGGTCACTTCCTGGTTCAGCGGGGCGCCCTTGGCCTTCCAGTCGGGGATGAGCTCGGTCAGGGCGCGCGGGTCGACGATGGCGCCGGAGAGGATGTGCGCGCCGGGCTCGGAACCCTTCTCGAGCACCACCACCGACACTTCCTTGCCGGCCGCGGCCGCAAGCTGCTTCAGGTGGATGGCGGTGGACAGGCCGGCGGGGCCGCCGCCCACCACCACCACGTCGTATTCCATCGCCTCGCGCGGGCCGAACTGGGCCAGGATTTCTTCTTGGGTCATGGGGTCTCGTCGATAATGGTTCGCACCGGCGCGCCCAGGCGCGCATGCCGCCCGGGCTGCCGCATTCTATGCGGGGCGCCGCGCAGGCGAACGGCCGTTCACTTCCGAATCCTAGAGAGGACCACCCAGTGGCTTACAGCATCGACTTGTCGGGTCGTGTCGCATTCATTACAGGCGCCTCCAGCGGGCTGGGCGCCCAGTTCGCCAAGACGCTGGCGCGCGCCGGCGCGGCCGTGGTGCTGGCCGCGCGCCGCATGGAAAAGCTCAAGGACCTGCGGGCGCAGATCGAGGGCGAGGGCGGCGACGCCCACGTGGTGGCGCTGGACGTGACGGATGTGGACAGCATCAAGGCCGCGGTGGCGCACGCCGAGACCGAGATGGGCTCGATCGACATCCTGGTCAACAACTCCGGCGTCAGTACCACCCAGCGCATGCAGGACGTGACGGAGGAGGACTTCGACTACGTCTTCGACACCAACGTCAAGGGCTCGTTCTTCGTCGCGCAGGAGGTGGGCAAGCGCATGCTGGCGCGCTCGCGCGGCGCGGCGCCCGGCAGCTTCACCGGCGGCCACATCATCAACATCGCCTCGGCCGCCGGCCTGCGGCCGCTGCCGCAGATCGGCGCGTACGCCACCAGCAAGGCGGCGGTGATCCACATGACCAAGGCGTTCGCGCTGGAATGGGGCCGCTTCGGCATCAACGTCAACGCGCTGTGCCCCGGCTACATCGACACCGAGATCAACCACCACCACTGGGAGACCGAGCAGGGCAAGAAGCTGGTGCAGATGCTGCCGCGCAAGCGCGTGGGCAAGCCGGAAGACCTGGACTCGGCGAGATCAACCACCACCACTGGGAGACGGAGCAGGGCAAGAAGCTGGTGCAGATGCTGCCGCGCAAGCGCGTGGGCAAGCCGGAAGACCTGGACTCGGCGCTGCTGATGCTGGCCTCCGACCGCAGCGACTTCATCAACGGCGCGGTGCTGTCCGCCGACGACGGCTTCAGCCTTTGAGCCTGCTGCGGCGCGCATGCTGACGGGCGTCCTCGCGGGGCTCGCCGCCGGTGCGCTCTGGGGCCTGGTCTTCGTCGCACCGCGCATGGTGGAGGGCTACGGGCCGGTGGACCTGGCGGCCGGCCGCTTCGTGGTGTACGGGGTTGTGTCGTTCCTGGTCTGCGTGCTGGCGCGGCGCCCCTTCCCGAATGCATCGCAGGCCCTCGCAGCAGCCGCTCTCAGCTTGCTGGGATTCACCGGCTACTACCTGCTGCTGGTGCTGGCCATCCGCGACGCCGGCACCGAGGTGCCCAGCCTGATCATCGGCACCATCCCCATCTGGGTGATGCTGCTCGGCAAGCCCGGGCACTTGCGCTGGGGTGCTTTGGTACCGGGCATCGCGCTCACGGCCCTCGGCCTGCTGCTGATGATGTCTCCCGGCCTCTCTCCCTCCCCCGCTGGGGGAGGGCAGGGGTGGGGGCTCTCCACCGAGCACCCCCACTTCTGGCGCGGCGTCCTCTGGTCCTGCGCCTCCCTCGCCTCCTGGACAGCCTTCGCCCTGCTCAACTCCGCCTGGCTGAAACGCCACCCTGAAGTGAACGTCACGGACTGGGCCAACTGGCTAGGCCTGGCCACCGGTGCGGGCGCCTTGTTGCTCTGGTTCGTTGCCGGTTCCCCCATCGCCGAGATGCGCGCACAGCCCCAAGCGCCCCTGTTCATCGCCCTCGTGCTCGCCACCGGCGCCGGCTCCGCCTGGCTGGCCACCATCCTCTGGAACATGGCGAGCCGCCGCCTTTCCGCCAGCCTGTGCGGCCAGTTGATCGTGAGCGAGACGCTCTTCGCCCTGGCGTATTCCTTTGCCTGGGACGGGCGCTGGCCCACCTTGTGGCAAGCAGGCGCCGTCGTCCTCTTCACCTTGGGTATCCTCGCTTCGATCAAGGCGCACCGATGAAACTCGAACTCCCTGCCCACAAGAAGCTGGTCCACACCATGCGCATGCCCATCCGCTGGGGCGACATGGACGCGATGGGCCACGTGAACAACGCCGTCTACTTCCGCTATCTCGAGACCGCGCGCATCGAGTGGTTCGGCACCATCGGCTGCCCGGTCAACCCGCAAGGCGAAGGGCCGCTGATCGTCAATGCCTTCTGCAACTTCCACAAGCAGCTGGAGTACCCGGGGGACATCCTGCTGAAGACGTACGTCAGCGATCCCGGCCGCAGCAGCTTCGAGAGCTGGGTCACGATCGAGCGGGTGGGGGAAGAGGGCGTGATCTACGCGAGCGGCGGCGCCACCACGGTGTGGGTCGACTTCCCCAAGCAGAAGTCGGCGCCGCTGCCGGAGTGGTTTCGCGCGATCGTCAGCTAGGAAAAGGCCGCAGGGCGGCCCGCATTACTGGATGCGAACCGCCGTGACTTTGAGGCTGCTGCGGCTGCTGCTGTTGGCGAAGGTGACCGGAATCGCGAAGCCGTACTGCGTGAGGTACGCGAAGGTGGACTTGCTGACCACCGACCCGTTGGTACCGTGGTTGTCGCATGCGATCTCGTGGGACTGGCCCTGCAGCGCCGGGTGCAACTGGGACGCAGGAGCCGCCGCGCCCACCGTGCAGACACGCTTGATCTCGACCGCGGGCATGGTGCCCACTTCGTGGTTGTCCGTCGATTCGAACTGGAACGTTGCACCGGCGTTGAGCGGAGTGACCGGGTCCATCCGCTTGATGACCTTGACCTCGAACGCCATGTCTGCGTTGGGACGGCCGTGGAAAACGGTTTGCGCCTTCAACGCCAGCAGGCCGCGGTACGACAGCCTGTAATTCAGGCGGAACGGAACACCGTTGTTGCGGAACTCGTCATAGGACTGCACGAGACCGCCGCCTGCGTTGACGAACCTGTACGTCGCCGTGACTGCATCCCTTGCGGGCCGCTCGTCGTTGTTCGTTTCGGCGACCTGCACGTCGACCTCGATCTTCCTGAACTGGGCGTCGGCCCCCTTCGGCAACTTGGCCTGGATCTCGGGCTTGAGTGCCGCCGGCGCGAACTTGGCCAGGTGCGCTTCCGGCGCGGCCAGGACGTCCTTGGTGGCGGGCGTCGAAGCGCAGCCAGCCAGAAGAGCGGTCGATCCCATCACGACCCACAGGGCGGTTTTCTTTGCTTGCATGGTTTCCTCCTCGATGACGCGGATGCTACCGATGAGCAGAAGCCGAGTCCACCGTCCGCATGGACGATGCAAGGCGAAACCACTGGCGGCGGCCTGCCAGTTGGCTTGCCGCCACGGGGAAGGCTACTTCTTCTCGCGGGGCACCCGGCCCATCAAGTAGAACTCCGGGTTGGGCATCATGTTGGAGAAGCTCGCGATGCGATTCGACAGGCCGAAGAACGCCGTGATCGCGGCGATGTCCCAGGCGTCCTCGTCGTCGAAGCCATGCTGCTTGAGCGCCGTGAAGTCGTTGTCGTCGATCTCGTGCGAGCGCAGGCACACCTTCATCGCGAAGTCCAGCATCGCCCGCTGTCGTGGCGTGATGTCCGCCTTGCGGTAGTTCACCGCCACCTGGTCGGCCACCAGCGGCTTTTTCTCGTAGATGCGCAGGATGGCGCCGTGCGCCACCACGCAGTACAGGCAGTTGTTGGCCGCGCTGGTGGTGGTGACGATCATCTCGCGGTCGCCCTTGGTCAGCGACCCCGTCTCCTTGAGCATCAGCGCGTCGTGGTACGCGAAAAAGGCCCGCCACTCGGCCGGCCGTCGCGCCAGCGCGAGGAAGACGTTGGGCACGAAGCCGCTTTTCTCCTGCACCTCGAGGATGCGCGCGCGCATGTCTTCGGGCAGGTCCTTGAGCTCGGGGGAGGGGTAGCGGGTCATGGGGCGTTCTCGTCATCCCCGCGAAGGCGGGGACACAGGGCTTCCAAGCATAACGGCAGACCTTTAGACCCAGTCGCTCATCCAAAAGCACCGAACAGAGCACTGTGGAAGAATCGCACTGCGCAATCCACGCGCAGGAGAAATCCATGAAGAAGCTGTTCACATCGGGCCTTATCGCGTTCACGTCTTTCACTTTTGCCGCGGACACACGTGACAGTGCCTGTATGACTGCGGCAAAAGAGAAGAAGCTCAGTGGAGCAGCACGGACGGCATTCGTGAAGAAGTGCGAGTCAGACGCCAAAGCGAAGTGCGACTTGGCGGCGGCTGAAAAGAAGCTCTCGGGGGCCGCCAAAACTAGCAACGTCAAGAAGTGCACTCAAGAAACTGGGCCCGCGACATAGCGATACCGTTGAAGCCTTTGTGCGCGAACCGCTTGCGGGGTACACGACAGCTCAAACGATCCAACGTTGACCTCGAGTTTTTTTTGTGCCACAAAGACCTTGCAGCGCTATCTGCTGGTAAGACGGCCGAATACTTCAGAGACTTCTTCCAAGGTTCTGTGGATTTTCCAAGAGCCAAAGAGGACGTCCGTCAGCCACCGATCCAGGGCAAAGTAGTCAGTTCGGTCGATCAGAATCGAGTCGAAGACGGAACCGTCCTCATTCATTCGTATGACGAACGCCCAGTCGAATCTACCTTTGTAGATTTTAGGAAGCCACCACTGCGTACCTCCTCGACGGGGGCGCCGCCAGATAACCTGCAGGCGCAGAACCACGTGCTTGTTCACCACGAGAGTTTGGCTACTCCGGTCCGGTCGCCGGTAATAGCCGCAATCAATGCCAGCGCGTCTGAGTAAGGTGAAAATGGTTTTGCACATTCGCGCCCCAACTGCCGCATGGTCACTGATCAGCGCGTAGTCCTGCTCGTCTAGAACGTGGGGATTGAAGCCGGCGGCGTTCCAAGCAGCCTCTAGCGATCCGAACAATTTCCTGTAGGTGTCTCTGCAGGCGCAGCCACTTGCCCGCAACGCACTTGGCATCAGCCTAGGATTCCGAGTGAGTGCTGTCCGGAGATTCTCCAGCGCTACCTCTTTGTCAAGCCTGAGGTGCTCTCTACTCACGAGCTTCCTTTGGACCGCGTCGAAAACGGCGCGACTCACAATTGGTGGCATGAAGCCCGAGCTTCGCCTGATTCTGATATCTGTCGGTGCTCGACGCTTCTTGTTTTCTTCACGGCCCCACACGAAGTCCCCAACAAATGCTTCGCAACGTAGCATCCGATACAGCATCCATTCGGTTACTGGCTTGCCACTGCGAGCGCGTATTCCTTCACTGCATGCTACACGGGCCACATCTACGACGGACAGCTCGGTTGACGCGTAGAGATCGAATATGCGCTGCGCATTTGCGACCTCATTGGCGGGTCCTTGTTCCCACCGGAGGTGCTCACTTCGCGCTGCCTTGTGGTCAAAGGGACCCAGTTTTCTCTCGGCTCCGTCAGTCTTGGATACCGCAATGCGCGAAATGCCCATGCAAGGGCTCGTGCCCAGCTGGAAGCCGCGCGATACCGCTGCTGTCTGACCCGCGGTGGTCTTAACCGTTAGCTCTCTGCTGTGCTCGGCGGCCATTGTCCGCTTAAGGCTTTTGAACATTGCTCCGACCGGTGAGTTCATCAATTCGAACGGCTCCTGAACGTAGCGGACGTCCACGCCGTTCAAGCGACAGTGGTACTCGTAGTACGCCGACGCATCGATGTCCTGAAAGCGTCCCCAGCGACTGACGTCGTATACCAGGACCACCGAATATGGCCGATCAAAACTAGTGACGTCGGACAGCAGCCGCCTCATCTCAGGTCTCCCCGAAAGTGTCAAGCCGCTCTTGCCTGGATCGAAGTAGGTGCGCACGACCGCGATGTTGTGTTCGCGGGCGTAGATTGCGATTGCAGCCTGCTGCACTTCAGCAGACAAGTCCTGACTGTCGGTGGACATGCGGATGTATTCAGCAGCACACCGAACGGCCGGTTTCACTGTTGCTCCAAGAGCTTCTCTGGCGGCACGGTCCCGGGGGGCTTGGCTGCACGCTTACGGCGCTCCGCGAAGGCCTCTCGGCGCTTGCGATTGCGTTCTTCGCAAGTTGACTCGATCCCCATGGACCTGAGCACCTCACGTAAAGAGGGCTCGACTGGGACCGGAGTTTTGCGAGCTGGGAAGGGGATGAGAATGGCCATCCGCGGAAGTCTTGTTCAACATGGGCTGGCGAGCTTGTGACGTCGATCACAGCTTCTGCGTCCACGACGTCCAATCGGAGGGTGAGCGGTTGGGCTTCAAGCCTGTCCAAGGAACATGCGAGTCCCACCGCTGCTAAACGGCGGAACCTTACCTTTCGGATTAGTAGTCCGGGGGTAAGTCAGGCTACAGAAGCTTCGCGCTGAGAGGTGTGCCAGTCAGCGAATCGGTAACCGCGCGCCTCACCAAAGACTGTCCGGCACCAACACCACCTTGCCCAGCGTTTGACGCGATTCCATCGCTTCATGCGCTTCAGCCGCACGACTCAGTGGCCAACGGGTGGGAGGGGGTGGCATTAGCTTTCCGCATGCCATCAGCTCGAGGGCGCCGTTCAGCAATCCACGCCGAGTTTCGTGCTGTTCGTCCAGCGTGTGGATGGAATAGACGCGGACGCCAAGGCTTCGGCCCAGGCGCTGGCGCAGTGCACCGTAGAAGTCGGCATCCGGCATGAACCCTCCCAGGTGGCTGTATGACAGCAAGGTCCCCAACGGCGCGAGCAGGTCCAGGTTGCGGATCATGTCTGGCCCGGCCAGCGAGTAGACGACGTCGACTCCGCGGCCGTGCGTGAGCTCCATTACCGTGGAGGGCAGGTCGTCGTCCCGCAACAGGACTTCGGGGATCCCCGCGGCGCGCACAAAGGCCGCCTTCTCGTGCGTGCTCACCACCCCGATGCAGTCGATCCCGCTCGCCGTGGCGAGTTGGGCGATCGCCAGGCCGACTCCACCCGAGGCGCCGTAGACCGCAATGCTGCGCGGCCGTCGCACGCCCGATTCGTACAGTAACGCCCCTGCCAGCTGGAAATTCGGAAGGCTCACGGCGTCGGTGAAGGAGACGCCGGGCGGCAGCAGGAACAGGGCCTCCGCCGGCACCGCGACAGCGTCGGCGTAGCAGCCCCCTCGCACGGGCAACTCGCGGGAGCTGACGAGCACATGCTGCCCTCGCAGAGCGCCGTCCACCTGAGCGCCGACTGCCACCACGACGCCGGCCATTTCGTTGCCGGGGATCGCCGGCAATGGCGGCATCCACTTGTACTCGCCGCGCCGGATCATCATGTCGGCGCTGCTGATGCCGATGGCGCGCGCCTGCACCACCACCTCGTGATCGCGCGCGACGGGCATCGGGCGCGACGCGGCCTGCAGCGCGGCGGGCCCCCCGGGGGAGGCGACCTGCATCACCAGGATCGAGGGCGGCTCCATCAGGGGTTACTCGGCTTTGACGCCGAGGCGCTTGAGCAGGTCGGACATGAAGACCAGGTCACGGTTGAAATCTTCAGTGAACTGCTGTACGGATTGCGGTGTTGCTTCGGCGCCTTGTTCCCGGAGCCACTTCTGGGCCGCGGCCGATTTCTGGAAATCCACTACGCCGGCGTTGATCTTCTGGACGATCTCGGGCGCGGTCTTGGCGGGCGCGAACAGCCCATACCAGCTGGAGATATTCATGTCCTTCAGTCCAAGCTCAGCGAACGTCGGCAGATCCGGGCTCAGCGGCGACCGCGTCGGCGATGCGACCGCGATGGCCTTCAGCCGGCCGTCCGCGAGGAATGCCGAAACTGTTTGGGGGCTGGCGAAGGTCATGTCGATGCGGCCCGCCTGCATGTCCGTCAACACCGGCGCAAGGCCCTTGTACGGAACATGGATCATCTTGGTGCTGCTGGCGCGCATGAACATCTCGCCGGCGATGTGCGGAATTCCGCCGTTGCCGGCCGAACCGAACGAGTACTTGCCCGGATCCTTGCGCAGCAAGGCGATGACCTCGGCATAGGTCTTGGCGGGAAAGTGCCTGGCGACGGCAAGCAGGGTCGGCTGCTCGTTGACCTTGGCGACGGGCTGGATGTCGGTCGCAGTATCGAACGGCAGCTTCTCGTACAAGGCTGGATTGACGACGATCGCGCGCGTGGCGATCAGCAGCGTGTGGCCGTCCGCCGTCGCGCGAGCCAGGGCGGCCGCTGCGATGGTCCCCCCGGCGCCCGGCCGGTGATCCACCACCACCGGAACGTTCCAGATGCTGGTGAGGTGCTGGCCCAAGCGCCGGGCGGCGTCGTCCAGCGGGCCGCCGGGTGCCGATGCGACCAGGATCGTGACGGCCTTGGCGGGATAGGCAGGCGTGGCCGCGAAGGCCGGGACGGCCAGCGCGGCCGCAGCCATCAACATCAGCTTTCGTTTCGAGGGGTTCATCTTGTCTCCTGTTCTCGTTCGTGGCCGGGGCGCGCCGTCAGTTGCCGTGCCAGACGGTGCCGAAGGTCACGCCCAGGTTGGCAAAGTTCTTGATCATCTCTTCGCCGTATTCCTCGCGCACCTTCTCGGCGAACTTGGGTGCGTAGAGCAGGTCGTTGAAGGCGTCCTTAATGCCGCCCTGCATGATCGCCATGATCAGCGCGTTGCCGTCGCTCACGTTGGTGACTTCGCGGAACACACGCGGCGGCACCGCGATGAAATCGTAGGGTTCCAGGATGGTTTCGTACTGTCCTTCGTTACCCCACGCGACCTTGTACCGGCCCGTCAGGCAGATGAAGCATTCGACCGTCTTCATGTGCGCATGCAGGCGCGGCCCATGTCCCGGCGGGTTGTCGAGGATCGAAACCTCAACACCGGGTTCGCCGGAGACCGCGGGAATAGCGTTCTTGCGCTTGTTCCCGGGGGGCGACATCAGCTTGAACACGCTGTGCGCCGCCAGCTGCGCATACAGCTCACCGGGAACGCCAACGTCGTTGGCTGCACTGTAGTTGCGTTTGGTCGGAGTGAGGTTCTTGAAGCGCGCGATGCGCTTTTCCATCTCCTCGGGCGTGGGCTCGAGGGTTTCCAGGGTCAGGGTGTGTTCTTCGCGTGCCGCCCGCCGATCCCGCCATCCATCACGCATGAATACCCGTCATAGACAAGATGAATACCCGCGGCTATTCTGGATGCGGCCGCTACCATGCGGCCCTCTGGAGAGAGCCATCAATCTTCGTATTAACCCTAGCATGCTTCCTCCCGCGCTGAACCTGAATGTGAAGCGCCATGGACAGCGGGTTCCCGCTGTCGGGTGGCTGCCGGGGAGTCCGCGGGCGATCGTCCTTGCCGGCCATGGCGGCAGTGGGCACAAGCAATCCGCCGGCATCCTCGCGATCGCGAGCGCTTTCCACCAGCGCGGCATCGCGGTGCTGGCCATCGACGGGCCCGTGCACGGCGAGCGTCGCCCCGACGGCTCCGCGGATCCTGCTGTCGCCAAGGAGGCATTCCGCTCTGCGTGGCGTCAGGGGACGGGCCATCTCTCGATGGCGCAGGATTTCTCGTGCGCATTGGAAGCACTTTGTACGCAGGAGGGTCTGCACGACTTGCCCGTTGGCTACATTGGCGTTTCCATGGGGACGGCCTACGGCATCCCCTTGCTGGCCGCCGAACCGCGAATCTCCGTGGCGGCCATCGGTCTCTGGAGTGCAGCCTATCCCAGGAGCGAGCACCTCCTGGAGCATGCGCGGCGCATCAGGTGCCGCGTGTGGTTCACGCAGCAATGGCACGACGAGATTATCGATCGAGCTGGGGCCGCCGACTTGTTCGACGCCATCGGGTCGAGTGACAAGCGTCTGGTTGCCTATCCCGGCGGGCACCGCGAACTTGAGGGTGAACGACTTGCCGATGCGGTGAGGTTCGTGGCCGAAAGCCTGGTGCGTGCCTAGCAACATCGATCTCCACCTGCTGCGCTGCTTTCAGGCGCTGCTGGCTGAGCAGCATGTCAGCCGCGCAGCGCGCCACGTCGGCATCGCCCAGCCTTCGATGAGCCACGCGCTGGGGCGACTGCGGGCGATCTTCGACGATCCCCTGTTCGTCAATGCGCACGGCATCATGGTGCCTACCGCGCGCGCTCGCTCGCTTGCAGGCCGGGTCGACGAGGTGCTGGGCAAGGCGGAACTCCTTCTGGCCAGCACTGACCGGTTCGACCCGCGCACCGCAACGCTGGATCTCTCGGTGATGGCGGCGGAGTATGTCGAGTACGTCCTGCTGCCGCTCTTGATGGAGCGCTTGCGCTCCGTCGCCCCGGGCATCCGCCTACGCTTCCAGAATGCCGACCGTGAGCGCGCATTCGACCTGATGGAAAGGGGCGAAGTGGACTTCCGCCTGGCGTGGTGGGCCGAGCCGGCCAGCACCTTGCGCTTCAAGGCCCTGTTCAACGACAGTTTCGTCTGCGTCGCGCGGCGAGGCCACCCTGGTGTGCGTGGCGGCAGCATCTCGGAAGCTGCTTTTGTTGATGCCGAACATGTGGTCGTCCAGCGCACGCGCAGCGGTCTGTCCTATGAAGCGCTCGAATCAGCGTTTGCGCGTCGCAACCACACGAGAAAGGTTGTACTGCATGTCCAGGACGCCTTGAGCCTGTGCAACGTGGTCGGCAAGTCGGACTTGCTGGCCGCGTTGCCCGAGCGGTTTGCTAGGAGACTGGGGCCTGTCTTCGGCCTGCAGGTGCTCGCTATGCCGATGCCAGTCGGCATGGCGCGGCAGTCGCTGTATTGGCACGAGCGCACGCACAAGCTCGCTAGCCATAAGTGGTTTAGGGAGATGCTGACGGATGTGGCAGCCGCGGTGTGATGGCCAAAGCGTGGTGCCGTTAACACCTCGAGAGCACGGCTGCGGACCTTAGCCATTTCCGCATCGGTGGCAGATCGAAACCGCGATGCCCGAACACTCACAAGCTGGCCATCGAGCACCCGTCTCGACGTCACGGGTGACCGCCGGATTCTGAGTCCGCTGCCGGTTTGGCGGTCGCTGCCGACTTAGGCTGCGGGAGATTGCGCTGCGCTCGCGCCGCCGGCAGGCGCAGCTGCGCGCCAGTAGATGGCTAAAGAGACAGTAACGAAAACGGGTGGTCTCTTCCCGGACGTATGCTTGCAGCCAGAGTAAAATTTGGCTTGGGCTCGAGTGTCAACAGCTCTAAGCGGAGACATTGACGTCGACGCGGCGAGGTGAAAGAGTCCCGCGGAGCCGGCCATTGAAAGGCCGGCTTCGTCGTTTTGGCGCGCCCGGTCGCAGTCAGTTGGGCCCTAGAATCGGCTCCTGTGAACGGCGTGGAGCGATCATGAAGAGAACCGTGACAGTGGAATGTTCCGATGGAAGCCCGGGGTGCTATGGGACTGTCGAGATCAAGGTGCCTCAGGACGCGACGGAGGAGGAGATTCAGGTGCGCGCACGCAGCGCGACCTGCGAAGGCTGCGGCAGCGATCAGGATCCCAACGACGACGACGATTGACAGCAGAGCACGGACAGCTTTCAACGCCTAGCGTGACACTATGCGACGGCCGTGGAAGAATCCGCCCGCGCACCTCCCGCGCGCAGGAGAACACCATGAAGAAGATCTGCACCCTGGCCCTCATCGCCTTCGCTTCGACCGCGGGCTCAGCGGCCGACCCTGCGTGCATGACGGCGGCTAAGGAGAAGAAGCTCGCTGGTGCCGCCCAGACCTCGTTCGTCAAGAGGTGCGAGAAGGACGCGTCCGCGAAATGCGAGCTCGACTCGAAGGAAAAAAAGCTGGCCGGGGCGGCGAAGACCAGCCACATGAAGAAGTGCGTGGCGGGGACGGGTCCGGCGGCGTAGCGCGCATCGTTGCGTGGACCTGAGCTGGGAATTCGGGGCGGCCGCGTGGGCCGCGGCGGCCGCCGTGCTGGCGCTGGTGGCCAACATCATCAGCGCCGTTGCCGCGGCCAAGTCTTCCGATCGAGCCGCGCAAGCTGAGAAGCGCGCGCTGGCGGCGGAGCGGAACGCTGCTATCCGAGAAATCCGGCGCACTGCCGCCCTCATTGAAGAGGAGGCTGTACTGGCGGCGGATCTGCTGCAGGCGGCGATTCAAGCGCGAAAGTCCAACGCCCAGCTTGTTGGGGCTGAGAGCGGGTCGCGGGTGGGGTTGGACGTGGCGGAACGTGAAGCTAGAGTGTGTCGGGCCCAGGAGCTTCGTGCCGTTGGCGAGCGCTGGACAAACTTCACTGGCGACGGTCACCCCATCGAGGATGCGCAGCTGGAGGTTGACGCTGCGCTAGTGCGAGTTCGAGCGGCAAAGGAGTGGGCGGTGCTGGAGCTCGGGTATCAGCTGGGTGAGCGTGGTTTGCGGTATCCACGAAGGCCGGCGTAGCGTCGTCGTCATGGATCTCCTACGGCGGCGGAGGGTAGGGAAGACGAGCGCCGTATAGTTTCACCATGACCGCCGACACCCCTGAAGCCGCGCCGCAGGAGCCGACCGATACGTTCCTCCCGGAGACTCCGGGCTTCTATTTGGCCGTGGGCGAGGCCGTCCGCGCGTGGGCGAGGCTCGAAAACAGCCTGTGGTTCCTTGCTGCGCAGTTGCTGGGCACAGACCAGTTTCGGGCCCAGATCGTCATGCTCACGCTTCCGAACGGCCGCGCCCAGCGCGAGCTGATCAGCCGTCTTGCCGAGACATTTCTTCAGGAGCCATTCCTGTCGAGAGTCAGAACCTTAATGAACCAGGTGGGGACGCTGAGTAAAACCCGAAACTACCTGGTTCACGACATGTTCTCGGTAGATGAGGACGGCGAGTTGCTGCACATCAAGGACCACTTTGGTGACCGCCGCGGGCCCCTGCAAACCGCATGGAACACCCTCCCGATGCAGAAGGTGGTGGAACTCCGCAACTCCACGCAGACACTCCAGCACCAGATGATCGTTTTGTGCGCCGACATTGCGCAGAGCCGAGCTGCAGCACTGCCCTCGTTGTTCGGCGAAGTATCCGGCGGTCACCGCTGATATCGTCCGCGTGCCCACAACTGGCGCGGGAGTTGACAGACTCTCGCTCCGCTTGACCGACGGATTGTTCATCCGCGGGTTTTTCAAAGCCTTTGGCGCTGCGCTTCTCAGATCCGAAGGAAGCCTCTGTATGGCAGGAGCGGAACTCCAGGAACGCACGTCCTCGAACCGGGCAATCTGACGCGCAAGTAGCGGTCAGATCCAACGATTCACCGCTGGATCCGCAAGAAATCCAAGCGATATGCTTTCGCTTTTGACAATTGGACCGCCCATGCTGCAACTCTCCAATGACCCCGAAACCCAAGCCGGCCTCGCCACCCGCCGCCAAGTCCTCGGCGACGCTTACGTCGACGCCGCCCTCGGTCGCGTGACGCCCTTCACCGAGCCGCTGCAGGAATCCGTCACCAAGCACGCCTGGGGCAACACCTGGCAGCGCAAAGGCATCGACCTCAAGACGCGCAGCATCGCAACCGTCTCCATGCTGGTGGCTCTCGGCCGCATGCACGAGCTGAAGATCCACATTCGCGGTGCCCTCAACAACGGCGTGACGCCGGAGGAGCTGCAGGAGATCTTCTTGCACGCCAGCGTGTACTGTGGCTACCCGGCGGCGCTGGATGCGTTCCGCGTGGGCTCCGAGGTGATTGACGCCAAGAGTCCTGGCTCAGCGGTGTGCACCTTGTCACAGTGACGTCCCGCTAGCCGACGGACGCGCTATGGTGGGCCATGGTCACTCGACAGCGCAGCTCCCGGTTGTTCGCGGCAGGCGTCCTGGGCGGCGCCGTGATCGTAATCCTCACGTGGTTGGTGCTGCGCGGTGACAACCCGCGCCTGCCGTGGCAGGACCCACCGACCGCACAGGTCTCCACGCAGCCTTCTCCTGCGGTTGGCGCGCCCGCCGCGCGGGCCACGCCTACCGGCGAAACGGTGACCGCCTCGGCGCCCGCCGCTCCGGCCGTACCCATCTCCGCCTCCACCTGCCCGCCCCAGCCGGCTGTTCCCCTGAACACGGCGCAGTCGGACGGCGCCTTCGCACTGGAGGCCGCGCTGGATACCAAGCCGTTGCCCTCCGCCTCCGCCTTCATCGCGGTGGGCCGTGAGGCCGCGCAGCAGGGCCGTCCGCGCGACGCGGAGGTGGCGTTCATCGCGGCCTGCCATGTCGCCGAGAAGCAGGGCGGCAGCCATACGGCGCCCATTGCCGATGCCAAGGCGCAGCTGGGCGAGCACTACATGGCGGCTGCGGCCCGTCACCCGGGAGACGAGACCGGCCAGGCCTTGTTCCAGCGGGCTACGGCGCTGTTCTCCGAAAGCGCGGATGCGTATGCGGTGGCGCTGGGCAAGAACGCGTCGCGCACGCGGCTGGCCGAGCAGCGCCTGGCAGCCGTGCGCACCGGCAGCTTGAACGAGGCGGCGGCCCGCATGCCGGCGCCCATCCAGGACTCCACCGTGATGGGCGCGTCGCGTCCCTCCATGGTCGTGGACGAGGATGCGCGCGCGAACATCCGGGCGATGATCTCCGCGGATCCGGAACTGGCCCAGCTCGAAAGTGATATCGGTCGGCTGCAGGCGCAGGCGAGCCGCGTGACGCGCGACCCCGCGGGCCTGCGTACTCGTGATGCCGAGGCACAGGCCCGGCGCGATGCGCAATGCTCGGACAAGCAGTGCCTGGTGCGGTGGTATGCGCAGCGGCGCAGCCAGTTGCTCAACGAGTTCTGAAGGGGCAGTGCGCCACGGCGGTTGCCCTCACCCCGGCCCTCTCCCAGGGGGAGAGGGAGGAACCCCCTAACTCCCCGCCATCAGCTTGTGCACCAGGTCCGCCGTGGTGCTGGCGCGGTACTTGCGCATCAGGCGCGCCCGGTAGATCTCGACGGTGCGGTGGCTGATGGCCAGCGTCTTGCCGATCTCCTTGGACGTCAGGCCGTCGAGCAAGCGCGCCGCAACCTCCCGTTCGCGCGCCGTCAGCTCGGCCTTCACAGGTCGCTGGGCGCTGAGGTCTTCGAAGGACCAGATGCCGGACTCGTGCGGCGCGTCGCGGTTCAGCGCGCGGCCGCTCACGTGGCACCAGAACACCTCGCCGCTGGCCCGCTTCATGATGCGGTCGTCGGCATAGTGGCCCTTGGCGTTGAGGATGGGGACCATGCGGGCGCCCAGGCGCTCGTATTCCTCGGCGCTGGGGTACAGCACCAGGAAGGACTGGCCGGTGAGGTTCTCGCGGGACCAGCCGAACATGTCGCAGAGCTGCGCGTTGCAGTCCACAATCGCGCGGTTGCGTGAGACGCACAGGCCCACGGGGGCATGCTCGAAGGCGAGCCGGTAATCGACGTCCATCGGGCTATCCTCTAGGGAGTACTACGTAGCATGGTAGGTAGTATCGTAACGCCCCAAGGGGCCCGCTTTTCGCGGGCACGCGGCTTGAGCAGGAGAGTCGAGTGAAGAAGATCTATCCCAATGCGGCGGCAGCCATCGACGGCGTGGTCAAGAGCGGGCAGCTCATGGCCGTCGGAGGTTTCGGCCTGTGCGGCATTCCCGAGGCGCTGATCGAGGCCGTCAAGGCCTCCGGCGTGAAGGACCTGACGGTCATCTCCAACAACGCGGGCGTCGACGACTTCGGCCTGGGCAAGCTGCTGCAGACGCGGCAGATCAAGAAGATGATCTCCTCGTACGTGGGCGAGAACAAGGAGTTCGAGCGCCAGTACCTGGCCAACGAGCTGGAGCTGGAATTCACGCCGCAGGGCACGCTGGCCGAGAAGCTGCGCGCCGGCGGCGCCGGCATCCCCGCCTTCTTCACCAAGACGGGCGTCGGCACCATCGTGGCCGAGGGCAAGGAGCTGCGCGAGTTCGACGGCGAGACGTACGTGATGGAGCGTTCGCTCGTGCCCGACGTGTCCCTGGTCAAGGCCGACGTGGCGGATACCAGCGGCAACCTGCGCTTCAACCTCACCGCGCGCAACTTCAACCCGGCCGCGGCGATGGCGGGCAAGGTCTGCATCGTCGAGGTGGAAAAGATCGTCGAACTCGGCGAGATCGCCCCTGACGACATCCACCTGCCGGGCATCTACGTGCACCGCATCGTGCTGAATGCCACCCCCGAGAAGCGCATCGAAAAGCGCACGACTCGCTAAGGAGTACGAGACATGCCCTGGACCCAAGACCAGATGGCCGCGCGCGCGGCGCAGGAACTGCAGGACGGCTTCTACGTCAACCTCGGCATCGGCATCCCGACGCTGGTGGCCAACTTCACCGGCGACAAGGAGGTGTGGCTGCAGTCCGAG
>JAQZBU010000156.1:8296-8890 GCA_029237735.1 Ramlibacter sp. | reverse complement strand
AGCTTCGCCTTCAGCAGCGCACCCAGGTTGGTCGTGCCCGCGTTCTCGCGCGACGACTGCTGGCTCAGGTTGGCCATGGCACCCTGCTCGTCGGCCATGTCCTTGGCCTTGACCGACAGCTGGATGTTGCGCGTCTTGCGGTCGATGTTGACCACCACGGCGCTGACCTCGTCGCCTTCCTTGAGCACGTTGCGCGCGTCTTCCACGCGGTCACGGCTGATCTCGGAGGCGCGCAGGTAGCCGATGATGTCCTGGCCCAGGTCGATCTCGGCGCCCTTGGGGTCGACGGTCTTGACCTTGCCGGAAACGGCGGAACCCTTGTCATGGATGGACACGAACGTGGTA
Source organism: Ramlibacter sp. (assembly GCA_029237735.1). GTDB lineage: Bacteria > Pseudomonadota > Gammaproteobacteria > Burkholderiales > Burkholderiaceae_C > Ramlibacter. Next base: position 8,545 of record JAQZBU010000156.1, on the reverse strand, counting down.
AACGGATCCTGGTCCAGCTGCTTGATGCCCAGGCTGATGCGCTCGCGGTCCACATCGACGGCCAGCACGATCGCCTCGACTTCCTGGCCCTTCTTGTAGTTGCGCACGGCGGCTTCGCCGGTTTCGTTCCACGAGAGGTCGGACAGGTGAACCAGGCCGTCGATGCCGGCGGCCAGGCCGACGAACACGCCGAAGTCGGTGATCGACTTGATCGGGCCCTTGACGCGGTCGCCGCGCTTGGTGTTCTGC
>JAQZBU010000156.1:0-8290 GCA_029237735.1 Ramlibacter sp. | reverse complement strand
GACGAACACGCCGAAGTCGGTGATCGACTTGATCGGGCCCTTGACGCGGTCGCCGCGCTTGGTGTTCTGCGCGAATTCCTGCCAGGGGTTGGCCTTGCATTGCTTCATGCCCAGGCTGATCCGGCGCTTGTCTTCGTCGATCTCGAGGACCATGACTTCGACTTCATCACCCAGCGCAACGATCTTGCTGGGAGCGACGTTCTTGTTGGTCCAGTCCATTTCGGAGACGTGCACCAAGCCTTCGATGCCGGGCTCGAGTTCCACGAACGCGCCGTAGTCGGCGATGTTGGTGATCTTGCCGAACATGCGCGTGCCTTGCGGGTAGCGGCGGTTGACGCCCATCCACGGGTCGTCGCCCATCTGCTTCAGGCCCAGCGAGACGCGGTTCTTCTCGGTGTCGAACTTGAGGATCTTGGCCGTGATTTCCTGGCCGGCTTGCACCACTTCGCTCGGGTGGCGGACACGGCGCCAGGCCATGTCGGTAATGTGCAGCAGGCCGTCGATGCCGCCCAGGTCCACGAACGCACCGTATTCGGTGATGTTCTTGACGACGCCGCGGACGACGGAGCCTTCCTTCAGCGTTTCCATCAGCTTGGCGCGCTCTTCGCCCATGGAGGCTTCCACAACGGCGCGGCGGCTCAGCACCACGTTGTTGCGCTTGCGGTCCAGCTTGATGACCTTGAACTCCATGGTCTTGTTTTCGTACGGCGTCAGGTCCTTAATCGGACGCGTGTCGATCAGCGAGCCGGGCAGGAAGGCGCGGATGCCGTTGACGAGGACCGTGAGGCCGCCCTTGACCTTGCCGCTGGTGGTGCCGGTGACGAACTCGCCGGATTCCAGGGCCTTCTCGAGGCTCATCCACGATGCAAGGCGCTTGGCCTTGTCGCGCGACAGGATGGTGTCGCCGTAGCCGTTTTCGATGGCGTCGATGGCCACCGAGACGAAATCGCCCACTTGGACTTCGATTTCGCCTTTGTCATTCTTGAACTCGTCGATCGGCACGTAGGCTTCGGACTTGAGGCCGGCGTTGACGACGACAAAGCTGTGTTCGATGCGGACCACTTCGGAGGTGATCACTTCGCCGGTGCGCATTTCAGAGCGCTGCAGCGATTCCTCGAACATCGAGGCAAAAGATTCCATGGTTTCAGACATTCAGTTTTCCTTGCACGTCGCACAGGTTTCCATCGGCACCATTGCAGATGTTTCTAAGGCTGGGACGGCGTTTGTTGCGGCTTGGGCCGCGGGTTAAGTTGATGAACCGCATGGCCTGGGGCGCTGTCGCGCGAGAGGGACCATGCGGACCGGCAGCTTCTCAAACGGATTTGAAAGGCTGTTTTTGCTCCCACCACTGAAGCACTTGCGCCACCGATTCTTCAACCGTTTGGCTCGAGTTATCCAGCAGGAGGGCATCCCCGGCGGGCTTGAGTGGCGCGACAGCGCGGGACGAATCCCTTGCGTCACGCGCTTCCAGGTCCGCGCGAAGACTGGCGATTGTAGATGAAATTCCCTTTGAAATCAATTGCTTATGGCGCCTCTCCGCGCGCTGGGCGGCGCTGGCCGTGAGGTAGACCTTCATTTGCGCGTCGGGAAAGATCACCGTTCCCATGTCGCGCCCGTCTGCCACCAGCCCCGGAAGGCGCCGGAAGCTTTGCTGCAGTGCCACCAACGCCGTCCGGACAGACGGAAGCGCCGACACCCTGGACGCGTTCATGCCGCCTTCTTCGGTGCGGATCGCGTCGGTGACATCCTGCTCACCCAGCAGAATTTTCCCGGCCAGGAATCGCACGGGGAGCGTCTCGGCCATCTTCGCAATCGTGTGTTCGTGCGCAAGGTCGAGCTGCAGGCCGGCCTGGATGGCCGCCAGGGCCGTGATGCGATAGAGCGCTCCGGAATCCAGGTAGTGGTAGCCCAGCCTGTGTGCGACCTCGGATGCCAGCGTGCCCTTGCCGGAGGCGGTGGGCCCGTCGACGCAGATCACCGGAATTCGCGGCGCGGGGGTCTGCACGACGGAAAACAGGGCTTCGAAATAATCGGGGAAGGTCTTCGCGACGCATTTCGGGTCTTCGATTCGCACCGGCACGCCGGGCGGGTTGAACGCCGCGAGCGAAAAGCACATCGCCACCCTGTGATCGTCATAGGTGTGGATTCTCGCCGGTGTCCACACCGCCGGAGGGCTGATCTGGATGAAGTCCGCGCCTTCAGTCACCTCGGCGCCGAGCTTGCGCAGCTCGGCGGCCATGGCAGCCAGGCGATCGGTCTCCTTCACGCGCCAGCTCGCAATGTTGCGCAGCGTGGTGGTGCCATCGGCGAACAGGGCCATCACTGCCAGCGTCATCGCAGCATCGGGGATATGGTTGCAATCCAGGTCGATGGCCTTCAAGGGCCAGGCGCCGCGGGACACTTCCAGCGAGTTGGGCCCGCCGGAAACCTGCGCGCCCATCATCCGCGCGGCGTCGATGAAGCGGATGTCGCCCTGGATCGAATCTTCGCCCACGCCTGTGATGCGCACGGGCGCATCGGCTTGCGCCGCGATTGCGCCGAGCGCGACGAAATAGCTGGCCGAGGAAGCGTCGGCCTCCACATGGATGCTGCCCGGCGAGCGGTAGCTGCTGCCGGCGGGAATGGTGAACCGCTGCCAGCCTTCGCGCCGCACCACGATGCCAAAGCGCGCCAGCAGGTTCAGCGTGATCTCGATGTACGGCTTGGAGATAAGCTCGCCGACGACATCGATCACGATGTCGCGCTGGGCTACGAGCGGCAGCGCCATGAGCAGGGCGGTGAGGAACTGGCTGGAGACGTCGCCGCGCACGGCGATGGGCGCGTCGAGCCGCAGCCGCGGGCGGCCGATCCGCAGCGGCGGGTAGCCTTCGACGCCTAGGTAATCGATTTCGCAGCCGAGCTGGCGCAAGGCATCGACCAGGTCGCCGATGGGCCGCTCGTGCATGCGGGCCACGCCGCTCAGCTCGAACTCGCCGCCGATGACGGCCAGCGCCGCGGTGAGCGGGCGCATCGCAGTGCCGGCATTGCCCAGGAAAAGCCTGGCGTGGGGGGCGGGCGCGTGGCCACCGAGGCCGGTAATTTCTACGACGGCGCCCTCATGCTTCACGCCGCACCCCAGCGCACGCAATGCGTCGAGCATCACGCGCGTGTCGTCGGAATCGAGGAGGTCGTGCACAGAGGTAGTGCCCGTGCTCAGCGCGGCCAACAGCAACACGCGGTTGGAGATGCTTTTGGAGCCCGGCAGCAGCACTTGGCCGGCGGCGCTGTCCAGCGGCGGGATGTCCAGGAAATTAGTGGTGAACATCAGGCCTTGCCCCGCCGAGGCTGCTCGTCATTTCCGGCTTGTGCCCATGCGCCATTGCGAGCGCGACCGGCTGGCCTGGTCGATCAGGCCTTCCAGGGCTTCCCCGTTGCCGCTCTCGATCATTGCTTCCATCGCGGCCAGCGTGCGCTGGAAAATCTTGGATTGTTCCAGCAGTTCCTGGCGGTTCGCCAGCAGGATATCGCGCCACATCTTCGGCTCGCTGGCCGCGATGCGGGTGAAATCACGGAAGCCTGGCCCCGCCAGTGAGAGGTAGTCCTTGCCGTGGTCCTGCGAAGTGATGCCGTTGATCAGCGCGAAGGCGATCAGATGAGGCAAGTGGCTGACTGCGGCAAAGGCCGCATCGTGTTCGTCGGGCGCCATCTTGAGCACCGGGCAATCCAGTGCCTCCCAGAGCTGTACCGCCCGCTGCAGGTGGCCGGGGTCGGTGCGGTCAACGGGGGTAAGGATGACTTGCTTGCCGGTGTACAAATCCGGGTCGGAGTGTTCGACGCCGGACACTTCCTTGCCGGCGATCGGATGGCAGGGCACGAAGCATCCGATGTGGTCGCGCAGCACGCGCCGCGCCGAATCGATGACGTCCCGCTTGGTCGAGCCGACGTCCATGATCAACATGTCCTTCGTGACCAGGTGCTTGATGGCCTTGAGCGTCGCCTCCGTGGCGGCCACCGGCACGGCCAGCAACACGATGTCGGCGCCTGACACGGCGAGCAGCGCCGACGGTGCCTCGACGTCGATCACGCCCATGGACAGGGCGCGTTGCGTCGTGGAAGGCGACTTGCTGTAACCCACGACCCGTTTCACCAGGCCCGCACGCTTGAGCGCGAGCGCAAATGAGCCACCCATGAGGCCGCATCCGATCAGGCCGAGTTGTTCGAACATAGTCTTGTTGATTTCCGCTCAGTCTGTCACGGGATAGGTGCCGAGCACCTTGTAGAAAGCGCACAGGGATTGCAGGTCGGCCAGCGCGGCCGCGACGTGGGGCTGCGAAGGATGGCCCTGCACGTCGATGTAGAAGTAGTACTCCCACTGGCCGGAGCGGGCAGGGCGCGATTCGAAGCGCGTCATCGAGACGCCATGCTGCTTGAGCGGCACCAGGATGTCATGCACCGCGCCGGGCCGGTTGGGGACCGACACGACGAGGCTCACGCAGTCGCGGCCTGACGCCTGCGGCGCCTCCAGCACCTGCGGCAAGCACACGATGGCAAAGCGCGTGCGATTGAAGGCATCATCCTGAATCGCGTGGGCGGCCACGTGCAGGCCGAATTCGCTGCCCGCGCGCTCGCTGGCGATGCCGGCCCACGCCGGGTTGGTTGCCGCAAGCCTCGCGCCCTCGGCGTTGCTCGAGACAGCGCGGCGCTCGACCCCCGGCAAGTGCTTGTTCAGCCAGCCCTGGCACTGCGCCAATGCCTGCGGATGCGCCAACACCACTTCGAGTCCGGCTGTCGAGTTGGAGAGCCTCAACAGGTGGTGCCTTACCAGCAGGCTGATCTCGCCCACGATGTGCAAGGGTGAATTCAGCAGCAGGTCGAGCGAGCGCGTGACCACGCCTTCGCTGTTGTTCTCGACAGGGACCACGCCGAAGTCGGCGGTGCCCGCCGTCGCGGCATGGAAAACCTCGTCGAAGTTCACGCAAGGCACGTGCTCGATGCTGGAGCCGAAGAATTGAACGGCCGCCTGCTCGCTGAACGTGCCCGCAGGCCCGAGGTAGGCGACGCGCTGGGGCGCCTCCAGCGCGCGGCAGGCGGACATGATCTCGCGCCAGATCGTCGCGACGTTGCTGTTCTTCAGCGGCCCCGGATTCGCGGCTTGCAGGCCGTTGATGACCTGCGCCTCGCGCTCGGGACGGAACACCGGCGAGCCTTCGGCGCGCTTGATCTCGCCCACCTCGTTGGCCAGCGCCGCGCGCCGATTCAGGATCTGCAGCAGCTCCTTGTCGACGGCATCGATCTCGGTGCGAAGCACGCCCAGGTCACGCGCCATCAAGCTTCGCCTTCCGCGCTGGAGTCGTCAGGGGAATCGTCCTCTGTGTCGCCGGCGGCGGCATCGTTCTCGACGATGCGCTGCAGTCCGCTGAGCTTGGAACCTTCGTCCAGCCCGATCAGCGTCACGCCCTGCGTCGCGCGCCCGAGTTCGCGGATCTCACTCACGCGGGTGCGAACCAGGACGCCCTTGTCGGTGATCAGCATGATCTCGTCATCGGCATGCACGAGGGTGGCGGCGACGACCTTGCCGTTGCGCTCGCTCTGCTGGATGGCGATCATGCCCTTGGTGCCGCGGCCATGGCGGGTGTACTCGGTGATGCCCGTGCGCTTGCCATAGCCGTTCTCGGTGGCGGTGAGCACGCTTTGCTGCTCATCCTCTGCCACCAGCATGGCAATCACGCTTTGGCCGGGATCGAGCGCCATGCCACGCACGCCGCGCGCGGCACGGCCGAGCGGCCGCACGTCGTCCTCGTCGAAGCGCACGGCCTTGCCGCCATCGCTGAACAGCATCACGTCGTGCTTGCCGTCGGTCAAGGCGGCGCCGATCAGGTAATCGCCCTCGTCCAGGTTCACGGCGATGATGCCGCCCTTGCGCGGGTTGTTGAACTCATCCAGCGCCGTCTTCTTGACGGTGCCCATGCTGGTGCCCATGAACACGAAATGGTCGGCCGGGAAGCTGCGGAATTCGCCGGTCAGCGGCAACACCACGTTGATCTTCTCGCCGTCCTGCAGCGGGAACATGTTCACGATCGGCCGCCCGCGCGAGCCGCGCGAACCCGCCGGCACTTCCCAGACCTTCAGCCAGTACAGGCGGCCGCGGTTGGAGAAGCAAAGAATCCAGTCGTGGGTGTTGGCGATGAAGAGCTGGTCCACCCAGTCGTCTTCTTTCGTGGCCGTTGCCTGCTTGCCGCGGCCGCCGCGTTTCTGGGCGCGGTATTCGGACAGGGGCTGGCTCTTGATATAGCCGGAGTGGGAGAGCGTCACCACCATGTCCGTTGGCGTGATCAGGTCTTCGGTGGCGAGGTCCTGCGCATTGTGCTCGACCACGCTGCGGCGTGCGCCCAGCTTGGTCTGCCCGAACTCCTGCTTGAGCGTCGTCAGTTCGTCGCCGATGATCGTGGACACACGCTCTGGCCGGGCCAGGATGTCGAGCAGGTCATCGATCTCGGCCATCACTTCCTTGTACTCGGCGACGATCTTGTCCTGCTCCAGGCCCGTCAGGCGTTGCAGTCGCATCTGCAGGATTTCCTGCGCTTGCGTGTCGGAGAGGCGATACAGGCCGTCGCTACCCATACCGAATTCGCGTTCAAGCCCGTCCGGCCGGTAATCGTCCGCATTGATGACGCCGCCGTCGGCACGGGTGCGGGTTAGCATCTCACGCACCAGCGTACTGTCCCATGCTCGGCTCATCAGCTCCGTCTTCGCGACGGGCGGCGTGGGCGCGTTGCGGATGATCGCGATGAATTCGTCGATGTTGGCCAGCGCCACGGCCAGGCCTTCCAGCACATGGCCGCGCTCGCGGGCCTTGCGCAGGTTGAATACAGTGCGGCGCGTCACCACTTCGCGGCGGTGCTGCAGGAAGACCTTGATCAGGTCCTTCAGGTTGCACAGCCGCGGCTGGCCGTCAATCAGCGCCACCATGTTGATGCCGAACGTGTCCTGAAGCTGCGTCTGCTTGTACAGATTGTTCAGCACCACCTCGGGCACTTCCCCGCGCTTGAGTTCGATCACCAGGCGCATGCCGGATTTGTCGCTCTCGTCCTGGATGTGGCTGATGCCCTCGATCTTCTTCTCGTTGACGAGCTCGGCCATGCGCTCCTGCAGCGTCTTCTTGTTGACCTGGTAGGGCAGCTCATCGACGATGATCGCTTGGCGCTGGCCGCGGTCGATGTCCTCGAAGTGGCACTTGGCGCGCATCACGACCTTGCCGCGGCCGGTGCGGTAGCCTTCCTTCACACCGTTGATGCCGTAGATGATGCCCGCCGTGGGAAAGTCAGGCGCGGGCACGATCTCCATCAGTTCGTCGATCGTCGCTTCGGGGTTGCGCAGCAGGTGCAGGCAGGCGTCGACGACTTCATTGAGGTTGTGCGGCGGGATATTCGTTGCCATGCCCACGGCGATGCCGCCCGAGCCGTTGACCAGCAGGTTGGGCAGGCGGCTGGGCAAAACCAACGGCTCTTTCTCGCTGCCGTCGTAGTTGGGTCCGAAATCGACCGTTTCCTTGTCGATGTCGGCCAGCATCTCGTGGGCGATCTTCGCCAGCCGGATTTCCGTGTAACGCATGGCCGCTGCGTTGTCGCCGTCCACTGACCCGAAGTTTCCCTGGCCGTCGACAAGCATGTGGCGCATGGAGAAGTCCTGCGCCAGCCGAACGATGGTGTCGTAGACCGACTGATCGCCGTGTGGGTGGTACTTGCCGATGACGTCCCCGACGATGCGAGCCGACTTCTTGTAGGGCCGGTTCCAGTCGTTATTGAGCTCGTGCATCGCGTACAGGACGCGGCGGTGCACCGGCTTCAAGCCGTCGCGCGCGTCCGGCAGGGCCCGGCCCACGATCACGCTCATCGCGTAATCGAGGTAGCTGCGCCGCATTTCCTCTTCGAGACTGATGGGGAGGGTTTCTTTGGCGAATTGGGTCATGAGGGGGCAAACATGCGGGCGCGAAACCTTTGATTTTACGTTCAACAAGCCTGTCGCTAACCCGCAACACAACTAGGGTAATGAGGTTTTGTCCTACGTTGCGTAAACGGCGTTTCGGTGGATTGTGTAAGGACGTGTGGCACAATGATTTCACGCTTTTGGTGATGGTCACCTTAAACGTCGTATTCACGCAGCGCGGCTGCGGCTTTTTCCCCAAGAGGAGAACCATGAAGAAACTGAACAAAGTGGCGCTGATGTTTGCCGTCGCTGCGCTGGCAACAGCCGCCGGGGCGCAAACTCGGGTGACCGCTGCCGATGGTGGCAACCGCATCGACAACTGGCA
>JAQZBU010000155.1 GCA_029237735.1 Ramlibacter sp. | reverse complement strand
GGAATCGAAGACCATCAGATTCATCCGCGGCGGGGAGCTAGTCTCGCTCGGCAATGTACCACCCGACCGCACGCTGCTGGAACTGCTGCGCGAGGACCTATCCTGCACGGGAACCAAGGAGGGCTGCGGCGAAGGCGACTGCGGCGCCTGCACCGTCGTGCTGGGCGAACTGGAAGGCGAAGGCATTCGCTACCGCGCGATCAACAGCTGTATCCGCCTGGCCCACTCGATCGATGGCATGGCGCTGTGGACGGTGGAGGACCTCGCCGCACATGACGGGACACTGCATCCGGCCCAGGAAGCGATGGTGCAGTGCCACGGCTCGCAATGCGGATTCTGTACGCCCGGCTTCGTGATGAGCCTGTTCGGCATGTACCAGAACCATGTGTGCCGGGGGGAAGGTATCAGCCGCGAGATGGCGCAGGAAGAGCTTTCGGGCAACCTGTGCCGGTGCACCGGGTACCGGCCGATCCTCGATGCTGCGCAGAAGATGGCGGAACTTCCTGCCATGCGCGTCGATGAAGACGAACTGCGCGCCCAGCTCAAGCGCCTGGCTACGGGCAGCACCGCGCAAGCCTGGTCCTACCTCGCGCCGAAGACATTGCCTGCCTTGCTGCTCGCGCGCGCCACCCACACCGACGCACAGGTCGTCGCGGGCTGCACCGACGTGGGCCTGTGGGTGACGAAGATGCACCTGCGGTTCGACAAGGTGCTGGATGTGACAGCGGCAGAAGAGCTGCGGCGCATGGAGCATTACGACAACCACATCGCCATCGGCGCGGCCGTGACGCTCACCGACGCCTTCGACGCGCTGGTGAACGAGCGGCCGCAACTCAAGGCCTTCGCCACTCGTTTCGCCGGCTTGCCGACACGCAACTCGGGCACGCTCGGCGGCAACGTCGCCAACGGCTCGCCCATCGGCGACTCGATGCCGTTGCTGATCGCGCTCAACGCCCACGTCGTCCTCATGAGCACGCGCGGGCACCGCGAGATGCCGCTGGAGGACTTCTACACCGGTTATCGCAAGAACGTGCTTGCAAAGGACGAGGTGCTGGCGTGGATCAAGGTGCCCCGGCCTTTGGCTCCCTCTCCCCACCGGGGAGAGGGCTGGGGTGAGGGACATGAGCTCCTGCGCGCTTACAAGATCAGCAAGCGCTACGACGACGACATCTCGGCCGTATGCCTGGTCGTGAACCTGCAGCTCGAAGGCGGCACCGTGACCAAGGCATCCATCGGCGCCGGCGGTGTGGCGGCCACGCCGGCGCGCGCCAGACGGGCAGAGTCGGCGCTCCGGGGCAAACCCTGGACGGCGGAGGCCGCGAAGCAGGCCGCCGATGCGCTGCGCGCCGAGTTCCAGCCGATCACGGATGTGCGCGCATCGGCCGCGTATCGCAGCGAGGTGCTGGGCAACCTGATGCAGCGGTTCTGGCTGGAGAGCCAGGGGCTCACCCAGATCAACCTCGAGAGCTTCACTTCTGTCATGCCGGGCCCCGACCCGGCATCCACGGCGGCAGTGGCAGGGCGGAAGTGGATTGCGGATCGAGTCCGCAATGACGGCCTGGGGAGAGCTGGATGAACGCCCCTGAGAAATTCCTTGGCAAGACGGCGGCCAAGCCGGCCTCGGGCGCCGCGCATTTCCACGAAAGCGCTCGCGCGCAAGTGGCCGGCTCGGCGACCTACGTTGACGACATCCCCGAAGTCAAGGGCACGCTCTACGCCGCGCCAATCCTTTCAGCGGTAGCGCATGGCAAGCTCAAGGGCGTCGATACCGGCGCCGCAATGGCGATGCCCGGCGTGCGCGCCGTCATCCTGCCGCGCGACATCCCCGGTGACCGCAAATTTCCGACGTTCACGCACGACGAGCCGATCTTCGCGATGGACACGGTCGAACACATCGGACAGGTGGTCGGCATCGTGGTGGCCGACACGGTGATGGATGCGCGGCGAGCGGCTCGCAAGGTCAAGCTGGAAATCGAGCCGCTGCCTGCGGTGCTCACCGTGAAGGAGGCACTGAAGGCCCAGAGTTTCGTGCTGCCGCCGGTGTTTGTCCGGCGAGGAGATGCCGATGCGGGCCTTGCGCGCGCGGCGCACCGCCTCACCGGCGAGTTGGAAGTTGGCGGGCAGGAGCACTTCTACCTCGAAGGCCAGGTGGCCTATGCGCTGCCGCTGGAGCAGGACCAGTTCTGGATCTACTCCAGCACGCAGCATCCCGGCGAGGTGCAGCACTGGGTCGCGCACGCGCTCGGGCTGGAGAACAACGCCGTCACCGTCGAATGCCGGCGCATGGGTGGTGCCTTCGGCGGCAAGGAAACGCAGGCCGGCCACCTGGCCGTGTGGTCGGCGCTCGCCGCGAACAAGCTGCGCCGCCCCGTGAAGCTGCGACTGGACCGCGACGACGACTTCATGATCACCGGCAAGCGCCACCCGTTTGCCTACGAATACACGGTGGGGTTCGACGAGCGCGGCCTCATCACCGGGTTGAAGCTGATGCTGGCGGCCAACTGCGGGTTCAGCGCGGACTTGAGCGGCCCCGTGGCCGACCGCGCCGTTTTCCACGCCGACAACGCCTATTTCCTCAGCGATGTCGAAATTGCATCCTACCGCTGCAAGACGAACACACAGAGCCACACGGCTTTCCGCGGCTTTGGCGGACCTCAGGGCATGATCGTGATCGAGGCCATCCTGGGCGACATTGCGCGGCATCTCGGGTTGGACCCGCTCCAGGTCCGCAAGCGCAACCTTTACGGCATCAAGGACCGCAACGTCACGCACTACCAGATGCAGGTTGAAGACAACATCCTGCATCCGCTCATTGACCGGCTGGAAGGCAGCGCCAATTACCGCGCCCGGCGCGAAGCCATCGCGCAATGGAATGCGCACAGCCCCGTGATCAAGCGCGGCATCGCGCTCACGCCCGTGAAATTCGGCATTTCATTCACCGCGACTTTCTTCAATCAGGCCGGCGCGCTGGTGCATGTCTACACCGACGGCAGCGTGCAGGTGAACCATGGCGGCACCGAAATGGGCCAGGGCCTGAACACCAAGGTGGCGCAGATCGTCGCCGATGAGCTGGGCATCCCGTTCGAGCGGGTGCGCTGCACGGCCAGCGACACCAGCAAGGTGCCGAATGCCAGCGCCACTGCCGCGTCGAGCGGCACCGACCTGAACGGACGTGCCGCGCAGTTCGCCGCGCGCCAGGTGCGCGAGCGGCTCGCCAGCTTCATCAGCCAGCGCCAGCACTGCGACCCGAAGAAGGTGATCTTCGCGCATGGCCAGGTGAGCAGCCCGGACGCGGCAATCAGCTGGGAGCAGCTCATCGACGACGCGTACAAGGCGCGCGTGCAGCTGTGGAGCGACGGCTTCTACAAGACGCCCAAGATCCATTACGACAAGCACACACTCACGGGCCGGCCGTTCTACTACTTCTCCTACGGCGCCGCGTGCAGTGAAGTGGCGATCGACACCCTCACCGGCGAGAGCCGGCTGCTGAAAGTGGACATCCTCCACGACGTGGGTACACCCATCAACCCGGCCATCGACATGGGGCAAATCGAGGGCGGCTTCATCCAGGGCGTGGGCTGGCTCACCACCGAGCAGCTGGTATGGGACGGCAAGGGCTACCTTGCCACCCACGCGCCCAGCACCTACAAGATTCCCGCGACCGGCGACGTGCCGGAGCACTTCAACATCGAGCTCTGGCCCGAGCCCAACCGTGAAGACAACGTGTTCGGCAGCAAGGCCGTGGGCGAGCCGCCCTTCATGCTGGCCATCAGCGTGTGGGAGGCGTTGCGCGATGCCGCCGCGGCGGCGCGAGGCGGCAAGGCCGGGGTGCGCATGGACGCGCCGGCGACTGCAGAGACCGTGCTGCGGGCGTTAAACGCGTAAAGGAAGAGCTTCGTGCGGCCTCGTTCCCTACCTCAGCAGTTGCTTTCTCTGACACACCTTGTCGGAAAAAGTCACATGCGCATGAGCCAGGCGCCTACACGCTGGCTCTGCAGCGCGGGCCTCAATACAGTCCATGAAGATCCTCAACCTCATCCACGTCATGGTCGCGCAAGCGTTCTACAGCTGGGCACTGCGCGAGATCAACCCGCTTCACCCGGATGTGCCGCGCATCATGCTCCGGCGCATGGAACTGGCCGACAAGGCCAATCGCGTTCTCGGCTGAGAGCGCTCGGTCACTTGGGGCGCTTGCCGCTCCGGCGCGACAGCAGGTCCGCCAGCCGGTCGGCGGTTCGCAGGCTCGCGCTGCGGTCCGGCGCAGCCAGCGCGGCCTGATACCAGGCAATCGCCTTCTCGTTGTCCTCGGCCGCCGCGTACGCGAGGCCAAACGATTCGGCAACCGCACCCATCGCGCCCCACAGCGGCGCAAATTCTGATTCCAGGAATCGCAACCGGTCCAGCAAATAGGCCGGCGCCCTGCCCCCGAGCTCACCCTGTATCGAAAGCGTCTCCAACGCCAGCGTGAGCGACACTGGCGACGCCACGCCCGCAAGCTCGTCCGAAAGCGGCTGGGTGGGCCGCTGGGCATCCACGCCCTCGCGCCGCCATGTCCACTCCGGGTCTCCGTAGCACTGGTAGGCCGCCCAGGTGTTGCCGCCGGGATTGGCGCGCAGCGCTGCGGCACGGCCCGCACCAACGGCGTCGATGAATCGCCCGCCCGTGAGCAGCGTCTCGTAAAAGCGTGATGCGAACTCGGCCGCAGGCTCGTCCTGGACTGCCCAGCCGGCGGCAACCACGCAGCGCACACCGACGCGGATCAGAGACTCGGCGATATTCGCCGCAAACCGGGCCCGGTCGTAGGACGGCAGCGCAACCGTGGCTTCGCGCGCCGCCAGGTGGCAGCAGTTCAGGAAGACCAGTTCCGGCACGACGCGCATGACCTCCACTTCGGCCGATCCCAGGTAGATGCCGTCGCCCGACAGCACGACGCCGCCATTGGCGCCGGCCTCGCCATGGCCCGCGATGTGCACGATGCGGTAGGGCCGCGCGAACAGCGCATTGATGATGGCCTGCGCGTCGGCTTGGTCCACCAGCGCGTGCACGCGCTCGGCGGGGATGCCGCGGGGTGCGCTGAGCTCGGCCGCGACGGCGATGGCCTCCCGGCGCGCGCCATCCAGCCGCGGGTAGCGCGCGGGGTCGGCCAGCGGCTCGCCGATCACGAGCACGCTGTCGTCCACGGTGGCGTCGCGTGGCTGTTCGCGAAAGTTGTCGATGCGCAGCTTGCGCACCAACTTGCTGCGGATTGCCCACGGCCGGCTGTCGGCGCTCTGGTCGTCCGGGTTGGTGTCCAGGATTTCCCACGGGATCGACGCCGTGTCCGGGTCCACCTCCAACACCAGTTCGCCGCTGCCGGCAAGAAAGGGCTCGATCTCCAGCGGAACCAGCAGGTTGAACAGCGTGCGCCCGATCAGCGGATCGGCGTTGGCGTCGTTCGAGGCCTTCGTAATGAGCTGGCGCAGCAGGCTGCCCTGGGCATGCTGCGCCCGCACTTCGGTGCGCGCGCGCCGGGTGTCCAGCGTGTAGGTGATGCAGGGGTGGGCCGGATCGCGGCCGGGCACCTTCAGCGCGCTGATGAAGTCGTGGCGGGCGCCGCGGTAGCCGGAGTCGAGCGGGCGGCGCAACGCGCCGGGGCCGAACCCGATCTTGCCCACCAGTTTGAGGCGGCTCGGCGCGGACTGCTCCTGCAATTGCAGCGCATGCCATGCCTCGCCCGCGCGGTCCAGGTATTGCTCGATGAGCAGCAGTTGGCCCACGCGCGGCCAGCCGTTCTCCTGCAGCTTGCCGTTCGCTTCCAGCACGCCTTGCGCGATGGCCCGCGCTGCGGCGCCCGGCGTGATACCCGTGCCGCCGCTGCCGATCAGCGTGGCCGCCAGGTCGAATTGCGAATGGGCGCCGGTCTTGCTCTCCGACAGGCGCTGCGCATAGGCGAGCACAGCCTGGCGCACGGTGTACACCAAGTCGAGCTCCCGCAGCTTGCCCTCATCGCCGAGCCCTGCCACCAGCGCCGCCGCCGGCTTCGCCATCTCGGCGGGGTTAGCCGGGTCGCGGCGCTTGTTGCGGAAGACCTGGTGCGAGCCGGGGGCGTCCGGGTAGAGCCCCGCCTTGAGCGCGCGGCCCATCGCGCCATCGACGAGCCGGTCGATCGCCGCCTCCGCACCTGTGAGCAGCATGGAACGGTAGTGGCCAATGAGCAGCGGCTCGCGGATGAAGCGCAGGTCGCCGTTGCGAACCGAGACTGCCAGCGCGGCTGTTCGGGGACGCGCCCGCTCCTCGCGTCCCAGGCCCATCACGTCGGCCGGGCGAGTCGGCGGCAGCCAGGCTTCGAGGCCACGCGAAGGCCGGCTGCGCGCGAGCGCAGCGCGCGGGGTGGTGCGGGCGATGTCGACGCCGATATTGCCGCCTGTCTCGCCGCCGCGTGTGCCGGGCTGCAAGGCCTGCAGCTTGTTCGTCGCGCCTGTCTCCAGCAGATCAAGATATCCGTCGAAGGCCGCTGGCACGTCGGACAGCTCGCCGTGCGTTGCATCGACCGTCCAGGTGGCGACGCCCGGCAGCAATGCGTTATCGAGCGTCACGCGGCCGTCGCCGCCATCGGCGGTATTGAGGTATTCGAGGCCTTCCTCGCCCATCGAGATGCCGGCGGGCGTGAACGGCGCCTGCCCCACCACCAGCGCCATCTTCGAAGCATCCGCCGCCAGCGCCGGCAACTGGGCTTGGAGCCTGCGGCGCAGCGCCACCGCCTGGTCGAGCACGTCCTGCGGCGGCGCGCCCCATTCGTAGATGGCGCGCTGGGTATCGGGTTCATGCCAGAGGTTGAGCCGCCGCAGGGCCGCCATGTCGTCATCGGCAAGCTTCTTCCAGGTGGCCGCGTGCGCCAGCCCCGGTTTCGGCTCCGGGTCGAGCAGCGCCGCCTGCAGCTGGATGAAGCCGGGCAGCCCTGCCATCATCCGGCGCGCGCCCCGGTTGTCGAAGAGCGAGCCGAGCGCCGCGATCGTGTTGCCGAAAGTGTCGTCGCCCGACAGCGCCTGCATGGGCGACCATGAGCCGCCGTTGGGCGTGCCCAGCATCAGCAGCCGCGCGCCCTCGCGAGCCATCATTCGTTTCCACGTGGCGGGCTTTTCCAACTGCATGGTGCGTGCGACGAGCCCGCCCATCGAATGCGCGAGCAAGCGCACCGGCCGGCCGCTGGCGTCCCGCACGGCGAGCGCGGCGTCGACAGTGTCGGCGAGCCGGCGCGCCTCGTCTTCGATCGGCCGTCGCCAATCGAAGGCAAAGGGGATCACCTCGTGCGTGGCGGCGAGGTGCTCGATCAGCGCGTCGTAAGCGCCTTCGACGGGGCCATCGGGTTCAGTGCGTGAAGCGGTGGCCGGGTTCCACTCCAGTTTGAGCAAGGCGTTGATGAAGCTTGCGCCGAGCCAGATGCGCTTGCCGTCGATCTTGAGGTTGGAGCCGAGGATGCCCGGCAGCACGATCACCGCCGGCCGCTCGGCCGCTGTGCCCTGCGGCCCGCGCGATCGCGCCACGGCCCGGGCCGCGCGCGTGCCACTCGCATCCTGCCCCGCCCATGACAAGGGTCCGATGGCCGCGAAGTCATCCGGTGTGTCGCGCATCAACGCGGCCACGATCGCATCGACCGTGCGCTGATTCGCGAAGTAATTGAAGTGCGACACCTTCGCGCCGTGATCGAGCATGAAGCTCGCGCTCGGCCCGTTCGCGAGCGGCGAGCGCGCCATGCCGCCGTACATCGAGCGCGTCTGCACCACCAGGTCGTTGTCAGTCCAGTAGAAGGCGTCCGACAGCAACGTCTTGACCCAGGAGCCGACCGAGTCGCCTTCCATGTCGCCGGCCACCACGCGCAGTTCTCCGGGGATGGGTTCGCTGCGCGAGTTGAGCCATGCGACCACGGGGCTTTCCGGCATCATCGCCTCCAGGCCCGGCAGCTGCGCCGGGTCGGCTCGCCGCCGCGCGACCTCGTGCAGAAAGTCGACGAGCTCGGGCGCCACCGGCACGTTGGCGAGTTCCAGCCCCCATCGCAGCACGGAGAGGTACGCATCCAGGCGCTTGGACGCCAGCAGCGTGCCGTGCGCCGGGCAGGCGACGCGCACCGTCCGTTCCACCTTCAGGCGCTTGGCTTGCGCGGCGTTGACCAGATTGCGCAATTGTGTCCGATGCGCCGCGTAGTCGGGCATCGCCTGCACGAGAGTGAGCGCGTTGGCGATCGGGCTCTGCGCGAGCGTCGGATGGTCGAGCGCGTACACCCGGCCGGCGTAATGGGTGAAGAGGTCACGCACCGCCTGCGGATGCGCCGTCCACAACTTGCCGAAAGTGCTGACTGTCTCCACGAAGGTGCCGTGGACCAGCACCAGTTGCGGGCCGCCGTCCGGGGCGGCCTGAATGCTGGCGGGCTGGAAACCGCCTTGCTTGAGCGAGGGCGGCAGCGGGTCGGGCGTGAGCTGATAAACGCCCGGATTCACCGCGCCGTCGAGCTTGCGCGTGATCGCGGCTGTCGCCAGGTCCACCGCGGAATCCTTCGCAACCCCCGTGACGATCTCGAATGCGCTGAGGACCGCATCGCCCATCCACCCGCGTGTCGCACCGCGAGTAGCCGCGGCCTCCAGGCCGGGCCAGCCGAGGCGGGCCGACACCGCGACGCTATCGGCACTGTCCTCGTCGCCATCGCGAGTGCGACCCGCCGACTGCGCCAGCAGGAGATCGCGAGCATGTTCGGGATGCAACACCAGCGTCGGGCCGTTGGCGACGGTGAGCACGACCACGTCCTCGCCGGGCCGCGCGGTGAGCCGCACCGTATCGCCGCTGCCGCGCGGCGCCCCCACTCGTACGGACGCCGCGCCTTGCAGCCGCCCCGGGACGATGAAGCTGACCTCCTTGGGCGATGCGGCCATGAGGGACCTCCCGATTCAGACAGTGAACGGCTTCTGCGCTAAAAATGACTTGGCTTTGCCCAGCACGAACAGGTTGGGCGACTGGCTGCGCGGCAATGCCGCGCGGATGCGTGCGTGGAAGCTGTCGTAGTTGCCCGTGAAGGCGCCCTCGTTCCACACGTTCAGCAGCTGCTCGGTGAAGGCGCCGTTGTGGCGGCCGTCCATCGACGTCTGTCTATCCTGGCATCCCGAGACCAGGATGACGGCGGGCTTGAATTCGCCGACGAGGGCCGCTGCGGGCGCGGTCGCGCCCACCCCCGCCAAGGCTTCATCGGGGTCCACTGGCACCTTCGCGCGCGTGACGGTGCCGCTATGGCAGCTGTCCGAAAGCACCAGGATGCGCACGCCTTCAGCGAAGAGGCTAAGCTCGACATAGAGTTCGTCGTCCACCAGCTGGCCGTCGTACAGGCACCAGGTCTCGTCCTTGTGGTCGGGCTCGTCGCCGTTGGCATCACGCACCTGGCCGCCATGGCCGGAGAAGGTGAGAAAGAAGAAGTCGCCCTTCTTTAGCGCCTTGGCTGCGTCGCGCAGCGCAGCAAGAAATCTGGCGCGGGTGGCCTTCTTCGTGCGCAGCACCTTGTGCTCCATGCCTTGGGATTTCGCGATGGCCGCCATGTCCGTGGCATCGAACTCGCAGGCCGCGAGCGGGCCGTCCCAGCCGCTGTACGCGGCGGCGCTCACGCTGTTGAGGCCGAGGTGCAGGGATAGGGCCTTCGCCTTGCGCGCGGGCGCTGCGGCGGATGACCCGGTCTTGGTGGTCATTGTTGTACCCCCTACCGCCCCGAGGGGGCTGGCGAGCACAGTATGGGCACCGGCCTGGGCCGCGTCAATGCCCGACCGGCTCAACGCCGCGGGGCGCCAGGTTACCTGAGGGAAGCCGCCTCGTTGGTGGACGCGCGCACCGGGACCATCCCCGCCTAGGTGCCGAACATCTCGCGTACCGGCCGCGTCTCCGGCAACACGTAGACAACGCCGTACGTGCCCTTGAACGCGGGGCTCACCACCTGCTCGTAGAAGCGCACCGGGACGTTGATGCACCCATAGGTGATGCGCTTGTCGGCGGCGCTCGAGGACGCGAGCCGCTGCGCGCGGCGCTCCTTGGGCGTCCCGGGCACCACCCTGTGCAACGAGAGCGCCGAGTCATAGTCCACCCACAGCACTTCCACACCGTGGATGTCGCGGTCGAGCGAGGCCATGAAGCGTCCGGCGGGCGTGGTGCGCTCTTCCGGCCTGATGCTGGAGAGCTTGCGCTGGCCGATGCCGGGAACGGTGTGGTCGCCGATGGCAAGGCCCATCAGCGCAGGTGTTGCGCCCCGCAGCCGCCCGTCGGGGCCGAACACATACACGCGCGCCTGCACCTTGTCGATGACGATGAAAGGCAGGTTGCGGTTGTCGCCGGACCGCACGACCCAATTCGCGACTTCCCCCGCCTCGGGCGAGACCGCTTCACCCGCGAAATCGGCTGTGCGCAGGCTGTCGCCCGCGGTTTGCTGGGGGCTGGCGGATGCCTGGGCCGAAGTGGCCGGTTGTCCTGCGGATGGATCGCCGGTGGCCATCGCACCGAAAGCCCAAAGGCCGGTTAATACAACGACCGGTAGCCACCCACTCACACCCCGCATGACCGTGTACCTCCAGGACAATCGACTTCGCACCCGTTCGTGCGACGCACGGGCACGGTGATGCTGCGAAGTTTAAACGCTCATCAGCCTGCGCGGGAATGCTTTACGCATCCCCGGACGCATGCAGGGCGAAGATCAACTTCGCCCTGCGTACCGGCGCTACCGGTCAGTTGCGCCCTTGCTTGCGCGGCCGCGATGGCGGCATCGGCGCAGGAGGCGGCGGCGGCGGAGGCGGCGGCGACGCGACCGGAGGCGGGGGAGGAGGCGGAGGCGGAGGCGGAGGCGGCGGAGGCGGCGGCGGCGGAGGCGGCGGCGGCGGAGGCGGCGGAGCCACTGCGGGCGCCTGGGCGACGGTGCGCGCGGGCGCGCCGAAGTAATAGACCAGTCCGACCGAAGCCATATCGATGTTGGACCGATTTCTCACCGGGTCCTTGACACGATAGCGTTCGATCTCGGCGCGCACGGAGAGGCGGTCGGTGAACGCGTATTGCAGCCCCAGCCCAACCTTCGGGGCAAACTTGCGGTCATTCCCATCGAACGCGATCGGCCCGACGGCGCCGGAGCGGCTGAAGTCGTTCCTGACGTCCGCGTAGGCGGCCCCGACACGCCCGAAAGCCGAGAATCGGTCACCTATCGGAAGGATGCCGACCAAATCCAGATTCAACCCTCGCACGTGCATTTCGCCGCCGAACGAACCGAGTGGAACGGTGTTGTAGCGGTAGTTGAACTTGCCGAGGTCGAAGTACCCGCCCTCGAGTGCGAAGTTGGGCGAGAGTCGATACCCGCCATAGAGCTTCCAGCCCCTGTCCTTGTCGTCCAGGGACGATGAGCCCACAGCGAAGCCCGGGCCCACGAATGGGGTCAGGGAGGCGGGATTGTCGAAGTGGCCGCGCGTCGCGCCGACATTGGCACCGGCATACCACCCGTTGGGCTCGAGGGCAAACGCGGGCGAGCACCCGAGCATGGCGAGGGTCACGAGCGTCAGCTTGTGCCCGATGGGCAGCTGTATTCGTCTGGTCATTTTGGGTCCTGTTCTTTGCTGAAACGTCCCTGTAGTGGAACGCCCCTCAGCATCTACATGAAACCGGGGGGGTCTTGTAGGAAAAGGCCGCATCGTCCTCTTCCGTGGCGCAATTCCAACGCCACCTTGAGCGGGGTCAACCCCGCGAAGCTCAGCCGCGAAAGTGGCAGGCCACCCAGTGGCCATCCGTCGATTCCTTCAGCGGCGGTGTTTCGGTGCTGCAAATAGGGAATTGCGCGATCGGGCAGCGCGTGTGGAAGCGGCAGCCGGAGGGCGGGCGCACGGGGCTCGGTACGTCGCCCTCGAGCATGATGCGCTTGCGCTTGACCTGCGGATCGGGGATGGGAACGGCCGACAGCAGCGCCTCGGTGTATGGGTGCAACGGGCTGGAGTAGAGGCTGCGGGCGGGCGCGATCTCGGCGACGCGGCCGAGGTACATCACCGCCACGCGGTCACTGAAGTGTTCCACCACGGACAGGTCGTGCGCGATGAACATGTAGGTGAGCTGCAGCTTTTCCTGCAGGTCCTCCAGCAGGTTCACCACCTGCGCCTGCACGGACACGTCCAGGGCCGACACCGGCTCGTCGCACACGACCAGCCTCGGGTTGACGGCCAGGGCGCGCGCGATGCCGATGCGCTGGCGCTGGCCGCCGGAGAATTCGTGCGGGTAGCGCCGCATGTAGTCGGGGTTCAGGCCGACCAGAGTCAACAGCTCGGCGATGCGGGCGCGGTATTCGCCGGGACCCTGATGCAGCTTGTGGATGGTGAGCGCCTCGCCAATGATCGCGCCCACCGTCATGCGCGGGTTGAGCGACGCATACGGGTCCTGGAAGATGATCTGCATGTCGCGCGCGAGCGCGCGCAGCTCTTCCTTGCCCATCGCCGTCACGTTGCGGCCGTCGAACCAGACCTCGCCAGAGGTCGGCTCGATCAGGCGCAGGATGCAGCGGCCCGTCGTGCTCTTCCCGCAACCCGATTCGCCCACCACGCCCAGCGTCTCACCGGCGGCGATGTCGAAGCTCACGCCGTCCACGGCGTGCACCTTGTCGACCTGGCGCGAGAACACGCCGCCCTTGACAGGGAAGTGCTTGACCAGGTCCTCGACCTTCAGGAGCGGTTCAGGTTTCGGCAGTACGGAACTCATACCCCGATTTCCTCCGCGCGAATGCAGGCCACCTTGTGCGCTGGAAGGATCTCGCGCAGCGGCGGTGTCGCCGCCGTGCATGCGGGTATGGCGTACTTGCAGCGCGGCGCAAAGCGGCAGCCCTCCGCCGGTTCGATCAGCTTGGGGACAGTGCCCTTGATCGACTCCAGCCGTACGCGGTGCGTGGCAGCGCGGTCGATGCGGGGGATGGAACGGATCAGGCCTTGCGTGTAGGGATGGCGCGGCCGCGCGAAGAGCTCGGTCGCGCTCGCCTCTTCCACCACCTTGCCGGCATACATCACGACGACGCGTTGCGCCATCTCCGCCACCACGCCCATCGCGTGCGTGATCAGCATGATCGACATGCCCAGGCGTTCCTTCAGGTCGTTGAGCAGGTCCAAAATCTGCGCCTGGATGGTCACGTCCAGCGCCGTCGTCGGCTCGTCGGCGATCAACAACTGCGGGTTGCACGACAGCGCCATCGCGATCATCACGCGCTGGCGCATGCCGCCGGAGAACTGGTGCGGGTAATCGTGGATGCGGCGCTCGGGCATGGGGATGTTGACCAGCCTGAGCATCTCGGCCGCGTGCTGAAGCGCCGAGCGCCGGCTGAAGCCGCCATGCAGGCGCACCGATTCCGCGATCTGCTCGCCAACCGTGTACACCGGGTTCAGCGAGGTCATCGGCTCCTGGAACACGATGGCGATTTCCTTGGTGCGCACCTTGCGCATGCCGGCGTTGTCCAGCGGCACCAGGTCGCGGCCCTGCCACAGCACCTGCCCGGCGACGATGCGCCCCGGCGGCATCGGAATGAGCTTTAGCACCGTCATCGCCGTCACGGTCTTGCCGCAGCCCGATTCACCGACGACGCACACCGTCTCGCCGCGCTCCACCGAAATGTCGACCCCGTCGACCGCGTGCAGCCAGCCGTCCTCGGTCTTGAAATGGGTCTTGAGGCCCTTGATTTCCAGCAGTGCCATTTACGGCGTGTCCTGGGTTGTGGGCGGGATCAGGGCAGCGCGGCACTCTACTCCGCGACTGTCCCCCGCCGCCGGGAGGGCGGCTCCTCCTTGATGTCGCTGCGTAGAGCGCCCCGCTACCCTGATCCATCCACCGTTGTGGGTGTTCGATGCGTCGAGCGAGCCAACGTCCCGCTGAGGGCTGTGGATGGCGGGTGGCTGACGCAGTGAGGTCAAGGAGGAGCCGCCCTCCCGGCGGCGGGGGACACGAACGGAGTCGGCCACCCGACGTCCACGGCCCGCCGCCCGCCATGCTGCATTTGCTCTCTTCGCAATCGGGGGCTCGCAACGGCTCTGGCTAGAACAATGCATACGGGCCTAAAGAACGTCTCGCGGGTCCAGCGCGTCGCGCAGCCCGTCGCCGATGAAGTTGATGCACAGCACCGCGAGGAAAATCGCCGCGCCGGGGAACATCGCCCAGTAGGTGGCGATGTCCAGGTATTCCTTGCTGTCGTAGAGGATGCGGCCCCATGTCGGGATGTCGGGCGGGAAGCCCAGCCCCAGGAATGACAGTGTCGATTCCGCGATGATGGCCGCGGCCACGTCGATGGTGCCGGCGACGATCACCGGCCCCAGCGCATTGGGCAGGATATGCCGCACCACCTGCCGCGATGTGCTGGCACCCAGCGCGCGAGCCGCCTCGACGAATTCCTTTTCGCGCAGCGAGAAGAACTGCGCGCGCACAAGCCGCGCCACCGGCATCCAGCGGAAGCCGCCGATGACGAACACGATCAGCATGAACACGCCGATCTCGGGGCCGAACGCTGCCTTCAGGCCGTCGCGGAACAGGTAGATCAGCAGCAGTAACAGGGGCAGTTGCGGCAGCGACAGGAACAGGTCCGTCAGCCACATCAGCGCAGCATCCACCCGCCCGCGCGACATGCCGGCGATGGCGCCGATGGTCACGCCGACCAGAATCGCCATGCTCATCGCAGCCAGTCCCACCGCCAGCGAAATGCGGCCGCCATACAGCATGCGCGCGAATATGTCCTGGCCCAGGTCGTCGGTGCCGAACGGGTGGGTCCAGCTCGGTCCCTTCAGGCGCGCGGAAAAGTCGATCTCGTTGATCGCCAGCTTCCACACGAACGGGCCGAACACCACGAGCGCCACCATCAATCCCAGCACGAACAGGCTGGCGAACGCGAGACGGTGCCGGCGGAAGCGGCGCCACGCGTCCGCCATCAGCGACACGCTGCGCTGCGGCTTGCCCTGCGCCGGCGCAGGATTATCTATAACTGATGCGGGGGTCGAGCCAGCCATAGAGCAAATCGGCAATCAGGTTGAAGAGGATCACGAGGCATGAGAACACGAAAGTCACGCCCATGATCACCGGCGTGTCGTTGCGCAGGATGGCGTCGATCAGCAGCGAGCCGATGCC
>JAQZBU010000026.1 GCA_029237735.1 Ramlibacter sp. | reverse complement strand
CTTTGCCCGGTCGCGATCAGCGCGCTTATCTCTTCGTGCTTCTGCGCAGTGAGCCACTTCTGAAACTCGGCAAACCCTTTGGGCTCGGCGCCCTGCCGCTGACCTCGAAAGTCAGCTACAAGGCTGACTACAGTTGCGAAGGTGGTTGATAGAGTGAGCGGGTCCATCCCCCATCATAGAACTTTGCGATGGGAATCGCCGCTCATAACGCCGCATCCAGCTCGGACACGAACAGGAACCGCCCTTTGTCCTTGAGGCACTCACCGAGCCGCGCCTGGAACTGTTCAGGCGACTCATCCGAGCCTTGCGTATAGGTGACGCCCTCGTAAGTCGCACACTCGCGCGCGCCTGGCTCGCCGGACGGAAGCCAAGAGATGAGCAGCAACCTGAGCCCGTCGGCACTCTGGGCTTCGAGTGCCTCAATTCGTTTTTGTAGGCTCATTCGGGCAGCTCCAACAGCATCGCCATCCCGCCGGCATTGCGCGGGCACGTCGCCTTGGCACGATCCCGGAATGCCTCCAAATCTTCGCTTGGCTCGCGCTCCAGTCGCCAATTACTAGCGTGCGAGCCCATTGCGACCGGCTCGCAGCGCACAGGCCCGGCCGCGCTTGACTCAACAAAGGAAACAATGATCGTGTCGATGGAGTCGGGCGACGGCGCCTGCCGCTCTAGGGCCTCAACTCTGTTCTTCAGATTCGTCTGCATGGTGTGCCGCTCCTAGTTCAACTCTTCCAGTGCGTTCTCGTGCCTTGTCACCTTCCAATCCCGGTGCGGGCACGATTCGGCATCATGTTTTTCCTCGCAAGCACACCAGAAGCACGGCGCGGCCTCTGATCGCTGCGCCCGCTCCAGATCCGCGATTCGGTTTTCAAGCGTTGGCATAGTTCCCATCCTTTGCATTCAATCCCTTGAGGGCATCAATCAGCGACAGGGCCGAACGGTGAGTGCAGGACCCAACTTGCCCGCCCTCACCACGAACCTGATTTAGCCGAGCGCACTCGCATTCCAGGCACGAGCCCTGCCCCCATGCCTCCAACAGCCGTAACCGGCGGTCAAGCTCTCTCATAGTCCATCCCAAAGCTGGGAACCTGCTCGCGGATCATCTCCACCAGGCCAGGGAAATCATTGGTCTCCCCCTGCGCCTCGCAGCACGCCTTCAGCTCTTCGACCGTGAACGCGTGGGCGATGGCTAGGCACAGGTCGCGCAGGGAAGCTGTCCGCACATCCTTGATGACGGGCGCGCCCATCGCGGTTTCCAGTGTCTCCAGTCGGTGTTTCAGGGTCATTTGTTTTTCCCTTCCAAGGCCTCGATCCGTTTAGCCAGTTCGTCGGTCTCAATAACCTTCGCCATCGAACCCAGCGCCTGCAGCAGTTGTGCGGCTTGGCCCGATGACAGTTCGCCACTGCCCAGCGCGCGGAAGATCGCCCGGCCCTGATCGCTCAAAGAGCCTTCGCCGAGGTTGATCGGGGTCGCCTGCTCTGTCGCTTTGACCGGCGCACACACTCTCTCCGCGACGATCCGAATAGCGGCCATATCCCCGGCGCGAGCCAGTTCTAAGAGCTTTTCCCGAATGCTGGGCACCGCGTCCTTTCCATCGGTCGCAGGCTCGCCCTCCCACGCCATCACCAGATCCGCGCGCACCTTCCCGAGACCAGCAGACGGCCTGCCGCCCGGATTGCCCGACTCGCCGGGTTTAAATCGTGTGTCCTTCTTGCGTTCCGTCATGCTCTGTTAGGCCCCTGAGAAAACAGGCAAATCCTGTGCATAGCTCACCAAAAATTGCCAAGGCTGCGACGTTGACAGCCAAGCGAGTGCCGTTACCATCCAAGGGATGTTTGATTGGCTCGTATGGACGCCCGTAACCACCTGGATGGTGCTGAAGCTGTGCGCGTTGGTCGTCCTCGCAGGCTGGCTCGGCTGGCGCAGCGTTAGACCGGTCAGAGCGCGCCGCATCAGTTCCCGCCCCCGCCTGCGCCCTGGCTATACAGAAGCGGAAAGGCTCGATGCATAGCCGGATCAGCGGTCATCCCCAATAGGCCCTGCGGCTGCGCCTGCCGCGTGATGAGGGCATCGAGCAGCCCGCCCATCCGCTCGGGATCAGCCAACAAGCCACCGATCTTTTCCG
This sequence comes from Ramlibacter sp., assembly GCA_029237735.1. GTDB lineage: Bacteria > Pseudomonadota > Gammaproteobacteria > Burkholderiales > Burkholderiaceae_C > Ramlibacter. Next base: position 61,043 of record JAQZBU010000026.1, on the reverse strand, counting down.
CGCGTGCATTCGCGAATGGCCGGCGCAGCATCCCTAGCGCCGCCTGCCCTCCGGGAATGTACGAAGCCGCCCACCCCGCTGCAGGGTGATCGACCAGGCCAAGCCGAATCATGTTCGCCGCCTTCTGCGCGGTATCGCTGCCCGTGGAGCGTCCGAGGTTCTCGGCCATGTCCGCCCGGCGCAGGTCTTCTGCTACTGCCTTGAGGACGGCGCGCTGTTGCTGGCTGAATATCTCGCCAGTAGCACCGCTGCGCGCATCAAGCCAGCGATTGAACTTTGCATTTGTCAGGTTGCCGAACCTGTCCACCTGGCCGGCCGCGTCCGTGATCGCATAGCGCTGCAGATCGCCCATCAATCGCGGGTCATCTGCCACCAATCGCCGGAATGCCTGCGCGTTCTCGACCTGCGAACGGGACGAGCTGAAAAACTTGCTCGGGATCTCCGCGCCCTGAATCTGCGGCATGCCGTCGCCGCCTTGGCGGAACATCGAGGCTTGCGGGCCAGTGTCAAAGCGCAGTTTCTTACCCGCGTGCGCGCCCAAGGCCTCTTTCCACGTCGCCACCATGTCGGGCGCGAAGAAATCGCCCGGAGCGCCGCGCCCTTCGCTGACCGCCTTTACCCCGGAATCTATGTCCCGAATCATCTGTTGAAGCGCAGCGGCTTCGCGCGTATTACCCCGCAGCTTGGCGTTCTTCCAAGTCTCATTGAGGGAAGACCGCAGGTTTTGCATTTCACCGTAGGACACCGGTTTCGCAATGGTGGCAGCCCCCGGCGCCTCGCCCATCGCCGCCTCGGCCATGCGCTGGAAGCCACCCTCAGTTGCGTCGTGCGCAAAGACATTGCGCCCCCCGCCGTTGCGCAGTACTTCAAGGAGAGTCGCCGGGTCGCTGTCGGGCAGGAACCCGCGTTCGTGCATGAGCTGGGCTACATAGTCGGCGCTCTTGCCGCTCTTCGAGAACAGCCCCGTGGTGCCCGATTCCCGAGGCCGAAGGGAGTTAATCTCCCCGCCCAAGAAATCGGCGTTAGGCCGAATCCCGCCCAAGCTGCGCACGGCCTGTTCCAGCGATTGAGTGCGCCCGGCGTTGGCCGGCAGGTTACGCACCGCTGGCAATGTCTCCTGCCCGATCTCCTCCGCAGTGCGGACTGCCGAGCGCGCATCGCGCCCGCTGCCAAACGTACCGGGGCCGAGATACTTCGCTTCAGCAGCGCGCATCTTGTCGATTGGGAGCGTAAAGCGCGACTCGCCGAACGGGTCCACCGATTCGAAGAGTTGAGACACGCGGCCGGTCTCAGCTTGGCGGCGAGGGATTGCGTAGGCAGCGATGGAGTTGCCCGCGTCCTCCGCCGCTTGCTGCACCGTCCCCGACACCGGAGCGATGCGGTTGAGCGCCTCCATACGTGCCGCCGCCTGTTCGGCTTCGCGAGCACCCAACGCCCCAGGGTTCACCGCCTTAACACTGCGCTGGAGCTGGGAGAGCCCCGGGGTTTGCAGGATTTGCGGCACGGTAAGCTCGGCGCCCGGAATCAGGCTTGGCCCTTGCTGGCGCAGCACATCCCGCATGCGCGCCAATTCCTCTAGGTTGCGAGGATCGGCACCGCCAAGCTCCGCAATCTCCCGCGCCAGGCCAACACTGCCACGACTGGCGAATGCGTTTCCGGCGCCCCTAACGGCTGCATGCGCGCCCTGCAGCACCGGAGGCGTCACAGCCCCGATAACGCCGCCCGTAGTCGCTGCCTCTGGGTCCACCAGGCCCGCCGACAAGTAGCCGTTGATGCCGCCACCAGCCATGCGGGTGGGCAGTTGGCCAACGCCGCTGCCCGTAGTCATGCCCGCGGACGAGATGGCATTGCCCAAGCGCGGAAGCCCGGCAGCACCGACGCCAGCGCCAAGCGCGGAGGTTAGAGGCACCGTCCCCAGCGCGTTGCCGCCGATGCGCTGCAGGTGCGGCAGGATCAGGCCTTCATTGGCCTTTTTCCACTCGGATCGACCTGCCTCATTCATGCTCTGGACGCGCGCATATTCCCCCTGCGCCGGGTCCGCGCCAGTCAGCTTGTCCCAGGCATAGGCCAAGCCCTCCGCGCCCGTGTCAATCACATCCTTGACGCCCCGCCGCAGGTTGCTCGAGAGGTCCGAAGTCTCGCGCTTGAGCATCTGCTCATTAAAGCTAGGCTGCTTGGCAGATTCCATCGCTCGCACTTGCGACAGTGAGAAGGTCTCGGCCTCGTCGCCCGCAGGCGCCGAGCCCGCAGCCATCGAACGGACTTGGGCGAGGGAGTAAGTTTCGTCCATCACTTTTGCACCTTGAATTGCAAGCCGTCCCATTTGCCGGTTTTGCCGTTCGGCAGTGCGTAGGTTTGACCAACTCTCAGGTTTGACGCAGAGGGCTGGATTGGCAGCGGCTGGGCCTGCGCCGGCCTTTCGTCGCGGGTTTGCGCATTGCGCTGCAAGACCGGAGACGGGCGGTAGCCTTGGTCCCTGGAGTAAATCTCCCCAAGCGCTTCGGCCTCTTGCTCGTATATCTGGACGAACCGCTCAAGCTTTTGCCCCGCGACTTCCGGGCTATCGGTGATCAGCGGAATAAACGGCTTGAGCCGTGGCGACTCGGCCGCAGTCACCGCCGCGCCCGAGCGGTCATGAATAATCATGGAGCCCAAATCGCCAATTGCTGCGCGTGCGTTGACGCCTGCCTTATCCGTGCGGTTGAGAACCGCGTCAGGCAGAAAGCCCTTCCAACCTGTGGCGTCCGGGTCGCCCTGCGCCGTCCCAACCGTGCCACCACGAATCAACGTCAAGGCGTCTTGTGCGCGCTTGAGGTTTTGCGCGTTCGTGACAATCGCGGTATTTGCGCTCGACGGAATTTGCTTCAGCGGGGGGCGCAATGGCTGACCGTCTTCACCCGTTACCGACCTTCCCACAATCGGGCCAGCTCCAGGGCGCTTTGGCAACGCAATAAAGCCGCCATCGGTCTGCATGTACTGCGGGGAGTTGCGATCAAGCTCCAGCCGTTCGCGGGATAGCGCCAGATTCCCTTGAGCAACACGGTTTGAGGCCAGTTCGCCGGGGGTCATCGTCCTGTCCCACGCCTGCCCACCTTGCGCGTCATTCTTGTCGATAGCTACCGTCCGCCCACCGAGGTTCTCCAAGGAGATATCCGGCTTCACCCCGTAAGGGACGGGCCGAATCGTTCCATCCTTTGCAGTCTGCACATTGATGAGCCTGCGCGTCACCGGATCAACGACTTGGCGAAACTCTGTCGAGTATTCGGTTTGGAACTGCTTCGCAGCGTCGTACAGTTTGAGCGCCATATCTGGACGCCCGTTCTGATCGTAGATTTTGGCTTGAGCAAGCAGGCGCTGGTATTGCGCTTGCATGGGGTTCGCAGCCTGCGCACCATCGTTGCGCGTGGTATTCGTTCCAACCATCAGCGAGGACGATGGCGGCGGCATCGCCCCAGCCATGCCGCCGCGAGGCTGTGGCGGTTGATACGTTGCGGCCGGCCCAGTGTTGTGCGAGCCGGCGCCGAGCATTGAGAACATCGACTCGCCGCCATAGCCAGGCGTGCCATAGTTGTCCGTTGGTTGCTGGTCCAGAAGTGGAGCGAAGTTTGCCCTGCTTTGGCTCGTCTGCTCTTGCTCGTTCAAGCGCTGCATGGCCGTACTGATGGAGCTGTCTTTCTTCCGGGAATCAAGTATGCCGTCCAGCTCCAAACCGGTCTTCATAAGACCGAGTTGCGCGACCCTGTCCTTTGCTGCCCGATCCCGCGCGTCCGTGAAGACCTTGTTGGAGCCCTCCATGCCGTCCGCGAAGTTGCCGCGCAGGAGGCCCAGCGATAGCGCCATCATTGCTTGGCCGCGAGGGTCGCGCGGGTCGTTGGTGCCGAAGACGGTATCTAGAAGACCTTCGTTAGGGTTACGCTTGAACCCTGTACCCCAAGTGCCACCAGCGCCCAGCAATCCTTCGGGCTGCGTCCCGGAAGTCCCCTTCAATAGGCCAAGCACTTCAGGGCTGAACATGTCGAGCAATCCGGCCATTTAATGACCTGCCTTTCTTTCTGCGTCCGTCGCCCAGGGCAGCAGATGCGTGTAGGGAGTCAGTTCGGGAATGTCGAAAACTTCGCCCTGATAGTTATCGACAACAAAGGCAAATGTGCCCGGCGACACAGCGACGATGGCCCGCGCGCCATCGAGGAGCGACAAGAGCCAGGGCATGCGCTGCCAAGCAAAAGCCTTCACGTAGGCCAGGTAAGCGGCGTGCTCTGGCGAGTTGTCGGCCTTATCATCCTGCCCCCATGACGTTTGCCATAGAGCGGTTTTGCGGTCAGCGTCAGGGAAGACGGGAGACCCGATTGCATCGAGCAAGGGCGCCAGCCAGGGGCGCGAAGCAGGCATGTACGGGGCTGGCTTTGTAGGGTCTCGCTCTGCTTCGTACGCTGCGTTCGTGAACACAGGCAGAATCTGGGGCAGGCGCAAATCGTCCTCCGCCGTCGCCAACGTCCCGGTTATGTCGCTTGCTTGATCACGCATTTAGAGCCTCTACGGTTCGCGCCACACATCGCGCGCGCTATAGCATTCAGTCTATAAAGTTGGAAGCGCCCTATGTGTCGGTTGGCGGCGCTCCAATCTCAATTGAAGATGCTTGTTAGTCCACCTTCGGCGGGCACTTAGCCCAGGCTCTGCGTAAGTGCTCTTTCGCTGCGTTGTAGCTAACGGGGATTCCGTAAGCGACCGAGCTGCGGACCAGATCGGCGACGGCGGTGCTGCGCTCGCCTGCCGGGTCCCATCCGTATTGCTCACAGACTGACGAAACTAGCAACCGATACAGCGTAAGCCGCTCTTTGCCGTGTAGCTCGTCCTCCTGCTGCACCTTGAGAGCCGCTTCAGCCTCCGCTAGTGCATCCATCAGCACCACGCCCCGCGCTATCAGATCGGACAGGAGAAGCGGCTCCGGCAGCGCCAGAAAGACCGGTTCGTCTCCGCTGCGGTCGCAAACATAGGTGTAGGCCAGCTCGTATGCATCGACCTGCGTCGGGTTGCAGGGATAGCACCAGGCGTTCACTGCGCGCGTCGCAGGAGCGCCCGCCACCTCGACCAGTTCAAGCCCCCCATTGCCGTCTAGTGAAAGTTCCGCGTACTCGCCGCGTACCCAGATACACGGCCTAAGCACCCCCTTCATGATCGCCCAATGAATGTCGGTCGCGGCCTTGTCCACCCGCCACCTGGCGAACAGCTCCGACACCCGCAGGTATTCCCGCAAGTGATCGCACTTCATTGTTTGACCTCCAGCGACAGCGAGCCCTGTTTGGCGTTATGTGGCGTTGCTTGGCGTTGCATGGCGTTACTCACGGGTAACGCTCCCTGCGTTACGACGGCGTTACCCGCGTCCGCATCTTGTCCGGTTCCCACGCCGACACATTGCGGAAGGTCGGCGACAAATTCCGCCGCGAGATCTGCCGTCGCGGTCGCGTATGTTTGCTCGTAGCTCAGATCGGCGTGCGCGCTGTCGGAATACAGGTTCAGGTACTGGCCCAGGTGTTCGATGCGATCGGCAAGCAATCGCACGCGCCGGGACAGCTTCTCAACCTCGCGCCATGCGTCCGTGTCTCCCTTGAACAATCCAGCTTCGGCGCACAGCAGGCGCAGGTGCATCGGATGCAGGTCAATGCGCGAGACTTCGCCACAGCCCAAGTCCTGCTCAAGGTTGATGGTGTCGCCGTCGATCTCGTAGGCGAGGTCGCAGATCTTCGTCATCATGATGCCTCTCCTTCATGGCAATTGCTATCGGCGTGCGATGGCAATCTAATGGCTGGCTGGTTAGGAAACACCCCCGTTTTGGGGGCCGTTGAAACGGAAACACCACCGTTTTTGGGGCCGTTCAATTCCCCCGTTTTTGGGAGCGTTACCTCGGACCCGCGCCGATCCGGCTTCGAGTCGGTTCGATGACCGGAACCCATGGGGTTCTTGTCGATAACCCGTGGGGTTTCATCGCGCACTTTGGGCCGCTGGTGATTGAGGAGTTTTGTGAGCTGGCCGCGCAGTCGGACGCAGGCATGCTCGTTGCCCTGCAGTTCGCGCAGCGCCAGCATCGTTTGCAGATGGTCGAAGCGCAGCAGCCTGATTGCGTCAACCAAGGCTCGTGCCTGCTTGCGTAGTGCCTTCACTTGCTGTCGCTTCATGGCGCAGCCCCTTTTTTGTGGAAGAGGCCCACCGGGGATTTCCGGAGCCGAAGGCAAGCCAGATGCCGCACTTCCGAAACCCAGACAGATGGTATGGCTATATGGTGTCCGTGTGGCGGAACAGCGCGGCCCCCAAAATGCGCCCGGATAGTCCCGTGTGGCGGAACAGAGAGCGCCCCCTCTGTTCCGTACGGCGGGACTATGAAGCGCCGCGTTGTTCCGTGGGGCGGTCTAAGGCTTCTGTTTTTGAGGCGGCTTTGTCCCAGCGCTTGAACAATTGCTCGCGGGTGGGCTTCGCGGGCGCTAGAGTCGTTTTGTACGCGCCACGGCGGAAGAGCAACGCTGAGCCAGCGTCGAGTCCGTCCAGCTTGTCTAAGGCCTGCCAAGTTACGGCATACCAGCTCGCCTTGTTCGGTCGCTGCCCCTGGACGGTCTGAAACAGCAATTGCGCTTCTAGAAGCTCCTGCTTCGCCTTTGTGAGCGTGTCCATGGACTTCCACCCGTACTTGGCCATCTCGCGCCGAGAACACAGCAAGGCCCCGTTGTTGCTGCCCATGAACTGCCGGGCGATGTCGATCAGCAATGACTTGGCGTAGGCCGACAGATTCAAGTACGCGGGAGAGTCGATTACTACGTGCGGCAGGGCAATGAACCTCTCCCCATCGCGTGTAGATCCGGCAAACGGCTTTTTGCGCTTCATTCATTCGTCCCCTCCATTGCCCGCAACGGCGGGTTGAGTACCGGCCACCACATCTAGCCAAACTGCAACCGCGTCAAGGCTCTCCAGCTCGCGCGTGAGAGCCCATTTCGTTACGATGTATGCGTGCTGGCCGATGTCGTTTTCAATGCAATGCAGAACGACGCCAGACAGGGCCGCCCGGGCGCGCATGGTCTCGAAGCGTTTGGATTGCTCGCTCATTGCCCGTCCTCCTCTGCCAGATCCGGCGCCAGCTCCGTATCGCCTGTCTGGTCTACCAGGGAATAGCGGGCAACTCGAACATGCGAAAAGCCGTTCTCGTCAACAACCGTCACGCGAGACGAGCTGATGTGATGTCCTTCGGCTTCGAGATCCTGCACACGCCCGGCGGGATGGCTAATGCCCAGCCGCCGAAGTTCGTACGTGTGATGCGGGCGGATCTTCAGCAGTGCGAACAGCTTGTTTACCTGCGCCTGCCGCTCCGTGGACTTGCTTCTTAGGATGGCTTCGACTGTCATGCGGACGCCCTCCCGAGCTGGCGCACCATCGCTGTTGCGCTGCGCAAGTCGTAGGCCTGCCCGGCTATGACGAGGCATTCTTCATCGGTGCCGCTGTACGGCAAGCGCAATTGATCTAGTTTGGCCCGCAAAACGCGCATGCCGACCGATTGGAGGCTTGCGCCGTCCGAAGGTCGCGGCGTATCATTCGGCTTGCAAGTGCTGTTGTGAGTCTTCAGGAGAGTCGCCGCGTTCTGTCCAAGGTTCCCGGCGACTTTCCCATTTCTGGGGCTTGGTATGCGCATCATGCGGCACCCCCGTGTGACAGTAGCCGCTGAAGATCCGCGACGGCCCAGGACAGCCGCCCATTAATGCGAGACGAGGGCTGGATGGGGCCGGCCAGTTCGCCGGTTGCCCAGGCTCGAAGCGTGCGCGGCTTGCGATTGAGGTGGTACGCTGCGCACGCAGTGTCAACGTGGCTGCGCGTCTCTCTGGTAAGTGGGGGATAAAGGGGCGCCGCCTTGTTCAGGGGCGGCGCGGTCTCAGCACAGGCAATCTGCATTGCATCTACTCCGGCGCTTCTCAGCGTTAGGTTGAAGAACTGTTAGCTCCCTGAGCTGCATGTCCAGCCCCGATCACTAACAGCCCCTAATGTAGATGCTCACCCCACAATTCAAAGATACTCAACCCCCCAAAAACAGCCAATTCGCTTCGGTATCGAACTAGCGAATTTTTGATGGTTGGATATCTAGCTAGCCAAGGCAAATCTTGATGCGCTTTTCCAGGTTGCTGGTGCCGGGGTAGTACTCGAACAGGCTTAGCAAGGGTTGCAGCAGCGCCGCGCGGCATTCGCCAAGGGCGTTATGGACTCCTCGGATAAGTTCGTCGGTTAGGTGGGTGCGAAGTCGAACCAGATCATCTGGGGGCCTCTTGTACCCGCTTCGTTCCATGCTTTTCAGCGCATCCACAATTCGAGGCAGAGACTCGGTGAGATTCCAAGGCGTGCCCTCCGTGATGCGTAAAGCCGGGTGCTGCTGGAAGAAACCTTGCAATGCAATCGCTTGTTTGAGCGCGGCTTGCACCGCTTTGCGATCTGGATGTAGCGCCACTTCCGGATGATTTGCACACAGCTGATAGGTGCTGAGCGGGCCGGCCAGGACTCTCGCGAGCTTTAGTTCAATGTCGGCTTCCTCGAAATTGCCCCCTTTGGCTCTCTCGAGACTGAACAGGACATGAGCGGCCTCTCGATAACCAATCGACTCAGTAAGCCACCGAAATGCAGGAAGTTCCTTCAGGCGGGCTCGCAACGCTCGCACACGTCCAATCTCATCATCGCCAAGCGCATCACAGCCCGGCAGGATTTTGAGCAGCGCAGCGGCGCTTTCGGCTTCAAAGCCTAGTTGCGGGTACGCCCCAACGGCGCCACCGCCCAACCATTCCGCCGAGTACGGAGTCGATGAGGCTTGGCTCGCGAGCGCGGTGGCGAGTTTGCTTTGTTTTCCGACAGCTTGGGGACCCGCCCCAAGCCCGAGTAGATCGCTCGGCGTATGGTAGACATTCGCGTCGGACACGATTAGCTCTATGTCGCCGAGAATGCGCTGGAGTTTCATCCAATCGTCCCAGCTCGGGAAACCGATTTCAGCCATTGCACCCCTTCGTCAGTGCGCCTTCGTCTCTCAAGAAGCGCACGGCAGGCGGGCGAAGGTCCCGCCGTTCCCCCGCTAAGGGTAGCCGTGGCCCGATCATTCTAAGAACGATCTTCAAGTACTACACAATGAATTTCTCGTTTCTCGTCTCTCTTTTCCTTAGTCCGGCGAGCTGCTTTCTTGGGCTTGCCGGTGATGCGGAGTATTTCATCTTGGCCGGGCTGGTCGCGCAGCGGCATCAAGTCGGCATCGTTCGCGACGAAATGGTCCGCCATCCAATGCACGGTTTCTGACGGGTCAGTGACGCTGAATTTGCTGCCCAATGCTTCGACGCGCCAGTGCAATGTATCTCGCGGGAACCTCGCGGTTTCGTCCGCACGAAGGCTACGCGCCACGGTTCCCAATTTCCCTCGGTTGATGTCTGTGGTGATGACCATCACGATATCGCCTACCCGGCAGCGCAGCTTAGCCATTGCCGCCCCCTTCCATATGGAAGGCCGGCGGGAGCAGCCATTGGGCCGGATCAGAGCCTTTTAGTTGGCCCTTGCCGCACAGTTGCGCGCCAATGTCGGCGAGCAGGCCGATTTGATTGGACAGAGCCCTGATGGCCAGTTCACACGCAGCGCGGTCCTCTGGGGCTTCGTCATTACATGTGACGAGCAAGATGCCCAACCGTTCCACGCATGACGCCAGATCGGCAATTTCCCCAAAGATAACTCCAGCCCGGCCCTTGGGGCTGTCGCGCTGATCCTGCGAGTCCGGGGTGGGGGCGGGCGCACCCGCGATAATGTTGCTAGCCATTTTTCAACCTCCTAACGGTTGGGTTTTGGTTAGGCCCGCATCGGTGTTGACGCACTTTTGCGGGCCGACTTTTTTGCAGGGCCGCCAGCGACTTACTGCCGGGAATCTCGGTGACTTAATTCCCTAGTCGCAACTTTGCCATGAATCACTGAATTGTGCAAGAGTCCACACAATGAACGCACCTTTCAATGATTTTGCCTATTTTAATCCTGTGGACAACTACGGCGCGATCAGATGCCTATTTGTTAAGCAATGGGGACAATTCGGCTAAGTGCGCGCCAGCATTGGCGAATCCCGGAGTCGGGCAGCGAGGTAGTCCACATTCCTACTTCATACGAGAGGCGTTATGTATAGTCTGTGCATGTCTATACGTATGATTGCACAAAGTAGGGATAGTCGCGACAATCGAGCTTTCGAGGGGACGCGATGACACTTGAGGAATTTGAAGCGGCTCTAGAGGAGCTGAATTGGAAAGCTGCGGACTTCTGCCGCATCACGGGCTTGCACCGCAATACGCCGTCCCGATGGCGGAGCGAAGGGGAGGACCCGCCGCGATGGGTCGGGAGCTATCTGGCGCTCACGCTTGAATTGCAGCGCCTGCACGCGCAATACGTGATCCCGCCCCCGCCGGGCGAATAGATGCCTGCCGCCCTCCTCCTCTGCCTTGTCGTTGCCATCAGCGACGGGGACACGCTCAAAGCAAGGTGCGGCGAGCCGGGCGCCTACGAACAGGTAACCGTCCGGCTGGCTGAGATTGACGCGCCAGAGAAACGCCAGGCATTCGGCCGGCGCAGCAAGGAAGCGCTTAGCGCCCTCTGCTTCGGGTCGCAGGCTGCGATTCAACCGGTCACGCTCGACCGCTACGGGCGCACCGTTGCGCGGGTTGAGTGCAAGGGACAGGACGCCGGCTCGGAGCAAGTCCGCATGGGCATGGCATGGCGGTTTGTGCGCTACTCGAAGGACGCGAGCTTTCAACCCCTAGAGGACGCGGCCAGAGAGGCAAGAATGGGATTGTGGGCAGATCCTGAGCCAGTCCCGCCATGGGATTGGCGCGCCGCTCAGAGGCGTCGTTAGCGAAGAGGCAAACTGCGCCGCGACATGGGCTGTATGAACGTCCAACTATTGGAGCTTGCAAACTCAAGAGTTAAGATGAGCGCCAGATACTTTGCGGGGAAGCTGCCCAGCGCATATGGGGGGCGGTCTGTGGCTACCCGTCTGCGCAAAGAGAGGCCCGGCGTCTTCTTATGCTTCAGGCGTACATGGATGAGAGCGAGCAAGGCGATTACTTCGTCCTTGCAGGCTATGTCTCGTCGGTGCCGCAGTGGGCTGAGTTCTCTGACGAATGGCAAGCGCTGCTGCAATACCGATCCAGTGAATTTCCGCGTCTTGAAGAATTCAAGATGTCGGAGATGATGCAAAGCGACAGGCGCATGGAGATGGTGCCTTGGTTCTACCGTTTGATAGAAAAACACGTTGAGTTCGGGCTTGAGGTCATCATCCCTGTTGGATTCATTCGGCAAGAATTCGACAAACTGCCTTGGCCGGACTGGATGGACAGGCCGGAGCGATACAAGAACCCCTATCTGATCGCATTCAATGGGCTCTTCGGTGGTCTTCGGAGGTATGGCAAACGGCTAGGCATCACCGAGCGAGTTGATTTCATTTTTGACAAGCGCCAAGACGAGAACCTGTGCAGAGAAGCATGGGCTGAAATGAGCAAGGACCAGGGCTTCAAGATCCTCTGCGGCGAGGATCCTCAATTCAGGGACAGCAAATTGTATATGCCGCTGCAGGCGGCCGATTTCATCGCGTATTGGGCGAGAGAGTGGAAGGAGAACGGCGAGCGCCCGGCAACCGGCAACCTGCCGTTCCCATGGTGGAGCGCGGAGAGAGATATACCTACTTTGGCGCTCTATCTGGACGAACTCGACGTTCTCAGATCTGACTGGGAGTATTGGATTCTGCAGGCCGAAGCCGAGCGCGCAGGAAAAAAACTGCCGCCGAAGTACAGGATTAACTGGGTGGACGAGGTTTAGTCTTCGCCCGGTCTATGCCGCCATGCTCAGATGGGGCCGGCGCACCGCGGAGTAGTGAATGCTAGACCACAGCGCGTAAATGACGTTTGCTCGGAACGAACTTAACGCCTGCCTCTTTCAGAATCCAAGCCTCTATATCCAGTTGCCACTTCTGCAACAGGTCCACCGGCCGGCGGATGTAGTTTTGCTCCCGCACGCCTTGCGGCGCATGGCCTTGAATCTGCGCGCTGATCCCTGCCGGCACCTCGATCCACTCACACAACGACGCGAACGACCGCCGCAGACCCTGCAGCGTCACCCGAGGTAGGCCCGCAGCATCGCAGGCCGCGTCGTGCGCGTCCCCAGGCTCTACAAGCCGACCGCTTTTACTCGTCGGGCTCGAAAACACCCACTCATTGCGCCGAGGCAGCGCATCGAGCAAGTGCGCGATGTATGGCGTCATGCCAATCGTGCGCTCGCCCTCGATCTTGTCCCGAATCGTAATGGACTGCCGCTGGAAGTTCAGCCCCGACCACCGCAGCAGCAATGGTTCATTGGGACGCGGACCAGTCAGCAGCATGAATTGCAGGTACGCCGAGATGACTGGATTGTTGATGCGCCGGACCTCATCAAACCACGCTGGCAGCTCCTGCTTTTGGAGGACCAGCGTTTGCCTTACAGGAGTACCGAGCTTTTCCCGGATTCGCTTGCTATTCGCCGCATCGGCGTTCACGGCCTCGCTGTAATCCTTGCTGGTGGCGCACCATTTCAAGAAGGCCTTGATCAGTCGCAGGCCGAGCCGGGCACGGGCTGGCCGGGTTGCCGCCTCTTTTGTAGCCCAGCGCTCTAGCCGCTCCTGCGTCAAGGAACTGAGCCTATCGCCCATCAGGTTTGCGAGCGGCCCTGGCTTCGTCTTGCCCTTGCTGCGCTTGCGATCGGTCCCACCGGCGTGCGCCAATGCTTCATGGTCTGCATAGTGCCGCGTTCCCCAATGCGGTTTGCGATCTGCCAAGTAGTCCGCCCAGGCATCGGCCACCGTCGCGCTATGCCGCTGCTCCGCCTCGCGCTTGGCAACGTCCGCCGCCACCGTGGCAGCCTTGACCTCGCGGGGATCGCGGCCACTATCGATCAGCGATTGCAGCCGCCTCGCCTCCTCGCGTGCGCCGAACTGCGCAACCTTTCCGCCCGGGCCGACACGATCCATACGACTGTTGAGAGGCCATACGTCCGCCGCGCCTATCGTCATGCGGATTGCCTTACCCTCGAACCGGCTTTGAAAGATAAACGCCCTGGCGCCCCCAGCCGTTACCCGTAGGGCTAAGCCCGGCGCGTCGCTGTCCCACAGGAACGCTTGATCCTTGTCGTGCGGGCATTCGAACGCCTCGACCTTGGGAGCTGTGAGTTTGACCTTCGCCACCGTCGCCGCCTTCCATGTAAGCGCCCATGTAAGCGCCTTCGCTGGTTTTTGATGGTCGCGGATGATTGCCCTTCTCCGCTCTTTCAGAGGCCTTCCCCTCTGTGGCGGCTATTGTATGGCGGTTTATGGGCTCCGATGGATGCGAATACGCCCGGACTGTTAATCCGTAGGTCCCTGGTTCGAGCCCAGGTCGAGGAGCCACTATCAAGCAAGGGTTTGCTGCTTTTCACTTAGTAGCAAACCCTTTTCTTTTTGGCTGCGACGCCCGCTGGACGCGGCTGCTGGTTGGGCTTCCTAAGCCCGCTCTTCCTGCTTCTTCGAACCGAACGGCGCTCAGGCCGAGGGTCGCGAACACCGCCTGGCGGATCCAGGGGATTGGCCAGTCCCGGGCTGTCGCAGGTCAAGGCCCGTGCAGGTGGAGGTCTCGACCACCGGGCCGACTCCTATACTGAATTGATCAGTGTCTGCCGGTTGGAGGAGTCACGATGTCAGTCATTTCCCGATGCACGCTTACAGGTGTGGTGGCGATGCTCGCGTTGTCCGCCGGTGCCGTAGCCGCCCAAGAGCCCGGTGCGGGTCAGGTGGCTCTCAACGGCTTCAGCCTGGCAGCCCCGGCCGGCTGGGATCGGCAGCGCATTTCTGCCGGGGTAGCTTTCAGCAAGTTGGTCGACGAACATCCGGCGAAATCAACCGAGCTGATGCCGCGGCAGACCTTCATGATCATGGCCAGGATGGAGCGAGCGCCGGTGGAGTCCCTCGCATCCGCTGCCGCGCTGGAGCAGTTCGTTCTCGAGCGGATCCTGGTGCCTTCGCGAGACCGCAGGCAGCAGATCGTCTCACGCGCTACCGAGCCGTTCACGCTAACGGGAACCGATTGCGTGCGCTATCGCATGGTGCTGGAAGAGCAGCCTCGCAGGGACGTGTTGCTTATCAGCGGGGCCGGCATCGTCTGCCGCCATCCCGATGCGCCTGCCCATGCCGTGCACGCGTCCTACAGCGAGCGGCACGTCAAGGGCGACGAAGTCAAGCCCGCCGACGCGGAAATCGCCGCCGCCGAAGCTGTGCTCCAGAGCCTCACCTTCAACCCCCTGAAGTAGGTGCCTTCGTTCCTGGGGTCATGTGGCCAACGTCAAGGTAGGCGTGATGCACACCGTGCCGGCGCAAATTCGACGGCAAGCCCAGGAGCGTATGAATGAGCTCAATCGCACCCTCCCACTCCTTGCATGATTCTGGGCTACGCACATCGGGCGCATTGCAGAAGTTGAGGAACACCAGCCGCGAGTCCAGGCCGTTCACCTCACGCAATAGGTACTGGAACGCGAGCCGGTTGGCATACTGATAGAGCGGACCCGACCAGATGGCGATGGCCCGCGGCGAGTAATACGCCCGAGCCTGGGATAAGGCACGGTCGATTTTTGCGAGCGAAGCAGGCGAAGCACGACTCGCTGGGGACGCAGCTTCCGCGATGTGCGCCTTGGCCTCGAGCAGAAGCAGGCGCCCTGAACTAGAGACGCCGAGGGCGTCCCAAACTGGACCGCCGTTCGGCCAAAAGTCTTGCAGGGCACGCCTAGGTAACCGTTCGATGTCCAGCAGCCGCAGTGCCGCGCCGTCGCGATACTCCTCGAAGCAAGTTGAGGCAATGGGTGAACGCCACTGCACCTTTTCACCGGGCTCGATCGCGCCCGACGCGACTAGAGCGGCGTCGATCAGGTCGGGGAATTCAGCCACCGCCATCTGCAGCCAGCGCTGGCTGCCGACAGGGGCATATGGCAAGGGCGGTGCCGCCTCTTCTTGCAAGCTGTCGCAGCCCTGCGTCCGTGCAAAGCGAACTGGCACCTCCGCCACAAGTGCTGCGTGGTCGGAGATGCGCTGGCTGCGATCCTGCGAGGCAAGAACGATACCGCCGAGCTCACGGATGTACTCGCAATGTGCGATCCGCACCGACGGTGACGCAAGTACATGGTCGATACGCGAGCCGGAGGCAAAGCTCCATGCACCTGCCGCCCGCGGCAATTGCCACCCGCGGGCAACCAAGTCGGAGAACAGCGAAAACACTCGCGAACGCTGTCCAAGCGGATCCACGTTGAAGTCTCCAGCGAATACGATGCGCCGCTGCTCGGCTCCATGCAGGATCGACCCGATGGCGCGCCAGTAAGCGGCCGTGTCGCTGCCCTTCGTATAAGCGGGAGCGCGCATTCCCACGATGTTCAGCCCGCTCGCGGGATGATGCACGTGCAGAAAATTGGTGGCTGCATGCGCATCGGGTGACTGTGGTCCCAGCACGTCTCCCGGCGCGATCGGGCTGCGGCTCGCGATCAGCACCTGGTTGTGCCCCACCTGGCTGGTCGAAACAAGCATCTCGCCCAGTCCCAGGGAACAAAGCATGTTCCGCAGGTCCACACGCGAAGGGCCGTCTTTGAACTCGTTGAGGACGAGAATGTCGGGCCGCAGCAGCTCCACGGCACGGTAGAACTCAGGTCTGATCGGCACCTCATGCGTGCGATGGCCCAAGTTCCAGGTAACAAGCCGGATTCGAGCCGGCTGACTTTGCTGTTCTGCAGGCATTCAAACCTCCCGCGCGATCCAAGAAGGTTACAGATCTTGGCACACGAGGACCACACCGAAATGTCATGAGACTATTAGGAGCAATGTCCTATATGCTGCCCAAGCATCGGCAGGCACACTTGAACAAACTGAAGTTGCCCCCGTACCACCTGTCGCCCAGGCTGGCGAAGAAGCTCTCGGTCATGGCGTTGTCGCGTGCTGGCGGCGCTGAATCAGCATCGTCTTCGGCAGCCGCTGCAAAGTGTCCGCGAAATGGGCTCAACTTCAATTGATCATTTGATGAAGTGCTGCCAGCTGTGACTTTTTGGCAAGTCCCCTAAGGGCGGCCACAGCTCCCATTGATCTAGGTTAAGTCTTCGCAAGTGCGTTCGGGTTTACTTCACGCACAAGCCAAAGGGGTCCAGCGATGACAAGGTTCGATGGCAGCGCCACTGCACAAGATGACGCCCTGCGTTCGCGGTTGATTTCGCGGGCCCCCGTTGCGCAGCCCAGTGAAACCGTAGATCGCCTGATATACGCGAGCGAAGCTACCTTCTACCGGTCCCCGTTTGTTGAAATGGATCGCATCCGGCATGCCGCCCTTCGCCACAACCCGCCTCTTGGCGTCTGCACCGCGTTGCTTTACCAGGCGGGGTGGTTCGTGCAGTGGAAAGAAGGCACCCGCGATGCCATTTTGGAATTGATGAAGCGAGTGTCCAAAGACTCGCGGCACCGCAACTTGTGCAGCGTGCATTCAAGCCATGGTCCTCGTCTCCTTTGTGGTCCATGGTCGATGGTGGTCGTTCAATCCAATGAGGAAGCCGGCCAAATGGCCGAGCGCGTGCGCTGCGTGAGGGAAGACATGAAGCTTGCACGTCACCACTCGCCGACAGCGGCGTGGGCCCATTTGGCCCTGCCGGCGAAGCATCTAGGTGCGGCGCAGCAGTCGCGGCGTTCCAAACTGCATCAGGTGCTTGTCTGCAGTGCGTCCGGCACGCACTCGTTCGAGCTGGTCCAGTGGCTAGCGCAGCAACATTCGCGAGAGGTGTCGCACCGCCGCCTTAGCGGCGAGTACGACCTTGACGTTGCGGCGGACATCGTCGATTTTGTCGAGGGCGACCGACCGATGCGCGTCGTCGCACTGGCGCGCAGGGGCTTGCGGGTGCCGTTGGCCCGTGCGCTCTTGTCCGACTACTCCCATGTGCTGCTACTGCTTTCGGGCGATGAAGAGCGCGACGTCTCGTTGGCGCTGAAAGTGACGAGTGCATGCCGGCACCTGGCTCGACCGCCCCGCCTGGTGGGCATGGCGCCATTCACTGCCTGGCACGCCCCATTGATGGCGGTTGTCCGCAGGGATGGCCTGGAGTACCTGGCCTGCCAACCTCAATTCCATGAGCCCAAAGCGCTGTGGAGGGCGGCACTGAACGCGGGCTTGACCTTACCAACTACCCGCGCCATGGGGTGATGCGCGGTAACCATCGCCTCACGTTCGCCCGGTAGCGCTTGTACTCGTCGGCGAACTGCTCGCCCAGCGCAGGCTCTTCGTAGACGACTACGAACAAGAAGAATCCGGCCCACAAGATCGCGCCGTACTCCAGCACCATGACGCTCCCGAACAGGAGGCCCTGGCCGCCGATCAACGCCGTGACTGCGACGTACATCGGATTGCGGACGTAGCGATAGAACCCGGTGACGACGAGGCGCTCGGGGGGCATCACAGGCGCCGGTGTGCCGAGGCCCTGCAACGCGAAGCGAGCGAACGAATCGAGCAAGATGGGCAACCCGGCGACGATCAGGGCGGCGCCGAGCACGCGCGCGATCGGGAATAGCGCTGGCGCGAAGTGCCAGTGCGTGAGGTACCAAGGGACGTACACGGCGAGCGTGCCCGGAGCGATGACCAGGAAGATCGCGGAACCGATGATCGCGGCGGCGCGCTGCATGATAGGAGCGTACTCTACGCCGCGGCGCCTTCGGCGGCTGTGCCACACCAGGGACCGCTGGGGCTGCTATGCAGACAACTTTTTTTGGCGTAGTGTAGCGAACCAGACTGCTGGCCATTTCGGCGTTTCGCGCAAAGAATGCACAGGAGGGCGCGGTGGAAATCCTCGGTCTTCCGCAATGGACGCTGAGCGCTCGCCTGGAAGGCGACGTACTCGAGTTCACCCTTGGTGATGGCCGCCGCCTCGTTTGGCGCTCGAAGAGTTCCGCAACTCTGCTCGACCAGGCGAAAGGGGCCATGCCTGCGGCCGACCTTCTGGGCGCAGACTTAGCCGATCACCTGGCCCGGAGTGCGCCACGTGTGCTGAACGTCCAATTCGAGGAGCCCCTCGACGGCGTCGCGTGGGAGATGCTCAGCTTGGGGACTGCCAGCATGGCCGAGCAGTTCGCCTTGGGCCGGCAGCTCGTCACTGGCAGGGAACCGATGCCTGTTCCCGCCCCCAATCTGGCCGATGCCCTTGCGGTCATCGTCATTGGTGACGCCGTCGCGACCTACCCCGACACACGTCGCATCCCCATCGACGCGCTCAGCGAAAGTTGGGCGCGCGAGGCTGTTTCAACGGCGCACGTGCTCGTTGTGAACGGGTTGACGCTGGACCACGTGATCGAGCAGTCGGGCCTGCCCCAGCGCGAGTGTCTGCTGGTGCTGCGTTGGCCGCAGCCGATGCGAGATTTGGCGGCCGCACTCGATGCGGGCGCCGCCGTGTTGGCGCTAGGGCACGAGCGCGACTTCGATAGCGAGAAACTTGACGCGCTGCTCCTTCAGCTCGGCAGCGGTGCAAGCGCTGGCGAGGCGGTTCGCTGGCTCCATCGACACGAGGCACCCGCCCGCTTTCACGCTCGGCTCTATGGCGACCCGGGACTGCGCTTCGTACGCATCCAGGCGCCGGCATCGCGCCGGCAGGTCACGAGCCTGTCGTTCGATCTGGTCGGCTCAACGACGCTGCTGCAGCGGCTCGGGGACGAGGCCTACGCGGATGTGTTGGCCAGTTTGCACGCGCGCTGCACGGACGTAGTGCACCGCCACGGAGGTCTGTCCCGACCGCCCCAGGGCAACGACGGCGTCATGTGCTACTTCGGGCACCCCGCCGCGGTCGAAGACGCGCCGGTGCATGCGGTGAAGGCGGGCCTGGAAATCGTCCGCACCGTTGCCGATCTGGGCGTCTCGGTGCGCGTGGGCATCGCCACCGGCCTGGTCGCCATCAAGGACAGCGTGCCGGTGGGGCTGTCGATCCACCTCGCCGCGCGCCTGCAGCAGGTGACGGAACCGGGAACGGTCCTGACCTCGAAAAGCACGCGGCGCCTCGTCGCTCACGCCTTCGACACGCGGAAGCTCGAACCGCCGCCCGTGCTCAAGGGGATCGACGACGAGAACGACTGCTATCTCGTCATCGGGCCCAGTCGCGACGCCAAGGCGCATCGGCTCGAGCGGACGCAGTGGCTCACGCCCTTGGTCGGACGGCAGGCCGAGCTCGCGCATCTGGACACATGCTGGCGCCAGGCGCGCGCCGGTGGGACACGGCTCGCCGTGGTGCGCGGCGACGCGGGCATGGGGAAGTCGCGTCTGGTCCGGGAGTTTCGCCACGAACTGGTGCAAGCCGGCGTGAAGGTGCTGGAATGCCGCTGCCGGGCCGACGCGAGTGCCAGCCCCTACCTGACGCTGGCGGAAGCCTTGCGGCGGTGGCTCGACATCGGCGCGGACGCCGACCCGGACGCCCTGCACAAGCTGGCCGCCGCCTTGCCCGAGAACGCGCGCGAAGGCGAACCACTGGGGCTGATGGCGGCCCTGTTGGGGCTGGCACCGCAGCCGCCCCACTCTTCACGAAGCGGTTTGCGCAACCGCCAGCTCGCCCTGCTGTTGGAGTGGTTCGGCGCGTTCGCCAAGGGCCGCCCTTGCTGCCTGATCGTCGAAGACTGGCACTGGGTCGATCCGTCCATGCGTGAATTCGTCGAGCATCTGGTGGAGCGCCAAGACGGCCCGGGCCTGCTGGTGGTGATCACGATGCGCTCCGAAGCGGGTCAGGCCCCCCTCGCGTTCCGGCGGCATGAGCAGATCGAGCTTGCCGGCCTGCCGCCCGAGGCAGCGCGCGAATTGGTCGGGCTGGTGGGTGCAAGCGCACCGCTGCCGGCCGGGCTCGTCCGGATGCTGGCAGCCCGCGGAGACGGTGTTCCTCTCTTCCTTGAAGAGGCGACTCGCATGGCGCTGGAGCTGGGTGTCGATCGGCTGGGCGCTGACGTCACCGCTCTCGAGACCGTGCCGGCGTCGCTGCAGGATCTGCTGATGGCCCGCCTGGACGGCCTCGGCACCGCCAAGCACGTCGCCCAGGTTGCGGCGGTCGTGGGGCGTGAGTTTTCGCTGGACCTGCTCACGGCCTTGCTCGAGACAGGCGTCCTTGCATTGGATTCCCTGACGCTCGGTGAGGGCCTGGCGGTGCTGGTCGCATCGGGGCTCGTCCGTTCGCTGGGTGACGGGCAGTACGTGTTCAAGCACGCCCTGATCCGGGACGCCGCCTACGCATCGCTGTGGGCACGAGACCGCCATGCGCTGCACGCGCGCGTGGTGGTGCTCCTTCAAGAACGCTGGCCCGAACTGAGCGCGATGCGGCCCGAATTGCTGGCACTGCACCAGACCGAGGCGGGCCTGCACCGCGAAGCATTGGCGCAGTGGGAACTCGCGGCGAGCAATGCGGCCGCCCGGTCGGCGGAACTGGAGGCGATCAGCCATCTGCACCGGGCCTTGGCCGTGCTGGTGCGCATCGAGCCGGGGCTCGAACGAGACCGCACGGCCTTGCGCCTGCAACTGCTGCTCGCGGCCCGGCTGATCGCAACCGAAGGCTATGGAGCGGATGCCGTCCTGCAGGCCTACCTCGAGGCGCAACGCCTGTGCGACCGCATCGGCGACGACACGGCGCGCTTCAAGGTCGAGATGGGCCTGGAGGCCTACCGGTTCATGCGTGCGGATTTCGCTCCCGCGCTCGAACACGGGCGGCGGGCGGCGGCGATCGCAGCGCGCTCGGGCGACACCAAGCAGCGCCTGCATGCGCACTGGGGACTGGCGTGCACGCTGTTCCACCAAGGCGCTCTGCGCGCCACCATGCGCGAAATGGAGGCCGGCCTGGCGCTGTACACGCCGGCAATGCACCGCCACTTCGGCGTCCAGGATCCCGGCGTGATGTGCCTGGCCTACTCGTCTTGGGGGCTGTGGGAGCTCGGGCGACCCGACTCGGCCCTGGCCCGCATCAACCAGGCCGCCAGGATGGCGGCGGAGTTCGAGCACAAGTTCAGTCAGGCGGTCGCGCTGGCCTATGGCACCAGTATCGAGCTGTTGCGCGGAGAGACCGACGCAGCTCTCGCCCGCGCAGACGCCTGCATCCGCGTCTGCGACGAGGCCGGCTTCCCGGTCTGGCTGGCCATTACCCGCTGTATGCGAGGCCGCCTGCTCTGTGAGCAGGGAGCATTCGAGGTCGGGCTGAGCGAGATGCGCGCGGGCTATGCGCAATGGCTGTCCACCGGCGCCTTGGTCTCTCGTCCCCTGTACCTTGCGCTGCAGGCCGAAGGGCTCATGCTCGCCGGCCAATGGGACGGCGCGGCCACTTGCGTGGACGAGGGTCTCGCGATCGTGGACCGCTACGGCGAGCGCCAGCTCGAAGCAGAGATGCGCCGGCTGCGCGGAGAACTCGCCTTGCAGCGTGGCGATGCATTAGAGGCCGAAGCCTGGTTGAAAGGCGCCTACGCACTGGCGATCCGGCAGCACCGGCTGGGCTTCGCGCTGCGCAGCGCCACGGCGCTGGCGCGCCTATGGGCCGCCGACGGGCGTCATGACAGGGCCCGCAGGCTGCTCGTTCCTCTTGTGGCGCGCTGGAGCGAGGGGCGCACGACGCGAGACGTGCGTGCGGCGCTGGCGCTGTGCGAAGCGTTGCAGTGACGCCCTTTGTTAGACCAAGGCTTGCGCATGACCAAGAAGACACCTCCGGCCCCTAGCCTCAAGAAGCTCGACGATCGCAATCCCGACGCGCGCAACCGCCTGCTGCTCGCGTGGCTAGAGGACGACGCGCACCGCTCGGAGCTGTTTCGCCTGATTCGCGAAGAGCGGGGAGGCCTTCTCGTCTTCCCGAGCCGCGACTCAGGGCAGCGCGACTGCGAATGCGTTGACCTCGGAGGAATCAAGGCGCAGCCGGTCACCGGCCAGAGGCTGGTGGCGCTGGTCACCGATCGCCAGGCCATCGAGGAAGCGCTTCTCAACAAAGAAGGTCGGTATTCGAGCCGCATCTACGCCGAACTGGGCGGCGGCAGCTTCATGTTGGCGCTCGATCCCGCGGCGGGCACGGCCCACGACGTGCAGCGCGCGGCCTACAAGGAATGCTTCCCGCGAGATCCCGAAGTGATCGGGCCGCTGGCCGAAGCGGCGTGCGACGCAGCGGCGGTCATGGCGCTGAAGGCGTCCGACGTCGACCTGGCGCACTTCGCCGAGCAAGCCGCATTGCGCTTCTGCCAACTGCTGATGGGTTATTCGTTCCGGGACTATCCCATGATGGAGGAGACATTGCGCGCGGCTTATCGTGGTCTCGTCTACCAGGTGCTGGGACGGCATTTCGTGACCGATCCCCTTGCCATCCCCGTCGCCAAGCAGGCCCTGGGGTTGCTGCTGGCGCGCACGAGCAAGCTGATCGACGCTTATGAGGCACAGGACGAAGACGAGCTCAAGGGCTGCGACGACCCCGCGCGGCCGGGGAATGTGCGGCCGGTGCTGGAGCAACTCGGCAACTACAACGCTGACCTGAACGGAGAGCAGCGAGCCATCATCGCCGTCGGCGCCGTGGTCGGCACCGTGGGCAATGTCCAGGCGGCGGCGTGCATCGCCGTGAGCGCCTTGTTCGCCAATAGCAAGTACCGGGATGATGCGCGCGAACTGCTGCGCGACCGAACCGATACGGAACCTCGCAAATACGCAAGGTGGCAGCGCCTGGTCCAGGCCGCGATGGCGGCCAACCCGCCCATCCCCTTCCTGCCCCGCTTCGACCTGGAGCCGGCCAAGGACCAGCCCGCGGAGATCCTCTTGGCGCTGGGCGGTGCCACCCGCGTTTCAGATGAGGAGCAAGACCCGTTGATCTGGGGCCTGCCCGGCGGCGCCCCTCATCACTGTGCCGGGCAGGCGCTGGCCTGGCCGCTGATCGTCGAGATCGTGCGCAGGGTGATGAGCCTGCCCGGGCTGGAGGAGCGGCGGGATGCGGAAGATGCCACCGTCATCGGGCTGAAGAAGCGCTGGGGTTTCGCCTGCGAGAGCTATCCGCTGACCTACCAGCGCGAGCGCCGCATCGCGCAATCGAGCCTGAACGTGGCGATGCGGTTGCGCTCACCCGTGCAGAAATACGCCGCCGTCGTGCGCGAAGTGATTCGCGCCGGCGCGCCCCGCATCGAGGAAGCGTTACGCAGCGCGCGGCATGTGCACTTCGCCTGGTTCGAGCTGGTCGAGGGCGACACGGTGCTGGTGCTGCACACCGTGTACGACGGGCCCTTCTTCGCCTACATCCAGGACTTCGCCTTGCGCGTCGGCGACCTGTTCGACGCGCTCTTCGAATGCATCGAGAACCCGCCGCCCATGCCGGTCGGCAAGTTTCCCAATGAGTTCGTGGCGCACATCCAGCGCTACGACCGTCCGCCGACGATGGGGTATTTCTTCAGCGCCTATCCAAACAGCGAGGTGGCACGCATCCAGCGTGCCGAGCGGGCGTGGGTACGGGAACAAGAGCGGGATCGGTCATGAGCCAGCCGTTCGAAGGCGTTCAACGCATCGTGCTGCACGGCACTCCGTGGAAGGAGGCGCGGCACCTCGTGCTCGACTTCGCAGCAAGCTCGACGCCGCTGAATTTCCTCCACCAATTGATGCGTCAGGAGCCGAAACCCTGGCCAAGCGTTGCCGGCAAGGGGCAACGGCCGAAACTTCAGGTCAGCCTCGGGTTCAGCCGTCGCGGACTCGAGCGGGCCAGTGTGCCGCCCCATGTGCTGGCCTCCTTCGCCCTCAAGGCGCCAGCCTTCTGGCAGGGTGCCGTCTTGCGCGCCGGGCGTCACCTCGGCCTGTCGGGCCGCAACGCGCCGTCCGAATGGCCCGACGCCCCCGTGTGGATCAAGCTGGACGCGGTGCTCAGCCTGCACGCCATGGAGCAAGAGACGGTGGACGATGCGGTGCAAGCAGTCGTTCGACTCGCCAAGGAAGCGGACGTGAGCGTGTGCGAGCTGCATCCGGCGCGCAGCTTGAAACCGCCGGCCGACGCACCGGAAAACACGAAGGCGCAGTGGGTTCACTTCGGCTTTCGCGACGGCGTCGCCCGCATCGGCATCGAGGAATGGGACGAGGAGAAGAAGCTGAAACCGCTCAAGGCAACATCGCGGCATCGGGCCGGCGAGTTCCTGCTTGGGCACCCGCAGAATTCGGGGGCGAATCCCTGGATCGCCGGGCCGGGGCCGCGCGTGTGGCCCCTGGAGCTGCGCGAGTTCTTTCGCAACGGCAGCTTCGGCGTGCTGCAACAGGTCCATCAAGAGGTCAAGGCGTTCGAGGATTTCGTTCGTCAGCGCGCCGAAGACACCCACCTCGATGCCAATTTGCTCAAGGCCAAGCTCTGCGGCCGGTTTCCCGATGGGCGCTCGCCTGCCGCGCCCGAAGGCGCCGACCCCGAGGCCGATTTTGATTATTCCGCAGACGCCGAGGGCCACGCATGCCCCTTCGGCAGCCACGCCCGGCGCATGAATCCGCGCGGCGATGCGCTTGCTCATACGGGCCGCCGCCGGCCCTTGCTGCGGCGCGGCATGCCTTATGGCCCGGCATGGCCGCAGGGCGTCGAGACACCAGAGATCCAGCGCGGCCTGATCGGTCACTTCTTCTGCGCCAGCATCGAGGACCAGTTCGAGCACCTGCTGTCGCAGTGGGGAGACCGCGTTCCGATGGGCAGCAAGGATGGCGGCGGCGCCCGCGACCCCCTGATCGGCGCGCACGAATTCGGCGACGGACCCTTCGAGATCCCGCAGCCCCCACCAGCCGAGCGGCCCCTGCGGCTGTATGGCCTGCCCCCCTTCACGCGCACGGTGGGGAGCGCCTACCTGTTCTATCCCAGCGTGCAGACGCTGCAAGGCATCGCCCACAGCAGTGTCTGGGGCGCCGCTGACCAGGAGGACCAGTGAGGCCGGGACAGGAGAACAGGAGCGAGGAAATTCTGCCCCCCGGCGATGACGTGGTTCCCGCGCCGCTGCCGGTCACCGAGGAGCCGCCCTTCGATCGGTTCTGCGACTTGGTGCTTACTGGCGGTGTGGCCAGCGGAGTGGTCTATCCCTGGGCCATCGTTGAACTAGCGCGCGCCTATCGCTTTCGCAACATCGGCGGCACTTCCGTCGGCGCAATGGCCGCCGCGCTGGCCGCAGCCGCGGAATACGGACGCAGGACCGGCTACGAAGCCCCGTTCGAGACGCTGCGACGCCTCCCGGCCGCGCTCGGCAAGGACGTGGGCGATGGCCGCACCCGCATGTTGTCGCTGTTCCAGACCAATTCCCGGGGTAAGCGCCTGATCGAGCTTTGGCGGCGACTCGGCTGCGGACAGCGCCAGGCCGAGCCATCGCCGTTCACGAAGTTCTGGAGGCGGCTCTGCGCAAACAGGGGCAAGAAGGCCGACGCGGGCGAGCCGGGCTTTGCGAGTCGCTTGCTGGTCGAACTGCCGCGCGTCTATGCGGCGCCCTGCTGGCTCGGTGCGCTGGTGGGCGGGGCGCTCGCGCTCCTCCTTTGCCTGGGCTACGACGGCCTGGCGACCACCGCCCGCATCTGGGTCTTTCTCACGCTGGCTCTGCTGCTGGCCCCCATCGGCGCGCTGCTGGCGCTGGCGTGGGCGCTCTGGTCCGACCTCAAGCACGGCGTGATCCAAAACCAATTGGGCCTGTGCAAGGGCGGAACGCTGGAGCCGGCTGGACCTGATGGCAAGCATCGCCCGGGACTGTCGGAATGGCTTCACGAAGGCATCCAGAGAAGCGCGGGTTTGAAGAAGACCGATCCTCCCCTGACCTTCCGCGACCTGTGGAACGCGCCGGCCTATCCGGGCGCGGCGCCACGGCGCTGCGGCGAAGACGACCCGGTTTCGCAGCGGAGCATCAACCTGCAGGTGATCACGACCAACGTCACGCACGGCCGGCCCTACCGCCTGCCGCTGGCCGACCAGACCAGCCGGCTTTTCTTCAAGCTCGAAGAGCTGACGGACTACTTCCCCCCGTCCGTGCTGGCCGCGCTGAAGGACGCCGCCGAACCGTATGCAGCTCGACTGCGGTCCAGCAACCCCAAAGGCGGGGATCGGGAACCGCCGGCGAGCACGGAGACAGCGGATCTCTGGCAACTGCCCGGCGCGGACTTACCGGTGGTCGTCGCGGCGCGCCTGAGCCTGAGCTTTCCCCTGCTGTTTTCCGCCGTTCCGCTGTGGGCCATCGACTACGAAGCACCCATGGGGGAACGAACTCTCAGGCGCTGTCAATTCACCGACGGCGGCGTCTCATCCAACTTCCCCGTTCACCTCTTCGACGCGGCCCTGCCCCGCTGGCCCACCTTCGGGCTGTGGCTGGATCGCCGCACGCCGTACGACCGCAGGGGAAAGGATGGCCGCGTGCAGGACGTCTGGCTTCCCGAGTACCACTGGGAAGGATGGGCCGACAACTGGAACCGTTTCGACCCCGCAGCTGCCTTCCCCCCCGAGAAGGACGAGTTGCAAACTCATTGCAAGGCGGCCGGCTACCTGGCGGGCTTTCTGGGTGCGGTCGCCACCAGCGCGCTCGATTGGCGCGATCGGACGAGCTTTCGCCTGCCGCACGTGCGCAACCGGGTTGCCCGGCTGCTCTTGCGACCCGGTGAGGGCGGCCTGAACATCGGAATGTCACGAGAGCAGATCTTGCGTATGGCGCACTGCTATGGAACGCGGGCCGGCGAGTTGTTCGTGTCGCGCTTTGCGGGCGACAAGGGCCGGGCATCGCAGGCGTGGAGCGAACAACGCTGGGTGCGTCTGGAGCTGCTGATCAACAGCTTGCGTGAGCGTCTTGACTGCTTGTCGGCTGCCGCCGATTGGGCGGCGCACACGGTGCCAATGACAGAGGCGATCAAGCAGGCTGTCCATGCACCGGGGCCCATCAAGGATTGGGGAGACAGCAACCAGATCAGCGAGGAGCAGAAAAAGTCTCTGGACAATCTCTTGAGGAAACTGGAACATCTGGAGACTGTGCTGCGGGATGCCGAGCCCCAGCGCTTCAAGCCAGTGCCCGTGCCCGAGTTGCGCTTGCGCGCGCCTCTTTGATGTTCCAGGGCGCTCGCCGCGCCTGATTGGCCCCCCAACGGCGCGGCTTGCACGGCGTGCTCCAATGCGTCAACGCTCGGACCCGGCCATGATCAGACCGCCGCCGCGCCGCGGCAACGATGCCAGATAGGATGACCCACTGTCTTCGGAGTTGAGCGCGTTCACTTCGTTGCGCGTCGCGATGTATTCCTGCCTGACTTGCGCCCGGGTGACGGTGCTCTGCGGCAGCGTCGTATTTAGCTGCGTCCCCCATTCGCTGCTGGCCATCCTCAGTGCCTCGCCCTGTCCCATCACTTCAGCCTGCACCTCGGCGCGCGTGCGGGAGCTGACGAACGGCGTGGAGTCGATCGTGATGTCATCGGCATATGCATTGCCAGATGCAATGGCTGCCAACGCCAATGCGGCAGCGCCGGTGGACACGAAGGTCAGGGCGGTTGCGAGATTGCGGTTCATGTTGATCTCCATTGAGCGAAGTGTGAGATCTGGAACGTGGCGGGCCGCTCATCGCCCGTCTGTCCAGCCCTGGTGCGAATCACCACGGGACAGAAACTTGATGCAACTCAGTCTAGGCAACGGACTCGCAAGGGCACTCCCGCGCAGTACCAGCGTGGCTGTGATCTATTCACAAATGTGAGTCCGATGTCTAATCGGGCGTGGCCTCTTCCGCCGATACCTTGCCCGATGCAGTCGAGAAGTCGCATGTCCAGGCCCTCGCAGCGCGCGGGGTTCTGCGCCGCTTCCGTCGCGGTGCCGTGCTTATCCAGGAAGGCGACCAGGGCGACATGCTCTACATCGTGCAGACTGGGCGGGTACGCGCTTTCGCCGCCGATGAAAGCGGCAAGGAGATCACGCTTGGCCTTTACGGCCCAGGCGAACTGATCGGCGAAATGTCGCTAGATGGTGGTCCACGCTCCGCCAGTGTCGAAACTCTGGAGCCGAGCACCTGCGTTGTGCTCACTCGCCAAACGATGCTCGCCTACATTGCCGAGCAACCGGCATTTGCGCTGGAAATGATCGGGCGACTGATCAGGCGCGCGCGAGCTGCCACGGACTCCACGCGCAGCTTGGCGCTGTCGGACGTGTACCATCGTTTCAGCCGCCTGCTGGATGAGTTCGCCGGCCCGCCGGCGGCCGATGGCAGTCGCATGGTCGCGGAGCGGATCACGCAGCAGCAGATTGCCCACCACCTCGCCTGCTCGAGAGAAATGGTGAGCCGGCTGATGAAGGACCTGCAGGCCGGCGGTTACATCGAGATGCGCGATCGGCGCATCGTGCTCAAGCGCGCGCTACCGGCCAGGTGGTGAGACTAGGCCAGCTGGTGCGCCGACGCGCTGCGCTGGCGAAGACGCAGCACGGCCCAGGCGACGACGAAGAATCCGTAGAGGACCGCCGTCGACCACATGAGGGCATTGGTCACACCGGTCAAGGTGGCGTGCACGCTGACCAAGGCTCCAAGGGCGCACGCGAAGCAGCCGGCCGCTGCCGTGCGCTGCTGTGCACGCGAATCAGCAATGTCGCTCATTGCGAAGAACAGGCCCGCTAGCAGTAACAGGGCGGCACCGTAGAGGCGTCCCAGCATGGCCGAGCCGGGGGTGCCATAGTCCAAGCCGTAAAGAGCGCCTAGCCATTGCGGTGCCAGCAAAAACATCAGGCCGAATGGGGCGGTCGCGATGACCGCGAGGAAGCAGACTGTGCGAAAGCTCATGACAAACCTCCAGAACACGGTGGCAGGAAACTTTCGCAGTCAGTCTTGCACTTCTTGAAAGCCGAGGCAATCCCCAAAGCAGATGATGGCTGCGGTCGAGCTACCAGCTCGTCAGGAGGCTACTTGGAACGTGCGGCTTCCAGTTGAGCCATTGCCAGAGCAAAGAGGGCATCGGCAATCTGCCGTAGGTTTCGCGCTTCGGCATTTCTACCGTCGTCAAAGATGCTGGCCCCACCGCCCTCGAGCGCCGCGATCACTTTATCGTTGAGCGCTAATTCGGCGGCGGTCGCCTCGGCGTCCGCAATTCGCCATCGGTCAAATATCTTTGGAGAGGTGTCGGTCATCGTCTAGGAGATGACGCAATACTCGCTGAGTTCGGCGCGAGACGGCGCTCGTGCAAGAGCTTCATCGCGACCAGAAGCAGGTGTTCGGCGTCGGCACGTTTCGCCTGAACTTCGATGAACCTTGGGTCCCCCTCGCGCAAATTCGTCGCGTAGGCTTGATGCGTACGCTTGCTGAGAGTGGCAAAAAACATCTGCTCTGCCGCCTGAAAGGAGTCATGAGCCACCTTCCAGCGCGCGAATGCATCAGTGATGTCATCCCGGTCCATGTTTCCGAATGTTCGCTTTGCCGCTGTGCTTGTCAATATGTACTTCTATACATAACGTGATGCGTTCTGCCGCGTGCGGCCGACCAGCTCATTCAGGGCAGTCGTTGATCCGTGGCCCGAGCTGCGCCTGTCCCGGCTGCTGCGGTTTGCGCTGCCCGAATCGGAAGGTTTCGAGCGAGCCGTTGTCTCCTCGGTCGGCCCTGCCTTCTTCTGCCGAAGGCCCCTCACGACGCGCATAAGTAGCATCGCAACCGCCGCACTAAAAGCGCTTGCACCAACCAGGTGGTCTGTCAGAAGCCCGGCCACTTGCTGAATCGCGTCTGGACTCACCTGCTCGACGAATCGCGCGAGCTCGAAGATCTGGTCGTTCGAATAGCCCGCCAGATCTTCGATCCGAATGTCCGGACCAGCTTCCCTTCGCCGATATAGAAATTGCGCAAACGCTCCTGAAGCGACAGCGCTCAAGGCCAGCGACCCCAGCGGTCGTACGAGGCAGGCAAGCACTCTGGCACGCAGCGGCGCGCTGGAGCCACCATACAGGCGGGAAACCAACCGAGCCACACGCGGTCGATCCGTGGATTCGACAGTCCTGTCTCCACGGCTATGGGGCAGGTCTTCGCCTTCGACGTCATCATCGAACTCATCTAGCACGGGCAAACTCCTCAGTTGACCCAGCTAGTGTCCAAAGCTTTGCTTAGGGCATCCTTAAAGGCACCGTCACCGGCTAACAGTTTGCCTTTCCAGCCATGCGCAGGATGTCGTCCAGCGCATTGCCGTCGCCGTTCATGTCGAGCATGGCGCCGCCGCCGAACATGCCACCCAGGCCTCCGATCAAGCCCCCGAGGCCGCCCGACCCGCCGCCCTCGGACGCTTGCCCGCCCGCGCCGCCGGCCTGCTTGGCCATGAAGCCGGTGACCAGCATCGCCAGTAGGGGGAGCATCTTTCGCAGCAGGCCCGAATCAAGGCCCGATTGCGACGCGGCACGCCTGCTTTTTCATGCCGCCCAGGATGGCGGGCAGCAGCGCCTGCGCGCCGGCAGCCGCCTGGTCTTCGCTCACTCCCAGGTCGCGCGCTACCGATTGCAGGCCGCCTGACTGGGCCAGGATGTCGGTGAGGTTCATGGTCGTCACCGCGCTCAATCGAGCAGTTCTTTGGGGACGTTGCCGCCGTTGGCGGCGAGCTTGGACAGCACGGCCTTGTGCAGCCACGTGTTCATCTGGGCCGAATCGCCCATCAGGTTCGCAGGGCAGCCCAGCTCGGTGGCGAGCTCTTTGCGCGCGGTCAGGCTGCTATCGATGTCCAGCAGTTTCAGCAGGTCGACGATCGAGGTGCGCCAGTTCAGTTTCTGCGGGTTGGCGACCGCCTTCTGCTCGAGCTGCGCCACCACGTCTACCTCGCTCACCCGCGTCACCGGTGCGTCGTGCGGTGCGGCCGGCACTCCCCCCGGTCTCGCCGGTGGGACCGGCGTGCGCAACATCTCCTCGACCTTGCTGTTACCGGCATCAAAACCCAGCTTGTCCAGAATTTTGCTGAAAAACCCCATGCTACTTCTCCCTGAAGGTGATGCGCCCTGCCCCCCGCGGGACTGCCGAAACGGCGGGAGCTCTTGCCCCGAGTCGCGCTGCCATGTTACTTCCAACCCGTGCCAACAAGGGGCCCTTCGCGATCGCCTTGTGCACCTCCGGCAGAGCCACCAGTCCGGTCAGGGTTTTGCGGCAGGGGCCGGCGCGGCCGCCACCTTTGCCGGGCCTGTGCGCCACTTGCTCGCCGCCACCTCTCCTTGCCGCGCGTAGTCGATCGCCTCGCCCAGCACCTTGGCCGCTTCCTGCGGCGCGTGGAAGCCCATGGAGTTTTCGGCCGCGACGAAGTCCAGCCGCCATTGCGCCTTGCGCTGCAGCTCGAGCGCCGCGTACAGCTGTTCGGATGACGCGCCCTCCTTCTTTGCCGTAAGGCATGTGGCAGTCTGCGCAGGCGACGCCGCTGCGGGCATGCACGCCCTGGCTCCACATCTCGAACTCGGGGTGCTGCGCCTTCAGGATGGGCGCGCCGGTTTCCGCGTGCTTGTAGTCGAAGAAGCGCTCGCCTGATGCGAATTTGGTTCCATCCCAGAACGATTCGATCTGCGTCGAATTGAGGCCCTTGCCCCACGGAGCCGTCAGCGGCATTTGCGACGAGCAGTAGTACTCGATGTGGCACTGCGCACACACGAAGGTCCGCATCTCGCTGCGGCTCGCATCGGTGTTCGGGTCGTAGGGCTTGGCCTTGCCGCCCGCGCGCCAACGTTCGATGGACGGCGCGTAGGGTGTCGCAGCTTCGCCGCCCGCCAGCGCCTGGATGCCGTTGATGAACGCGGGCCGCGTCACGATCAGCTGCATCGTCTTCGGGTCATGGCAGTCGGCGCACGTCACTGTATGCCCGTGGCCCATGTCATGCAGCTTCTGGTTCATCTCCTTGTATGAGAGCTTGTAGCTCTGCTCGAAACCCTTCATCGCGTCGCCGCCGCCCATCTGGCGGTACAGCGGCATGATCGATGCGTGGCAATGCAGGCACGAGCCTGTCTGCGGCTTCGTCTGGCGTTGCGTGTTCTCCTGGTCCTGCAGCATGTAGGCGTGACCGCGGCGGTCGCGGTAGTCGATCGAGAAGGCATAGCCCAGGAACATGCGCTTGAGCCACGGGTCCTTGTCGATCTTCTGCTGCGGCAGTGCCTCGCTGCCGCCGTGGCCGCCGAAGCGCGTGCGCGTCGACTGCGCGGTGAGCAGGTACGAGCCGTACTGCTTGGGCCAGTTCACGCCCCACAGTGCCGGATCGGTCGTGTCGCGCGTCACTTCCACCAGCTTCGTGGTGGTCACCTTCGCTTCCTGGTTGCGCTCGAAGATGTTCACCAGCAGCGCGGCGCCGCCGGCCGTCACAATGGCTGCGGCGGCGATGCTCGCCAGCAGCACGGTCTTGGACACACCGCGCTGCGCATGCGCATGCTGGCGGAATCTGGGTTTCATGGCAACCTCCGTGTTCAGGTAAGGGGACCGCCCAGGCCGGCGCGTTCGCCGTGGCCCGCGGATGAATGGCAGTGCACGCAGAGCATCTCGTCGCCGCGCCCCGGCGCTGTGACGGCCTCGTGCACCAGCGCGCGATGGCACGCAAGGCAGCTCTCCTGCACGATGGCCGAGTTGAAGGGCTTGATGGCGATGGGCTCGGCGAAGTTCTGCAGCGTGTAGGCCTTGGCGTGGTTGAAGCCGTTCAAGCCCTTGGCTACGTACTTGGCGATGAAGCCCTTCGGCAGGTGGCAGTCATTGCACACTGCCACATGGTGATGGCTGGACTTCTGCCATGAGTCGTATTGCGAGCCCATGATGTGGCAGTTCGCGCACACCTTCGGCTCGTTGCTCATGTAGGAAAACGCCTGGGCATAGGCCAGCGTGTAGCCGCCCAAGCCGACAAGCACGCCAATAAACACCGCCAGCACCACGAGCAGCGTTGCTGTGCCCAGACCTCGCTGCTGTCCTGCTCCTGCCGTAGCCACAATCGTTCTCCATGGCGGGCCGCCGAATCGGCGACTGGCGGCGTACGCCCACACAAGTCATGCATAGTTCGCGCATCCCTGGGCGTCCATGATCAGGATCAAAAGTGCACCCAGGTTCTTGATCGACCATTTCGTCATGGCCATGAAGTACTTCCGATTGCTCCTCCTTGCGCTCGCCATTGCTGCCGGTCCCTCGGCCCGGGCGGAGGCACTCCTTTGGTTTTCGTCGGGCCGGCCGACCGCGCAGGCACACGCTGCCGTCGAGGTGCTGTCGCTCGCCGCGGGCCAGGGGCTGCAGCCGCGTGACTACGACACCGACCCCATCAGTCGGCGCCTGGCACAGGCATCGAATGGCGCGCCGCTGGACGAGCCCGCCCAAGCCGCGTTGGACGACGCACTCACCCGTGCGCTGCAGCGGTACCTGTCGGACTTGCAGATCGGCCGCGTGGAGCCCCGGCGCATCCACGCCAACTTCGACGTTCGGCGCGCCGACCCGCTGGACGCGGCCACATACCTGCGCACGGCCGTCACGCAGCAGCGCTTGGCCCAAGCGCTGCACGAGGCGGAGCCACGGGTGCCCATGTACGCGGCGTTGCGCCGTGTGCTGGCCCGCTATCGAGAGCTGGAGGGCCATCCGGCGTGGGAGGCGCCCTTGCCCCCCATCCCCGGCCGCAAGCTTGCGCCCGGCCAGCCCTGGGCCGGCCTGCCGCTGCTGGTCCGCCGGCTCGAAGCCCTCGGGGACTTCCCGGCGGGAACGGCCGTGCCGGCGCGCCTCGATGGCACGCTCGTGACGGCCCTTCGATCGTTCCAGGAGCGCCATGGCCTCACGCCGGATGGCGTGCTGGGCCGGTCGACGCTCCAGCAGCTCGGCGTAACGCCGGCGGCGCGGACGCGCCAGATCGAGCTCACGCTGGAGCGGCTTCGCTGGACTCCCCTCCTGCAGGGCCCGCGCATGATCGTGGTGAACGTGCCCGAATTCGTGCTGCGCGCCTACGAGGTGCACGACGGCAAGGTCGATGTGCAGGTGACGATGAAGGTCATCGTCGGCAAGGCGATGGACACCCGTACGCCCCTCTTCGATGAGGACATGCGCTACATCGAGTTCAGCCCGTACTGGAACGTGCCGCCATCGATCGCGCGCAACGAGACCGTGCCGCGCCTGCGGCGCGAGCCTGCTTACTTCAGCCGGCAGGGCTTCGAGTTCGTCACGCCCGCAGGCGAGGTCGTCACAACGCTGTCGGGGAGCCATCTGGACGCGGTGCTGCGCGCAGGCTGGCGCATCCGCCAGCGTCCCGGTCCCGACAACGCGCTGGGAGGGATCAAGTTCGTCTTCCCGAACCGCGACAACATCTACCTGCATCACACCCCCGCGCCGACCCTGTTCGCGCGCGACAGGCGCGACTTCAGTCACGGCTGCATCCGCGTGGAGGAGCCGATAGCGCTCGCCCGCTTCGTGTTGCAGGGCGAGCCGGAATGGACCGAGCAGCGAATCCGCGATGCGATGGACAAGGGTGAGTCGAATGTGCTGCGACTGTCGCGGCCGCTGCCGGTGCTCATTGCGTACAGCACGGTGATCGTCAAAGGGGGACGTGTCTTCTTTTATCCGGATCTCTATGGACACGACCGGCTGCTCGACCAGGCCCTGCGGCAACGATAGCGGGCATTAACCCTCTTGCACCCGCCCCCGGCCTGGGCAAAATACAATGCGTTTCCAATGTCCCCTCCCACCCACCCCGACCGCCGCCTGTTCCTGCGCCGTTCCGCCCAATTGGCGGTGATCGGCGCGGCCGGCTCGCTGTCCGCGCACACGGCGTTCGCGTCGTCCGCGGGGGAGCGCAGCCTCGCTTTCGACCACACGCACACCCGCGAGAAGCTGAGCCTGATTTACGCCGCCGGTGGCGCATACGTGTCACACGCGCTGGCCAAGCTCAACCATTTCCTGCGCGACCATTATTCCGGCGACGTGGGCGTGATCGACCCGCAGCTGTTCGACCTGCTGCACGGGGTCAAGACGGCGCTGGGCGCGCGCGAGCCCTTCCAGGTGATTTCGGGCTACCGTTGTCCCGTGACGAACGACAAGCTGCACACCACGCGGGGCGGCGGCGTCGCCACGCGCAGCCTGCACATGGATGGCAAGGCCATCGACATCCGAATCCCTGGCGTTCCCCTCGCGGAGCTGCGCGATGCAGCCCTGTCGCTGCGCGCCGGCGGCGTCGGCTACTACCCGCGCGAGCAGTTCGTTCACGTGGACACGGGCCGCGTCCGCTTCTGGTAGCCGCCGGCGGATGCCGGCTTTCCTGATCAGCTGTTGAGCGCGCGCGCCGCGCGGACGATGAGATCCGTCGCCTGCGCCGTAGTAAGCACGTCGGTGGACACCGTGATGTCATAGTGCTCCGCCAATTCCGCATCGACGTCGTAGAAGCGCTTGAGGTAGCTTGCGCGCGCCTTGTCGCTGTCACGGATCGTTTCCGCCGCCTCTTCCGGGCTGCGGCCGCCGCTCGTCTTGAGCCAGCGGCTGGCCCGCTTGAAGGGCGAGCCCGTGATGAGCACGCGAAGGACGTCGTCCCTGCCGCCCAGTGCGTACGAAGCCGCGTGGGCGACGATCACGACGTTGCCCTGCTGGGCCGTATCGCGGATCGCCTCGCGGATCAGGGCCCGCACGTCCTCATTGCCCACTGGTACGAGCCGCTGGTTGGGAAGGTAGTTGACCAGTTCCGCGCCCTTGGTTCGCGCGACATCCTCGAGCAATTGCCTGAGGAAGGGCTTGCGCCGCTCCGCGCTCGCGACTTCCGCGTGACTGAGGTTGCGCCGCTCGGCAGCGAGCTGGATGATCTCCTCGTCGACACAGCGAAAACCGAGCTCCTTTGCGATGTCGTTCGCGATCGTCTCGGCGCCTGTCCAGATTGCGCGGGAAATACAGATAACGCGTGCTGCCATGGTCGGGTCCCCTCGTCCTTGCTTGGTCTGGATGGCCCTGATGAGCCATGCCAGATTAACGGCCAGCCGCTATCGGTCTGTCAATGCCGCTCAATGATGATGGACGCCCTCACTGCAGCGCTCCCTGAATCTTGCGCCGCAACATCGCGAGCCCTACCTTGTCGCCGCTTTTGGCCAGCTGCGCGATCTGCTCGCGGGCCTTGGACCCGTCCCCCGCCCTCCAGTAGGCAACGGCCAGGTAACGGTGGACTTCGTCGAATCCTGTCGCGATTGCGCGGGCGCGTTCCAGGGCGTCGATGGCGGCGCGAATTTCCCCATCTTCCAGGTGCCGCACGCCCAATCCGATCCAGTGATACGGATCCCGCTCGCGGCCCTTGGCGATGGCTCGCTCGAGGCGCCGCGCCTCGGCGGTTCGGCCCTGTTCGACGAACAACTGGTGCAGCGTATGGATGGGCACGTCCGCCGTGTCGCCGAGTGCCACGGCATGTTGCAGCAGCTGCTCTGCCTCTGCGGGCAAGCCCGCATCGAGGTACAGCACAGCAAGGTTGCCGTAGCTCGCCGAGTAGCTCGGGTCCGCGAGGATAGCTGCCTTGAAATGCGCGTAGGCCGGGCCGTAGCGCCGCTGCGCGAGATATTCGGTCGCGACGTTGTTGTAGTAGCGCGCCAGCACCGCGTCCTCTGACAAGAGGCGCCCCGGCCGGCGCGAGGCAAACCCGGGGTCGAAATCGACCACGACGTCCTGCGCCTGCGAGTCTCGCAGGTCGCGGTGGGCACGTCGGAACAGCACGTTCACATGCTGGTTGACGACGTCGAGCTGTCCGCGTCTGTCGAACGTCACCGGTACCCGCACCTCCTGCATCTGCGCGTCCAGCCCCATCGCGCGCGCCGCGGAGTACGCCAGCACGGTGAGCGACAGGCAATCGCCCCGCCGCAGTCGCCACGTTTCCTCGGCCGCCGTGGAATGCCCGGGCTGGTAGCCGAACCCCTTCAGGTCCGCACCGAAGATGAGGGACATCAGGTGCTTCAGGCGGTATTGCGGGCTCGTGGCCAGCAGCTCGGGCCCCTTCAGCAAGGCGAGCAGCTCGGCATCCAGCCGGAACAGGTCTTCCTTGCCCACCGTTACCAGCGCGGCATCGTGGCTGAACGTCTTGTCCCGCCATGGCAACTGCGCCGCCTCCGGCGCCACGGATAGAGTGGCGCATCCAGCAAGGCCCAGCAGGCAAAAAAAGGCGATACCTAAGAATGCGCGAACCATGGAACCTCCGGCGTGGCGGGCTCTCCCTCCACAATAGCAGCGTGTCCAACGATCACAAAGTACCTTGCGCAATGCCATGAACCTCCCCTGGCTGGACCCCGGCGACCCCTTCCCCGACGTTGGTCTGGCCTGGGACGCGTCCCAACCCGCGCCGGGGCTTCTGGCCGCCGGGGGCGCGCTCGACGTCGACAGCCTGCACCGCGCCTATTCCGCCGCGATCTTCCCGTGGTTCAGCGAGGGGCAGCCGATCCTCTGGTGGAGCACCGACCCGCGCATGGTGCTGTTCACCGACGAATTCAAGCTCCACCGGTCCTTTCGCAAGACCCTCACGCGCTTCATTGCCGATCCGCGCTGCGAACTCCGATTCGACTCTGCTTTCGATGAGGTGATCCAGGCCTGCTCGCAGACGCTGCGCGAAGGGCAGAGCGGCACCTGGATCGTTCCGCAGATGGTCAAGGCCTACGAGGTGTTCCACCGGGCCGGCTTTGCCCACAGCGTCGAGACCTGGATCGACGGGCGGCTGGCGGGCGGGCTGTATTGCGTCTGCATCGGCCAGGCCGTGTTCGGCGAATCGATGTTCACGCGCGTGCCCGATGCGTCCAAGATCGCGCTGGCCGGCCTCGTGGCGTTCTGCCGCCACCATGACGTCGGGGTGATCGACTGCCAGCAAAACACGCAGCACCTGGCGTCGCTGGGAGCGCGCGAAATCGCACGGGCCGAATTTGTGGCGCAAGTCGCACAAAACGCGAAAAAACCGTCGGTGCCGTGGCGGTTCGACCCCGTATACTGGAACGGACTTGCGCCGCAGAAGCCCCCAGCGTGACACACCTCAAGGATCTTCCGCTACAGACACTGCAGTTCTATGCGACGGCCCCGTACCCGTGCAGCTACCTGCCGGGCAAGCAGGCCCGCTCGCAAGTCGCCACGCCCAGCCACTTGATCCACAACGACGCCTACTCGGATCTCGTCACCAACGGATTCCGCCGCAGCGGCATGTTCACCTATCGCCCGTACTGCGACGGCTGCCGCGCCTGCGTGCCGCTACGTGTGCTCAGTGAACAATTCAAGCCCGACCGCAGCCAGCGCCGCGCATGGCTGCGCCACCAGAACCTGCAGGCGCGCGTGCTCAAGCTGTGCTTCGTGCCCGAGCACTATCACCTGTACCTGCGCTACCAGACGGGCCGCCATGCGGGCGGGGGAATGGACCACGACAGCATCGACCAGTACACGCAATTCCTGCTGCAAAGCCGGGTGAATTCGCGGCTGGTCGAGTTCCGCGAGACTTTGCCGGGGGGATCGCCCGGAGCCCTGCGCATGGTGGCCATCCTGGACGTACTCAATGACGGTTTATCGGCCGTGTACACGTTCTACGAGCCCGACGCCACGTCCAGTTACGGCACCTACAGCGTGCTGTGGCAAATCGACCAAGCGCGTCGACTGCACCTGCCGCACGTTTATCTCGGCTACTGGATCGCTCAGAGCCCCAAGATGAACTACAAGTCCCGCTTCTCGCCGCATGAAACTCTCGTGGACGGCAAATGGATGGCGGGCGAGCCCGGCGCCGCCGGTTGAATTTCACATGATAAAATCCGCGGAATCCCCTTCCGCTGAGTAGTCATGAGAAAAACCGACCCAGGCGCTCCCGCCACACCCACGATCCAGGTCATCGAACGCATGTTCGCGCTGATCGACGTGCTGGCTTCCCGCGAGGAAGCCGTTTCGTTGAAGGAAATCAGCGAGAAGACGGGGCTTCACCCCTCCACCACGCACCGCATCCTGAATGACCTGGCCACGGGCCGTTTCGTGGATCGACCGGAAGCAGGCAGTTACCGCTTGGGCATGCGCTTGCTGGAACTTGGCAACCTCGTGAAGGGCCGCCTCAACGTGCGGGATGCCGCACTCATGCCCATGCGCGAGCTGCACAAGCTGATCCAGCAACCGGTGAATCTCAGCATGCGCCAGGGCGACGAGATCGTGTACATAGAGCGCGCCTACAGTGAGCGATCGGGCATGCAAGTGGTGCGCGCGATTGGCGGCCGCGCCCCGCTGCACCTCACTTCCACCGGCAAGCTGTTCCTGGCCGCCGACGATCCCCAGCGCGTGCGCGCCTACGCCACTCGCACTGGCCTGGCCGGCCACACCAAGAACAGCATCACGCAGTTGCCCGTGCTAGAGCGAGAGCTCGCGAAAGCGCGACAGTACGGGATTGCCAGAGACAACGAGGAACTGGAACTCGGGGTGCGCTGCATGGCTGCCG
This sequence comes from Ramlibacter sp., assembly GCA_029237735.1. Taxonomy (GTDB): domain Bacteria; phylum Pseudomonadota; class Gammaproteobacteria; order Burkholderiales; family Burkholderiaceae_C; genus Ramlibacter. Next base: position 21,657 of record JAQZBU010000026.1, on the reverse strand, counting down.
GCATCTACGATGACCAGAGCAGGCTCGTCGCTGGCCTTTCGATCTCAGCGCCCGCCGATCGCCTGGACGAAGGCTGGCTGACCAAGCTGCAGGCCACGGCGAACGAAATCTCTTCGGCGCTGGGGCACAAGACGCCAACACTTCGAGCGGCGTAACGCGTTACCCGTTCACCTGACGAATCACCGTGCTTGTCCCGGCTGGCATCGTCGCGGGGTTCGACTCCACCCAACGGCGCACGCGCTCGGCGTCACCGATGCGGCTCAGCTTGCCGGCGGAATCCAGGAACACCATGATCAGCTTGCGGCCGGCGATCTTTGCCTGCATGACAAGGCACTGACCGGCTTCGGAGATGTAGCCGGTCTTCTGCAGGCCGATGTCCCAACCCGGGTTCTTGACCAGGCGGTTCGTGTTGTTGAACTGCAGCGTGCGGTTGCCGACCTCGACCTGGTGGCCGGGCGACGTCGAGAACTCACGCAGCACAGGATCGTTGTAGGCACTGTGGACGAGAGTGGCCAGGTCTTGCGCACTCGACTGGTTGTTGCTCGAGAGGCCCGTGGGCTCGACGTACTTGGTGTCCTTCATGCCCAGCATTTTGGCCTTGGCATTCATCACCGACACAAACGCGGCCAGGCCACCGGGATACGTGCGGCCCAGCGCGTGCGCGGCGCGGTTCTCGCTGGACATCAGGGCGAGGTGCAGCAGCTCGCCGCGGGTCAGCATGGCGCCAACCCTCAGGCGCGAACGGCTGCCCTTTTCAGTATCCACGTCGTCCTGCGTGATGGTGATCATCTCTTCCATCGACAGTTTGGCTTCGCTGACGACAAGGCCCGTCATGAGCTTGGTGAGCGAGGCGATCGGCAGCACCGCCGAATCGTTCTTGGAGAACAGCACCTCGCGCGTGTCCTGGTCGATCACCAGGGCTACGCTGGACTTCAGGTCAAGCTGGTCCTGCACGGAGTGCAGTCCCGCCAGTTGGCCGTACGAGGGGCGGGCCGGCACGATGCGAACCAGGGTCGCGCGGCTCTTGGCGGAAAAGGTCTTCGAGACACGCTTGCCGGCAAATGTTTTCTTGGCGACCGCCTTCTTGGCGACGGTGCCCTTGCGCGGGGCGGCATCCGCAACCGCCGGGGCCAACCCGATGACGAGGGCGGCCAGCGCCACGGAGTGAAAAATGCGGTTCAGGAAGGTCTTGCCCATGGAGAACGATGACTTTCGGTGCATTGATGAAACTCCAAAAACGCTACAAAGACGCTCGAAGTTTACTCAGGAAGAAAAAGTTACGCAAGATCAATGACTTATGTAACTTTCCTAAGTCAACACACTAATTATAGGGAGAGCTTCTATCCCTGTGCGGCCACCCGATCAGCTTTACTTTGTAACTTATTGAGAGCACTGAGATACGCTTTAGCCGACGCCACGACGATATCCGGGTCCGCGCCCACGCCGTTGACCACCCGGCCGGAGTTCTGGAGGCGCACTGTCACCTCACCCTGACTCTCGGTGGAACCGCTGATGGCATTGACCGAATAGAGGACCATTTCCGCGCCGCTCTTCACGTGGCTTTCGATCGCCTTGAGCGACGCGTCCACTGGGCCGTTGCCGTCCGACTCTCCGCGCACCTCCTTGCCGTCGACCTTGAACACGACTACGGCGTGCGGGCGCTCGCCAGTCTCGCTGTGTTGCGCCAGCGAAACGAAGTGGAACTGCTCCTGCTCATGCGTGACGCTTTCGTCGCTCACGAGGGCCAGGATGTCCTCATCGAAAATCTCGCTCTTTCGATCGGCGAGCTCCTTGAAGCGGGCAAAGGCCGTGTTGACGTCGGCCTCACTGTCGAGCGCGACGCCAAGCTCCTGCAAGCGCTGCTTGAACGCGTTGCGGCCCGACAGCTTGCCCAGCACGATCTTGTTGGCGCTCCAGCCCACGTCCTCGGCGCGCATGATCTCGTAAGTGTCGCGCGCCTTGAGCACACCGTCCTGATGGATGCCGCTGGCATGCGCAAAAGCGTTGGCGCCGACCACAGCCTTGTTGGGCTGCACCACGAAACCGGTCGTCTGGCTCACCATGCGGCTGGCCGCAAGGATGTGCTTGGCGTCGATGTTGAGCTCGAGCCCGTAGTAGTCCTTGCGTGTCTTCACGGCCATGACGATCTCTTCCAGCGAGCAATTGCCCGCACGCTCGCCCAGCCCGTTGATCGTGCACTCGACCTGCCGCGCACCGCCGAGCTTGACGCCCGCCAGCGAATTGGCCACGGCCATGCCGAGGTCGTTGTGGCAGTGCACGGACCAGATGGCCTTGTCCGAGTTGGGGATGCGTTCGCGCAGGGTCTTGATGAACTGGCCGTAGAGCTCAGGCACGGCGTAGCCGACGGTGTCGGGGACGTTGATGGTGGTCGCGCCCTCGGCGATTACCGTCTCCAGTACCTTGCACAGGAAATCCATTTCGCTGCGGTAGCCGTCCTCCGGTGAAAACTCGATGTCCCCACACAGGTTGCGCGCGAAGCGCACAGACTGCTTCGCCTGTTCCAGCACCTGCTCGGGCGTCATGCGCAGCTTCTTTTCCATGTGCAGCGGCGAGGTTGCGATGAAGGTGTGGATGCGCGAGCGTTGCGCGCCCTTGAGCGCCTCGGCCGCACGTGAGATGTCGCGGTCGTTGGCGCGCGAAAGCGAGCAGATCGTTGAATCCTTGATGGAGTTGGCGATCAGGTGCACGGCCTCGAAATCGCCGTTGGAGCTGGCCGCGAAGCCGGCCTCGATCACGTCCACCTTCAGGCGCTCGAGCTGCCGCGCGATGCGCAGCTTCTCGTCCTTGGTCATGGAGGCACCCGGCGACTGCTCGCCGTCGCGCAAGGTGGTGTCGAAGATGATCAGTTTGTCTGCCACGAGATTTCCTTCCGGTTGCTTGCCTGGGCGCGCTGCAGGCCCGAGACGATGGCCTTGAGCGAAGCCGAAACGATATTCGAATCCATGCCCACTCCGAACAGCGTGCGTTCGCCGACGCGCAATTCGAGATAAGCCACGGCCTGGGCATTAGCGCCCGCACCGATCGCGTGCTCATGGTAGTCGAGGACGCGGATGGTTTCGCCGCAGGCAGCGCCCAGCGCCTCGACGAAAGCGTCGATGGGGCCATTGCCCGCGCCCTCGATGTGGATGCTATCGCCCCCGATTTCCACCTCTGCCGCCAGCTTGACGAGCGTGCCGGCTATGCCTTGCGCGGGCTCCAGCACCTGGTGGGTCGGCGCCGGGATGCTACGGATGCCGTATTCGCGCTCGAACAGCTCGAAGAGGTCTTGCGCCGTGTGCTCCTTGCCGGACGCATCCATGGCCGTCTGGACGACCTGGCTGAACTCGATCTGCAGGCGGCGCGGCAGCTCGAGCCCGTATTCGCTTTCCAAAAGGTATGAGATGCCGCCCTTGCCCGACTGGCTGTTCACGCGGATCACGGCTTCGTAGGTGCGGCCCAGGTCCTTGGGATCGAGTGGCAGGTAAGGCATGTCCCAGATATCCGAATCCTTGCGGGCGGCGAATGCCTTCTTGATCGCGTCCTGGTGCGAGCCGGAGAACGATGTGTAGACGAGGTCGCCCGCGTACGGATGGCGTGGGTGCACGGGCAGCTGGTTGCAATGCTCCACCGTGCGCCGGATCTCATCGATGTCTGAAAAGTCCAGGCCCGGGTCCACCCCTTGCGAGTACAGGTTGAGCGCGACGTTGACCAGGTCGAGGTTGCCGGTGCGCTCGCCGTTGCCGAACAGGCAGCCTTCGAGGCGGTCGGCGCCCGCCATCACTGCGAATTCACCGGCGGCCGTACCGGTGCCGCGGTCATTGTGCGGATGCACCGACAGCACGATGGAGTCGCGCCGCGCCAGGTTGCGGTGCATCCATTCGATCATGTCGGCAAAGATGTTCGGCGTGGAATGCTCCACCGTGGAAGGCAGGTTGACGATGCACTTGCGCTGGGGCGTCGGCTGCCAAACTTCGGTGACGGCATCCACGACGCGCTTGGAGAACGCGAGCTCGGTGCCGGAGAACATCTCCGGCGAATACTCGAAGGTCCACTGCGTGCCCGGCTGCTGCGTGGCGAGCTCCTTGAACAGGCCCGCCTGGCTCGTCGCCAGTTCGACGATGCCATCCTCGCCGAGGCCCAGCACTACCTTGCGCATGACCGGCGCAGTGGCGTTGTACAGGTGCACGATGGCCCGCTTGGCGCCCACCAGCGACTCGAACGTGCGCCGGATCAGCGGCTCCCGCGCCTGCGTAAGCACTTGGATCGTCACGTCATCCGGCACGAGGTTCTCGTCGATCAGCTTGCGGATGAAGTCGAACTCGATTTGCGAGGCGGACGGGAAGCCCACTTCGATTTCCTTGAAGCCGATCTCCACGAGAGTCTGGAACATCCGCAGCTTGCGCGGGATGTCCATCGGCTCGATCAGCGCCTGGTTGCCGTCGCGCAGGTCCACGCTGCACCAGACCGGCGGGCGGCTCAGCACCGCGTCGGGCCAGGTGCGGTCGGTAAGGCGCACCGGGGCGAAGGCTCGGTACTTGCTGGCGGGATTTTTCAACATGATCGTGTCTCTCGTCTAGTTTCGGGTAAACCGGCAGCCCCAAAGAAAAACGGCCCGCTGCTGGTGCAAACGGGCCGTCGAGTCAGGTTTACGCGTGCGCTACCGTCTCCGCCCGTGGGGAGATAGCAGTAGGGCCAGCGAAATTCGGTTCATGGCGTCAATGTAGCACATCTTGTCACTTGTGCAGCCCACGTTCTTCCGGCTCTTCGGTAGAGGTGCTGATCACGCTGGTGGGGTGCCCCTTCGCGCGGCGCCAGCCATAGAGGACGAATCCCGACAGTCCATAGACCACGAACAGCGCGAACAGCACGATGGGCGGGTGGACGTTGATCACCGCGATGCCCAACGCGATCGCGACGATCACGACGAAGGGCACGCTCTTTTTCATCTGCACGTCCTTGAAACTGTAGAACGGCACGTTGGTGACCATCGTGAGGCCGGCGTAGAGTGCCAGGCCGAACGTCACCCATTCCACCTCGAGTCCCTTGATGCCCAGATCGTTCATCACCCATATGAAGCCGGCAACCAGTGCGGCCGCGGCCGGCGACGGCAAGCCCTGGAAGTAGCGCTTGTCGACCACCGCGGTGTTGACGTTGAACCGTGCAAGGCGCAGTGCGGCGCAGGCGCAATAGACGAACGCCGCAAACCAGCCCCATCGGCCCAGGCCGCGCAGCGCCCACTCATAGGCGACGAGCGCGGGTGCGGCGCCGAACGACACCATGTCGGAGAGCGAATCCATCTGTTCGCCGAATGCGCTCTGTGTATTGGTCATCCGCGCCACGCGGCCGTCCAGGCTGTCCAGGACCATGGCGCAGAAGATGCCGACGGCCGCCAGGTCGAAACGCTGGTTCATCGCCATCACGATGGCATAAAAGCCACCGAACAGCGCCGCGAGCGTGAACAGGTTGGGAAGAACGTAAATGCCCTTGCGGCGCTTGCGCACCACCAGGCCTTCGGCCGGTGAGTGATCCTGATTTTCGTTGCCGTCGTGCATTGGCCAAAGTGTAAGTCGAAAAGAAAAGCCGCCCGGAGGCGGCTTGGGACATGTCATGCCGGACTTGATCCGGCATCCACGGTGGATTGCGGATCAAGTCCGCAATGACATGCCTTTAATTCCTGGTCTGGTCGACCAGCTTGTTCTTCTTGATCCAGGGCATCATCGCGCGCAGCGTCTCGCCCACGGTCTCGATCTGGTGCTCGGCCATCAGGCGACGGCGTGACAGCAGCGTCGGCGCCCCGGCGCGGTTCTCGAGGATGAAGCTCTTCGCGTATTCGCCGCTCTGGATGTCCTTCAGGACCTGCTTCATCACCTTCTTGGTCTCCTCGGTCACGATGCGCGGGCCGGTGACGTACTCGCCGTACTCCGCGTTGTTGGAGATCGAGTAGTTCATGTTGGCGATGCCGCCTTCGTAGATCATGTCCACGATCAGCTTGAGCTCGTGCAGGCACTCGAAGTAGGCCATCTCGGGCGCATAGCCGGCTTCCACCAGCGTCTCGAAGCCGGCCTTGATCAGCTCCACGGTGCCGCCGCACAGCACGGCCTGCTCGCCGAACAGGTCGGTTTCGGTCTCTTCGCGGAAGTTGGTCTCGATGATGCCGGCCTTGCCGCCGCCATTGGCCATGGCGTAGGACAGCGCCAGGTCGCGCGCCTTGCCGCTCTTGTCCTGGTGGATCGCGACCAGGTGGGGCACGCCGCCACCTTGCGTGTACGTGCCGCGCACGGTGTGGCCCGGCGCCTTGGGCGCGACCATCCACACGTCCAGGTCGGCGCGGGGGGTGACGAAGCCGTAGTGCACGTTGAAGCCGTGGGCGAAGACCAGCGACGCGCCGGGCTTGATGTTCGGCTCCACGTCGTTCTTGTAGACCTGGGCGATCTGCTCGTCGGGGAGCAGGATCATGACCACGTCGGCGGACTTCACCGCATCGGCCACTTCGGCGACCTTCAGGCCGGCCTTCTCGACCTTGGGCCAGGAAGCTCCGCCCTTGCGCAGGCCGACCACGACCTTCACGCCGCTGTCGTTCAAGTTCTGGGCGTGCGCGTGGCCTTGTGAGCCGTAGCCGATGATGGCAACCGTCTTGCCCTTGATCAGGCTCAGGTCACAGTCCTTGTCGTAATAAACCTTCATGGTTTCTCCTGTTGAAATTCAGTGGGGATAAAAAAAAGGGGGCCCGACGCGCAGCGCCTCAGACTCTCAAGATACGTTCGCCGCGGCCGATGCCGCTGGAGCCGGTGCGCACGGTCTCGAGGATCGCGCTGCGGTCGATGGCTTCCAGGAAGGCGTCGTTCTTGCCCTGGTCGCCGGTGAGTTCGATGGTGTAGCTTTTCTCGGTGACGTCGATGATGCGGCCGCGGAAGATGTCCGCCATGCGCTTCATCTCCTCGCGCTCCTTGCCGACGGCGCGCACCTTGACCATCATGAGCTCGCGCTCGGTGTAGGCGCCTTCGGTCAGGTCGACCACTTTCACGACCTCGATCAGCCGGTTCAGGTGCTTGGTGATCTGCTCGATCACCTCGTCCGACCCCGCCGTCTGTATCGTCATCCGGGACAGCGACGGGTCTTCCGTCGGTGCCACCGTGAGTGACTCGATGTTGTAGCCACGGGCCGAGAACAGGCCCACGACACGGGAAAGAGCGCCCGGCTCGTTCTCCAGCAATACCGCGATGATGTGTTTCATGATTGAGTGATTCCTCTTTTCGGTGCCCTCCCCGTCCGGCGGTAACCGGGCGGCTTGGCAGCCAATAGATTCGTCTTAGGGGCTGTCATTGCGGACTCGATCCGCAATCCATGTTGGCGCGCCACCATGGTGCCGGATCGAGTCCGGCATGACAGGGCTGTTTTCCTAAAGGTCTTCGCTCCCCAGCAGCATCTCCGTGATGCCCTTGCCCGCCTGCACCATCGGGAAGACGTTCTCGGTCGGGTCGGTGCGGAAGTCCATGAACACGGTGCGGTCCTTGAGCTTGCGCGCCTCCCGCAGTGCGGGTTCGACGTCCTTCGGGTGTTCGATCAGCATGCCGACGTGCCCATATGCCTCGGCGAGCTTGACGAAATTCGGCAGCGCGTCCATGTAGCTGTGGCTGTAGCGGCCCTCGTAGTCCAGTTCCTGCCACTGGCGCACCATGCCCAGGTAGCGGTTGTTCAGCGAAACGATCTTGATGGGCGTGTTGTATTGCAGGCAGGTGGAAAGCTCCTGGATGCACATCTGCACCGAGCCTTCGCCGGTGATGCAGTACACCTCGCTTTGCGGCTTGGCCAGCTTGATACCCATTGCATAGGGTATGCCCACGCCCATCGTGCCCAGGCCGCCGGAGTTGATCCAGCGGCGCGGCTCGTTGAAGCGGTAGTACTGGGCGGCCCACATCTGGTGCTGCCCCACGTCCGACGTGATGTACGCGTCTGCGTCCTTGGTCATGTTCCACAGTGTCTCGACAACGTGCTGCGGCTTGATGACCTCGGTGTTCTTGCGGTCGTACTTCAGGCAGTCCTTCTTGCGCCAGGCTTCGATGGTGTCCCACCAGGCACCGAGCGCCTGCGCATCGGGCTTCGCGGTGGACTCACGGATCATGGCGAGCAGCTCGCCCAGCACGTCCTTGACGTCGCCGACGATCGGGATGTCGACCTTCACGCGCTTGGAGATGCTGGAGGGGTCGATGTCGATGTGGATGATCTTGCGCTCGTTCTGCGCGAAGTGCTTGGGATTGCCGATCACGCGGTCGTCGAAGCGCGCGCCGACGGCCAGCAGCACGTCGCAGTTCTGCATTGCGTTGTTGGCTTCGATCGTGCCGTGCATGCCCAGCATGCCGAGGAACTTGCGGTCATTCGCGGGGTAGGCGCCCAGGCCCATCAGCGTGTTGGTGACGGGGTAGCCCAGCATGTCCACGAGCTGGCGCAATTCGGCCGTGGCATTGCCCAGAATCACGCCGCCGCCCGTATAGATGTACGGGCGTTTGGCGGTCATCAGCAGTTGCAACGCCTTTCGGATCTGGCCGCCGTGGCCCTTGCGCACCGGGTTGTACGAGCGCATCTCGACTTTGTCCGGGTAGCCGTGGTAGGCGGTCTTGTTGAAGGAGATGTCCTTCGGGATATCCACCACCACCGGGCCCGGCCGGCCGCTGCGTGCGATATGGAAGGCCTTCTTCATCACGTCGGCCAGGGTACGCACGTCCTTGACCAGGAAGTTGTGCTTGACGATGGGGCGCGTGATGCCCACGGTGTCGCACTCCTGGAAGGCATCCAGGCCGATGGCATGGCTTGGCACCTGCCCGGTGATGATCACCATGGGGATGCTGTCCATGTAGGCGGTGGCGATGCCGGTGACCGCATTCGTAACGCCGGGGCCGGATGTGACGAGGGCGACGCCGACGTCACCGGTGGCGCGGGCATAGCCGTCAGCGGCGTGCACGGCCGCCTGCTCGTGGCGCACCAGCACGTGCTGGATGGTGTCCTGCTTGTAGAAAGCGTCGTAGATGTGCAACACCGCGCCGCCGGGATAACCCCAGATGTACTTCACGCCTTCGGCCTGGAGTGTCTTGACGAGGATTTCCGCGCCGCGGAGTTCGAGAGCTTGGCCGGCAGTGGCTGCGGCCGCGGAGCTTAGCTCCGCCTTCGAGATTTCCATGATCAACCTTTGTGAATTTCTCTGACGAAAAACCTAGGGTGCCCCTTCACACGCTCTTGTGAAGCTGTGTCGGAACTTAGAACCCAGGACCATGAGCAGGCCTATCGCACCGCCGGATCCGGATTCGTTTGCCTTTTGACTTGCAAGCCACATTATCGCACTGCAGCAAAGTGCGGCAAGAAGTTTTCGTGTTTGCCGATGCCATAATTTCCGGTTGCCGGCGCCCGACGCGGCCTAAAAAACGTCGCAGACGACAAATTCCAGCCCGTCCAGGTCCAGACTCCTTGGCAACAGAACAAGAACTTTCCGACTTCCTCAAGAGCGTCGAAAAACGGGCCTTCAAGCGCTCCGTCTACCACGTTCGCGACAATGAAGCCGCCCTGGACATCGTGCAGGACAGCATGATGAAGCTGGCCGAGCACTACGGTGACAAGCCTCCGGGCGAGCTCCCCATGCTGTTCCAGCGGATTCTCTCCAACTGCACGCTGGACTGGTTTCGCCGCCAGAAGACCCGCAACGCCCTGTTTTCGAACATGAGCGACTTCGAATACGCTTCAGACGACGGGGATTTCGATCTGCTTGAAACTTATGCCTTCGCGGAAGGATCACAGCAGGCTGAAAGCGCCGAGGATTCGACGCGGCGGGCCCAGACATTGCATCAGATCGAAGCCGAAATCAAGGAACTGCCGGCCCGTCAACGTGAAGCCTTCCTGATGCGTTATTGGGAGGACATGGACGTGGCGGAAACAGCCGCGGCCATGGGCTGCTCCGAAGGCAGTGTCAAGACACACTGCTCACGCGCAGTCCAGGCCCTCAGCAAAGCACTGAAGGCAAAGGGTATACAACTATGACGAATCCGCCACTCACCCACTCCCAGCAGCTGCAGGATCGTTTCGGCCGTCAGGTCGCCGCGCGCCTGGCCGCGGGCGCGGCCGAGCTGCCCTATGAAGTCACGGAAAGGCTGCGCGCCGCCCGCGTGCAAGCTGTCGCGCGCCGAAAACCCGTCAGCATGCAATTCGCCCCGGCCCTCGCAACGGCCGGTGGCCTGACATTCGGCGACGACCGCATCGGCTTGTGGGGCCGCATCGGCTCGGCGCTGCCCCTGATCGCACTGGTGGCAGGCCTTGTCGTCATCCACACTATCGAGAACGACCGCCGCGCCAGCGAGGTGGCGGAAGTCGACGCCGCGCTCCTGACCGACGACCTTCCGCCCGCTGCCTACGCTGACCCTGGCTTCGTTCAGTTTCTCAAGTCCAGCCGGGAATAGGCGCAGCGATGCACCGTTTCCACGCGTCGATCCGGCGTCTGCCGGTCCTTGCCAGCCTTGGCGTCGTGGTCGGGGCCGGCGCCTTGTGGCTGGGACTGGCCGGCGTGCCCTGCTGGGCCCAGGCGAGCGCGCCGGTGGCCGCCGCCAGCAGTCCGGCACAGCCCGCCAGTTCAGCGGCCAATGCGGCGGCCAAGCGCCCCGGCATCGCCAAGGCCGCCTCGGCCGCCAAGGCCAACGGCAAGCAGACGACCAAGCCCCTGTGGTCCGAGCTGACGGAAGCCCAGCGGCAGGCGCTGGCCCCGCTCGCACCTAAATGGGACACGGTGAGCGAGGCACAAAAGCGCAAGTGGCTCGCGATGTCGCAGAACTACCCCCGGATGTCGGGTGCCGAGCAGGAAAAGCTCCACAGCCGCATGACCGAATGGGCTGCGCTCAGCCCGCAGCAGCGCACCCAGGCGCGGCTGAGTTTCGGCGAAACCAAGCAGATCTCCCCGGACGACAAGAAGGCCAAGTGGGAGGCCTACCAGGCCCTGCCTCCCGAGGAAAAGAGCAAGCTCGCCGCGAGCGCCGCCAAGCCGCCGGCCACGGCCGCCGCCGTCAAGCCCGTGCCCGCCGACAAACTCGCCACCGTTCCACCGCCCAAGCGCGTCGTGAAGGCGCCGCGGATCGCCGCGGGAGCGCACCAGGTGGACCAGAACACCTTGCTCCCGCAGCCGGGCTCCGCACCCGTGCAGCCGCAGTGAAGGGCGAACTCACCGCACCGGGCCTCTTGCGCCGCATGGCCTGCTGGACCTACGAAGGCATGCTCCTGTTCGCGGTGGTCTTCGTGGCCGGCTGGCTGTTCAGCACGCTGGGGCAGATGCGCGACTCGATGGATGCGCGCCGGCCCTTGCTGCAGGCCTTCCTCTTCATCGTGTTCGGCGTTTACTTCACCTGGTTCTGGGCCAGGGGCCAGACGCTGGCCATGAAGACGTGGGGCATCCGCGTGGTGGACCGCGCCGGCCGGCCGCTTACCCAGTGGCGCGCGCTGCTGCGCTATCTCTGGAGCTGGCTCTGGTTCCTGCCGCCGCTAGCCGTGCTCGCGCCGTTGAAGCTCCGCGGCCCCGAAATCGCAGTGCTTTGGCTGGGCTGGGTTGCTGTCTGGGCTCTGCTCAGCCGATTCCATCCGCAGCGGCAGTTCTGGCACGACGCGCTCGCGGGCACCCGGCTGGTGCCCGCCCCCACGCGCGGCCGCTGAGAGCACCTGGTCATTGTCCTGCGCGACAATGCGGTCATGTCGTCGCCCCCCGAAGCACTCTCCCCAGCCGACCGGCACAAGCTGCGCACCGGGCTGGATCGAATATGGCATGCGGCCGGATTCTCGATCGCCGGTTTGCGCGCCGGTTGGGCCGAGACCGCATTCCGCCAGGAAGTGATAGCGGCCTTCGTCCTTCTGCCCCTGTCGTTCTGGCTGGGTCGCAGCTGGGTCGAAACCGCCCTTCTCGCCGGCTCGGTCCTGATCGTTATGGTCGTCGAACTTCTCAATACCGGCATCGAAACGGTGGTCGACCGCATCGGTCCGGAGTGGCACGACCTCTCCCGGCGTGCGAAGGACATGGGCAGCGCGGCCGTGCTGCTGAGCGTGGTGCTGTGCGGCGGCATCTGGATCGCGGCGTTTTATCAGAGGTTTGGTGCATGAAGCGAGGCTTTTCGTTGTGCGTGTTTTGCGGCTCGCGTACAGGCACGGGCACCGAATTCGCCGAAGCAGCTGCCGCTGTAGGGACGTGGATCGGCACCCACGGTGGCCAACTGGTGTACGGGGGCGGCAACAACGGGCTGATGGGTGTGATGGCCAGCGCCACCCTGGCCGCCGGAGGCCGTGTCGTTGGCGTTATCCCGCACGCGTTGGTCGAGAAGGAATGGGCCAAGCTGGACTGCACGGAGCTGCATGTTGTGGACAACATGCACGAACGCAAACGCATGATGGCCGAGCGCGCGGATGCCTTCCTGGCCCTGCCGGGGGGCATCGGCACGTTCGAGGAGTTCTTCGAAGTCTGGACCTGGCGCCAGCTCGGCTACCACGACAAGCCCGTGGGCCTGCTCAACCTGGCCGGTTATTACGATGCGCTGCTGGCGTTCCTGAAGACGAGCGTGGATCATGGCTTCATGAGCGACTGGCAGATGGACCTGGTGCGTGTCGGCCCCGACTTGCCGAGCCTGCTCGGGGGCTTGGTCGAGGCCGCGCGCCTGGCGCCCCGCCGCACCGACCTCTCGGAAATCTGAACGGGCGAGTCAGATTCGATGATGACCGAGGCCGACAAAATTCGACGCCTGAACCGTCTGTATGCCGTGTCCAGCGGAATCAACGAGGCCATCGTGCGGATGACCGACGAGCAGCAGCTGTTTCAGGACGCGTGCCGGATCGCCGTTGAACGCGGCGGCTTCATGATGGCCTGGGTCGGGCGGAGCGACCCCGCCGAGGGAACGCTGACTCCCGTCGCGCGCTGGGGCAAGGACGAAGGTTACGTGGACGCGGTCCGCATCACCACGAACCCGCTGCAGCGCGAAGGGCTGGGGCCCGGCGGCACGGCCTTTCGCACCGGCGCACCTGCCGTATGCAACGACATCGAGGCCGACAGCCGGTTCTTCGCCTTCCGCCTTGAGGCGCTGGCGCGCGGCTACCGCAGCTGCGCGGCATTCCCATTGAAGTTGGAGGGCAGGCCGGTCGCTGTGTTCATGGTCTATGCGGCCACGCCGCTGTCTTTCGACGAGGAGGAACTTGCCCTCCTCATGTCGCTGGCGGACAACTTCTCCTTCGCGATGGAAGCACGCGAGCGGGATGCGCAGCGGCGCCGCATGGAGGACGCGCTGCGGACATCGGTGGACAGGCTGAACCACCAGCAGGCGCTCCTGTCGATGGCGAGCCGCCTCGGCCGCCTCGGCGCCTGGGAAGTCGAGCTGCCGTCGTTGCACGTCACGTGGTCAGAGGAGCTTTGCATCATCCACGACACGCCGCCCAGTTACTCACCGTCGTTCGACGACGCGGTGGCGTTCTATGTGCCGCAGGACCGGGCGACCTTTGCCGACGCATTCTCGGCCTGCGTGCGGGACGGCCGGCCGTTCGACCTGGAGCTGCAGATCGTCACCGCCGCAGGGCGCCGCGTGGGCGTGCGCTCGATCGGCGAAGCAGTGCGCGATACTTCGGGCGCCATCGCACGGGTGCAAGGTGCGTTCCAGGACATCACGGACGGCAAGCTGGCCGAAGAGAAAATCCGGCACCTGGCCGAGCAGTTGACGACAACGCTGGAAAGCATCACCGACGCACTGGTGACGGTCGATTCCGACTGGTGCTTCACTTACGTGAACCACGAGGCGGAGCGCGTGCTGCGTCGCAGCCGCGCCGAGCTTCTGGGCACCAACATGTGGGACCAGTTCCCGCAGGGTCGTGGCTCCCGGTTCGAAGCCGCATACGCATTGGCACTATCCGAAGGCCAGACGGTGGAGGTCACGGAGTTCTATCCGCCTCTGGGCACCTGGCTGGAAATCCGCGCCTACCCGGCACAGCGGGGCGGGCTGACGATCTATTTCCGCGACGTGGGCGAGCGGCAGGCAGCTCAGGACGAGATCTTGCGGCTGAATGCCGAGCTGGAGCTGCGGGTGAAGCAGCGCACGGCGCAGCTCGAGATGGCCAACCAGGAACTGCAGGCCTTCTCGTATTCGGTCGCACACGACCTGCGCGCCCCGCTCGCGGCGATCGGCGGGTTCGGCCACGCGCTGCAAAAGGAATTGGGGCCGGCCGCGGGCGAGCGGGTCCGGCACTACCTCAGCCGAATGCGCGAAGGCGCGGTGCGCACCTCGGAGATGATCGACGCCCTGCTGTCGCTCGCCCAGCTGTCGCGTGCCGAGCTGCGCTGGGAGGTCGTGGACCTCACGGCCATGGCCGAGCTCTCGGCGCGAGGCTGCCGTGAGGAAGCCCCGGCGCGCCTGGCGGACATCGATATCCAGCCGGGGATGACGGCGCACGGCGACCCTCGCCTGCTGCAGCTGGTGCTGGACAACCTCATCGGCAACGCATGGAAGTTCACGGAGCGCACAGGGCGCGCACGCATTAAGGTACGGGCGGACGCGGGACTAGAGGGCGAGACCGCCTATTCGGTACGCGACAACGGCGTGGGCTTCGAGACGGCCTATGCGCACAACCTGTTCGGTGCTTTCCAGCGCTTGCACCCGCAATCGGAATTCGCAGGTTCGGGCATCGGATTGGCCAACGTACGGCGGATCATCTCGCGACACTCCGGACGAGTGTGGGCGCATTCACACCCGGGCGAAGGCGCCATTTTCTACTTCACGCTCGGCAGCGGTCCCGCCTGATCCTCAGACCGCCGATTCGTCGATCTCGCCGGTGCGGATGCGCACGACGCGCTCCACCGTCGTGATGAAGATCTTGCCGTCACCGATCTTGCCGGTGCGGGCTGCCTTGACGATGGCATCGACGCAGCGCTCGACCTCATCGTCCTTCACGACAACTTCCACCTTTACCTTGGGCAGGAAATCCACCACGTATTCGGCGCCGCGGTACAGCTCCGTGTGCCCCTTCTGGCGGCCGAAGCCCTTGACTTCGGTGACCGTGAGGCCGGTCACCCCGCATTCGGCGAGGCCCTCGCGGACTTCCTCGAGCTTGAAGGGTTTGACGATGGCGGTGATCTGTTTCATGGCTGCGGGTTCCAGTCTTGTTTTCCAGGCGACTCAGAGGCGGAATTTACCGGTAATAGGATAGCGCCAATCCTTGCCGAAGCTGCGATGGGTCACGCGAATACCCACGGGAGCTTGCCTGCGCTTGTATTCGTTGACGCGGATCAGGCGGGCGACACGTTCCACCACCGCCCGCTCGAACCCGGCGGCGATGATTTCCTCGATGCCCTGGTCGTTTTCCATATAGCGTTCCAGGATCGCGTCCAGGATCTCGTAGGGCGGCAGGCTGTCCTGGTCGACCTGGTCGGGTCGCAGTTCGGCGCTGGGCGGGCGGGTGATGATCCGCTCCGGAATGGGACTGATCCCCGTGCCGTAAGGGTCATGGATGTTGCGCCACCGGGCCAGCTTGAACACCGTCGTCTTGAGCAGGTCCTTGATCACCGCGAAGCCGCCGGCCATGTCGCCGTACAGCGTGCAATAGCCAGTGGCCATCTCGCTCTTGTTGCCGGTGGTCAGCACGATGCTGCCGAACTTGTTGGACAGGGCCATCAGGAACACCCCGCGGATGCGCGCCTGGATGTTCTCTTCGGTCGTGTCCTCCGGCAGGCCCTTGAACTCATGGGCCAGCGACGCCTTGAAGGCCTCGAATTCGGGCACGATGGAAATCTCGTCGTAGCGCACGCCCAGGCGGTGCGCCATGTCGCGCGCGTCGATCCAGGAAATGTCGGCGGTGTAGGGCGAAGGCATCATCAGCGTGCGCACCTTGTCGCGCCCGAGCGCGTCGACGGCCACTGCCAGCACCAGCGCGGAGTCGATGCCGCCCGACAGGCCCAGCAGCACGCCGGGGAAACCGTTCTTGCCGATGTAGTCGCGCACGCCCAGCACCAGCGCATCCCAGAGCTCGGCTTCGGGGCTGCGTTCGTGCACCAGATGCGCGGCCAGGCTGACGCGGCCTTCCTCGCTCACGGCCTGGATCATGAACAGGTCTTCCTGGAACCCTGGGGCCCGGCCTGCCAGCGTGCCCTCGGCATCCACCGCGAAGGACGCGCCGTCGAACACCACTTCGTCCTGTCCGCCGACGAGATGGGCGTAGAGCACTGGCACGTCGAGAGCGCGCGCCCGCTCTGCCATGCGTTCAACCCGCTCGTTGCTTTTGCCCACATGGAACGGCGAGGCGTTGATGACCGCGAGCAGTTCCGCGCCCGCTTCCTTTGCCAGCAGGCCCGGCTCGTCGAACCACGCGTCTTCGCAGATGAGCAGGCCAACGTTCACGCCCTCGACCTGGAACACGCAGATGCCCTGCCCCGGCGTGAAGTACCGGCGCTCGTCGAACACCTGGTAGTTGGGCAGCTCCCGCTTGGCGTATGTCTCCAGCACGCGGCCTTCGGAGATCACGCTGGCCGCGTTGAAGCGGCGCTGCACGGCCACGGACTTGCTGCGAATATCGCCGCCCGTGGGATGGCCGACGACCACATGCAGCCCCTTTAACCCGGCCAATTCGCGGGCCACCGTTTTCACGGCATCATCGCACGACGCGATGAATGCGGGGCGCAGGAACAAGTCCTCGGCGAGGTAGCCGCAGATGGACAGCTCAGGCGTGAGCACGAGCCGCGCCCCCTGCGCATAGGCGGCACGAGCGGCGGCGATGATCTTCTGGGCATTGCCGGCCGTGTCGGCAACGATGAAGTTGAGCTGGGCAATACAGATTTTGAGAGCCATGGCGTCAGTGAAAAACAACTCGAACGATTATGTCACCCGGGTGCTCGGCTCTGCGCTCGAGGTACCGGCGGCGCAGTGGAACGCGCTGCTGGCGCTGCAATGCTCGCCCAGCCCGTTCATGAGCCATGAATACCTTGCCGCGATGGAAAGCAGCGCGAGCGCGTCGCCCGCGACGGGCTGGACGCCGAGCTTCATCACGCTATGGCGCGGCGGCGAACTGCAAGCGGGCTGCGGGCTGTACCTCAAGGACCACTCGTACGGCGAATATGTCTTCGACTGGGCGTGGGCCAACGCCTACCAGCAGCACGGCCTGGACTACTACCCCAAGGCACTCATTGCCGTGCCGTTCACGCCCGTGCCGGGGGCGCGCCTGCTCGCGCGAGACGCCGCATCGCGGGATTCACTGCTCAAGGCCGTGCTCTCGTGGTGCCGGGTGCAGAAGCTGTCGTCCCTTCACCTGCTGTTCGCCGCTGACGACGACGTCGCCGCCTGTGAAAAGGCCGGTCTCATGCTGAGGCACACCGTGCAGTTCCACTGGACCAATGCAGATTGGCCCGACTTCGATGCATTCCTCGCGAGCCTCTCGCACGACAAGCGCAAGAAGATCCGCCAGGAGCGGCGCAAGGTGGCGGACGCGGGCGTGAGCTTCCGCTGGTCTCGCGGGCGAGACATCAGCCCCGCCGATTGGCGCTTTTTCTACCGCTGTTACGAGCGCACCTATCACGAGCATGGCAACGCGCCCTACCTCACCCGCGACTTCTTCGACCGGATGGCCCGGGACATGCCGGACAACTGGCTCCTCTTCGTCGCCGAGCGCGCGGGCAAGCCGATTGCAACCAGCCTGATCGGCCTGGGCAGCGAGGGCGGCGGCGAAAAGGTGGCCTACGGCCGCTACTGGGGCGCGATCGAGCGAGTGGACTGCCTGCATTTCGAGGCCTGCTACTACCAGCCGCTGCAGTGGTGCATCGCCCACGGCCGGCATCGCTTCGAGGGCGGCGCGCAGGGCGAGCACAAGATGGCGCGCGCGCTGATGCCGGCGAAGACCACCAGTGCCCACTGGCTGGCGCATCCCGCGTTCGCCGACGCGGTGGAGCGCTTCCTCGAACGCGAAGGCCAGGGCATCGGCAACTACCTGGAACACCTGGAGCAGCGCAGCCCATTTCGTCGCGGTTGAAGGCGATTGGAACCAACGCTCGGCTTGATGTTACTCAGATATCAAGCCCTGCCGGGTGGCATCGCAGAAACCGCGAAGGAGTTGCGAAAATGGACAATTTGAAGAATTGTTGCAATGCATTGAGCCGTGCGTTCACGCCCAGGCCAGCCCGCAGCGAGCTGGGCGATAACAATGCGGGGGGTGATGCACCGGACGCGCTTTCGCTCCCGCCAGCGCCTGTGCGGGTCCATTCAGCCCCGCTCCTGGTGTTGACTTCGCTGGCATCGCCGCCCGACGAACCGGGCGAGCGGGACCCGCTGGTGATTCACGCCGCGCATCCAAGGCCCGACGATTCCCAAGCGCCACAGTCGATCGTCGCAACCCATCGGCAGAACCGATTCGTACAACTGGCGATGTTAAAGGATCTGTTGAAGCACCTGCAAACATTCCTCCCGGGCCGGGATGCTCTCATCTTGCGGAGTACCTGGAGGGGCGCGCCCAGGCATATGCCACGGCCTGCGGACATCGCCCGCGCCGCCTCCCTGCTGCAGCCAATTGCATCAGCGCAGAATCGCCTCGTCGAGGCGAGAAAAGCACACGAGACAGCCGACTGTGGGTGGTTCTTCAAGGAGATGCGCGCCTTGGTCAAGCCGTTTGAGAAGTACAAAGTTGTCAAGGAGGAGGCCCAGTTGTGCCGGACGTTCCTTGACCTTGCTGAGAAAGTTGAGCGCGGCACTCCGCTCACACAACAGGAAAAAGCAAAATGGGCCGAAGTTTGCAAAAAGTCAGATTGGAAGGATGGGCAGCGGATAGGCCAGCGCGAGTGCCGTGTAAGCGCGGAGCCGCATCTGCTGATGCTAGCCGAGCGGGGCACGGCGGTGAAGGGTAGTCACGAGCGCGATGACTTTCTCGCGGCCGTGAAAACCGTCTTGGCGGGTATTTACCGCGCGGGCAGGAATAACGGAATGGGTCGCTTGCACGCACGCACTGCTACCAACGACGGTTATGGAGCATGGAAAGTAGAGTTCGGTAGAGAAGTGGAAAGGAGCAGGCTAACGCCCGAGGATCGGTCTGGTTTGGTGGCGGCCAGAAAGTCGGTGACCAATGCCCAAAACAAGATTGACCCTGATGCCTTGGGCTTCTTGCTTGGGATGGGGTTTGCCGGCGCCGACCAGGAGAATCTGGTGAAGTGCGAAGGGTGGCTGCGCAATCTGCAGGAGAGCGAAGGCAAGGAGATCGAGTACGTGGAGGTCGAGCGCGTCATGCGCGAGATGAACATGCCCGCGCATCAAGTCAATCGTGTGCACGTCGCATTTCAGACCCTGCTGGCGCCCAACCTGCCGGTGGCAAAAAGGCTCGAAATTCTTGAATCTCTGAACAGGGATTTCAGCACACTTCGCGACGAAATTCTTCTAGTGGCGGGGTTCTCGCTCGCCCGCATGTCTCGTTCCAGCTCGCCGCCGTCCGCCGACGGCGCGGAGGTCACGCACCGTAGAATTTTCAACGGCGTCGAGCAGAGGCACACCCACGGCGGCCCGGACCCGCACGTGCATCGATTCCTCTTCCGCGACGCGGATGGTCGAATTGCGCATGTCCACATTCACGCATTCAACGACGCGAGCGCGCCGGCCGGGGACTCGTAAAGACCGCCCCGTTTGAGGAAGCGCTCTGCGGCTGTCAATCACCAGCGGCGACAAGGGGATCACACGCTATCGGCCGCGCGGGCGATGGACGTTGGATGGCGGACGCAGCGAAATGTCCCCCGGGCGTCGTCAGCCGGCTGACGCTTTCGCGAAGTAGCGCACTCCGGCCAGGCCGTCGAAATGCTGGTCCTGGGTCCACAAGGTTGCGTTGAAGCGACGGGCTGTCGCGTAGATCAGGCTGTCCGCGAGGGGCAATGCCAGCTTGGCGGCTTCGAGGGCCAAGCCCTCGTCTACGTTGATCAGTTCCCCTTGCTGCATCTGCGCGGCGATCTGCAGCGCCGCGCCTTCTCCATGGGAGCGATGCACCTTCTTGAAAACCTCGTAGAGGCAGATGACCGGGACGATCAGGTGCTCGGTGTCCTCGATGGCCGCAGCGAAAGCGGCCGCTTCAGAGGTGTCGAAAAAATACTCGAGCCAGGCCGAGGAGTCAACAACGTTAAAGCCGCGCCGCGCCGCCATCAGAGCCGGTCGTCATCGCGGGGAACGGTTGTGTCGGCGGGCTTTCCGGCGCGGCGCAGGAATCCACGCATGGTCTTCATGGCTCGCGAGGGAATGATTTCGACCCGGTCCCCATAGCCGATCACGTGCATCTTGTCCCCTGGTGCCAATTGCAGCGCCGAGCGGATCGACTGCGGGATGACGACCTGGAACTTGGGCGAAAGGGTAACGGTTTCCATATCGATCATGATATCGTTTAACACCCCCGCTCGCAACCCGCCCGCTCTGCTTCAGCCGCCGCTCTGCCTCTTGTAGTTCTCGATGCCGTCCATGATTTCCTTGCGGGCGGCCTCGGGGCCTTCCCAGCCGAGGATCTTCACCCACTTGCCGGGCTCGAGGTCCTTGTAGTGCTCGAAGAAGTGCGCGATCGTCTTCAGGCGCAGCGGGTTCAGGTCTTCAGGGGTTAGCCACTGCGAGTAGATCGCCAGAATCTTGTCCGTGGGCACGGCCAGCACCTTGCCGTCCTGCCCGGCTTCGTCTTCCATATTCAGGATGCCCAGCGGCCGGCACGTCACCACGACGCCGGGGATCAGGGGCACGGGCGTGATCACCAGTACGTCCACCGGGTCACCATCGCCGCTGAGGGTCTTGGGCACGTACCCGTAGTTCGTGGGGTAGTGCATGGAGGTGCTCATGAAGCGATCCACGAAGATCGCGCCGGTTTCCTTGTCCACCTCGTATTTCACGGGATCGGCGTTCATCGGGATTTCGATGATCACGTTGAAGGCGTCGGGAACATGCTTGCCGGGGGTGACTTGGTCTAGAGACATGGTTTTTTGCTGTCGGTCAGAAAGGGATGAAACAAAACCTAGGATTAACCCTGATTTTACTTTCGCGAGCCTTGCTTTCCCCAGGCCTTCGCGAATCGGTCACAAGTTTGCGCTTATATTCCGGCGGTTGGCCAATCGTCTCCGCCCCGCATCACGAGGGGGCTTGCGAGGAAGCAACGCAGCGGAGGCACCGCTAGCGTGGCGCCTCTAAGCACGTTACTCAAGCGAAACAACGTAGGAGAAAACCAAATGACAGGCAATTCAGCGCTGATACTTGCGCTCGTCTGCGGCTTTGCGGCCGTGGCATACGGCTTCTGGGCGCGAGGCTGGATTCTTTCCCAGGACGCAGGCAACGCCCGCATGCAGGAGATCGCGGCGGCCATTCAGGCCGGTGCGGCCGCCTACCTGGCCCGCCAATACAAGACCATCGCCATCGTCGGCGTCGTGCTGGCGATCCTGATCGCCGTCTTCCTGGACGGCCAGACGGCCGTCGGCTTCGTCATTGGCGCGGTGCTCTCCGGCGCCTGCGGCTTCATCGGCATGAACGTCTCGGTCCGCGCCAACGTGCGCACGGCCCAGGCGGCCACCCGCGGCATCGGCCCGGCGCTGGACGTTGCGTTCCGCGGCGGCGCGATCACCGGCATGCTGGTGGTGGGCCTGGGCTTGCTGGGCGTCACGGCGTTCTACTGGTTCCTGGTCGG
>JAQZBU010000154.1 GCA_029237735.1 Ramlibacter sp. | reverse complement strand
CAAGGCTTCGGTCAGGTAGGAAACCACCCGCTCCGTCCCCCCATAGGCGCGCGGGGGCACACTCTCGTACAGGGGCGCAACCTGGGCAATCTTCACGGTGTTCCTCTCCTTGTGGGCGCTTGCTTTGCGGGCTGCGCCGACGGGGCCGAGGGCCGTAAGAATTGCTGCGCAGCACCAATAGGTGCCAACAATATCGCCCGCCGTATACCCCAAGTGTAGGACAAGTTCTTGAGTCGCACGGGGCTCACGCGACCCAGCAGTTACGCGGCGATGAGCTACTGTGCTGTCCCAGAAGTCATGGCGGGAGCGGGATCAGGGCGGCGGTTCGCTCTACTCCGCGGCTGTCCCCCGCCGCCCTGATCCATCCAGCGTTGTGGGTGTTCGAAAACGTCGGGCGAAAGAATGTCGCCTAAGGGCCGTGGATGGCGGGTGGCTGACGCAGTGAGGTCAAGGAGGAGCCGCCTCCCGCGGCGGGGGACACGAACGGAGTCGGCCACGCGCCGTCCACGGCCCGTCGCTCGCACACTGCGCCTGCCAGTTTCGCGACCGCGCAGTTACTTACGGGATAGCACACTACCGTGGCGCACGCTACGAAAAAAGCTGCTTGTGCTTCTCGCGCAGAAGGTTTTTCTGCACCTTGCCCATGGTGTTGCGCGGCAGTTCGTCGACCACGAAGCAGCGCTTGGGAATCTTGAAGTTTGCGAGCTGCGACTTCAATCCGGCCACGATCGTTTCGCCGTCCAGCCTGGCGCCCGGCTTCGGGATGACAACCGCCACGCCCACTTCGCCGAAGTCCGGATGGGGCACGCCCACGAGCGCGCTTTCGGCCACGCCCGGCATGTCGTTGATGTAGCCCTCGAACGTCGCCGGTCTTGAACCAGCCGTCGGCGGTGAATTCTTCTTTCGTCTTCTCGGGCATGCGCCAGTAACCCTTGAACACGTTGGGGCCCTTGACTTCGATGTTGCCGATTTCGCCAGCGGGAACCTCACCGCCTTCGTCATTGCGCACGCGCACGCCGACACCGGGTAGCGGGAAACCGACGGTGCCGCCGCGGCGCTCGCCATCTTTCGCGTCATACGGGTTGGAGGTGAGCATGATGGTCTCGCTCATGCCATAGCGCTCCAGGATGGTATGGCCGGTGCGCTCCTTCCATTCGCTGAAAGTCTCGATCAGTAGCGGCGCCGAGCCGGAGATGAAAAGGCGCATGTTCCGCGCCGCCGCCCTGTTCAGGCTCGGCTCGGCCAGCATGCGCGTGTACAGCGTGGGAACGCCCATGAATACCGTGGCGTCGTGCATCCGTTCGATCACCTTCCTCGGGTCGAACTTGCCGAACCAGATCATCTTGCTGCCGTTGAGAAGCGCGCCGTGCAGCGCGACGAACAGGCCGTGCACGTGGAAGATCGGCAAGGCGTGGATCAGCACATCGCCGGGCTTCCAGCCCCAATAGTCCTTCAGCACCTGCGCGTTGGACAGCAGGTTGCCGTGCGTAAGCTCCGCTCCCTTGCTGCGCCCCGTGGTGCCGCTGGTGTAGAGAATGGCTGCGAGGTCATCGCCGGCCTTCTGGGCGATCGTGTGCCGGTCGCTGCAATGTGCGGCGCGGTCGAGAAGCGAGCCGGTGCGGTCGTCATTCAGCGTATACACGTGATGCGTGCCAGCCTTGAAGGCGATCTTGCTGACCCACCCGAAGTTCTTTCCCGTGCACACCACAACGGCCGGCTCGGCGTTGCCGATGAAGTACTCGATCTCGGCGCTCTGGTAGGCCGTGTTGAGCGGAAGAAACACATAGCCCGCACGCAGCGTGGCCAGGTACAGCATCATGGCCTCGACCGACTTTTCCACCTGCACCGCGATGCGCGAGCCCTCGGGCAGCTTCAGTCCGGCCAGGAGGTTGGCGATCATCGCCGTCGCACGGTCCAGGTCGCGCCAGGAGTAGATCAGGCCGTTGTCTGCTTCCACCGCGGCAGCATCGAGGTCATCTGGGAAAGCGCCGCGCAGCGCGGCAAAGAGGTTCTGGTTGTTCATGGGATTTTTCTCGTAGCGCGGGCAAGGGCCCGTTCAAAAGGCGGCTTTGCGCTTCTCCAGGAATGCCGCTATGCCCTCACGGTGCTCGTCGCTGTCGGCATAGTGATAGGCATCAGCCACCCCGACTCCGAGGCGCAGCGCGCGCAGGCCGCGCTTGTTCAGCCGCGCGGCCTGCGGAGACAGCGCCGCGATTCGTTGCGCGGTGGCCAGGGCCTGCGCGGCCGTCTCGCCGTCGGGCGTCACGCGGTTCAGGAAGCCACGGAGCTTCATCTCCGCGGCGGGCAGCACGGCGGCTTCCAGCAGCATTTCGCGCGCCGTCAGCTCGCCGGCGGCGCGCGCGACTACGTCGGCTTCACGCGGCGCCATCGGAAACCCCAGCCTGGCGATGGGTGCGCCGAACTTCGAGGACTCGCCGGCGATGCGCAGATCGCAGCAACTGGCGATCTCCATGCCGGCGCCCATGCAAGCCCCTTCGATCTGGGCCACCACCGGCACGTCGCAATCCAGCACCGCCGCGAGGCCGCCCCACACGTCTTCCTCGTGAAAGTCGCGCAACGCGGCTTCGTCGAATCGAAACGCCGGGTATTCCGAAATGTCGCCCCCCGCGCAGAATGCGCCTCCCTCGCCGCTGATCACCACGCAGCGCCATTGCGCGCTGTCGTGGATGCGCTGGAAGACTGCGCGCAGTTCACGCCACATCTCGCGCGACATGGCGTTGAGCTTGCCGGGATGGGACAGCGTGACGAGCGCGATCGGCCCGTCGTCCGCAAAGAGAATCTGTCCCGTCATGGCCGGTCGAGCTCTTATTCCAACCTGGCGCCCGATGCCTTGACGACGCCGGCCCACCGCTTGATCTCGGCGCTGACGAACGAGCCGAACTGCTGCTGGCTGAGGTTCGGAAATTCAGCGCCCTGGTTGGCCCAGATCGCCTTGAGCTCGTCGGACGTGAGGGCCTTGCGCACCTCTTCCACGATCCGTGCCTGGGCGTCGGCAGGGGTGCCCTTGGGCGCCCACAAGCCGTACCAGGTGGTGACGGTGTAGTCCGGCAGGCCCACCTCGGCGGCGCTCGGCACGTCCGGAAAGGCCGGGTTGCGCTTCGCGCCGGATACCATGAGTGCCTTGATGCGGCCGCCCTTGATGTGCGCCGCGGACGAGCCCAGGCCGTCGAACATCATGTCCACGTTGCCGGAGATCAGGTCTTGCAGCGCCGGCCCCGCGCCCCGGTAGGGGATGTGCGTGATGAATGTCTTCGTCTGCTGCTTGAACAATTCACCGGCGAGGTGGTGCGATGTGCCGCTGCCCGCGGACGCATAGTTGTACTTGCCGGGGTTCTTGCGCACCAGTTCGAGGAAGTCCTTGAAATTCGGCGACTCGATGCGGCGTGGGTTGACCACCACCACCTGCGGCACGCTGGCCACGAGCGTCAGTGGGATGAAATCCTTTTCCAGGTCGTAGTCGAGCTTGGGGTACATCGAAGGCGCGATGGTGTGGTGCACCGCGCCCATGAACAGGTTGTAGCCGTCGGCCGCTGCGCGCGATGCCACGCTCGCGCCCACGGTGCCCCCGGCGCCGCCCTTGTTGTCGATGACGAGCTGCTTGCCCGTCTGCTTGGCGAACTGTGCGGCCAGCGGGCGCCCGAATGCGTCCGTGCCGCCGCCGGCCGGGAATGGCACGACCATCATCACGGGCTTGGCGGGCCAGGATTGCGCTTGCGCGAACGGGCTGAGCGAAACGGCTCCGGTGGCAGCGGCCGCGCGCAGAATATCTCGCCGGGTCAGGCTGTGGTTCATGGGTCTTGTCTCCTTGTTATGGAATCGAACTGCAAAAAACGCTCAAAGGTACAGATCTTCAATGGCTCCGGAAATCGGGATTTGTCCCTGCGTAAACATCGCGCGGTGCTTGTCCAGGCGCTTGAGGTCGTACAAATAGTTGACCATGAGGCCATAAGACTGCTTTACGCCCTTGGCCGACGGGTCGCCCGCCCAGTTCAGGCGTTCGATGCGCGCGCCGTTGCCGAGGTGGAAGCGCGCGACTGGGTCGAGCGGTCGGCCTTCGTGCGCCTCGCGGCCGAGGTACTGGGCCGCGCAACGCATGAGCATGAGCCGCACGGGCGACTTGGCGTCGAGTTCGAACGGCTTGTCGAAAGCGGCCAGCAGCTGCTCCGTGGTGGCCTCTCCGCCCAGGGCGCGGCCAAGTTCGGCCCGCTGCTTGGGTGGCAGTTTTTGCAGCATCGCGCCCGCGTTCTTCGCCAGCCACGGTCGCAAGCCGGGGATGGGCGACAAGGTGGCGAAGGTCTTGAGCTTCGGGAACTCCCCCTTGAGCGTCTCCACCACCCGCTTGATGAGCGAATCGCCGAAGCTCACGCCGCGCAGCCCCGCCTGCGTGTTACTGATGGAATAAAAGATCGCGGTGCTGGCCTTGGCCACATCGCCCGGTGCGGCTGCTTCGTCCAGCAGCGGCGTTATGCCTTCGGCCATCCCGTCCATCAGCGCCACCTCGACGAAGATCAGCGGTTCGCTGTCCAGGCGGGGATGGAAAAAGCCATAGCAACGGCGGTCGCTGTCGAGACGGTTCTTCACGTCATCCCAGCTGCGGATGTCGTGAACGGCCTCGTACTTGATCAGCTTTTCGATCAGCGAGGCAGGCGAATCCCAACTGATGCGCCGCAGCTCCAGGAAGGCGACGTCGAACCACGTCGAGAACAGGTTCTCCAGCTCTGCATCCAGCGCAAGCAGGCGCTTGTCGCCCTTCAGGTGGGGCAGCAGCTCGGCCCGCATGTCCACCAGGAAACGCATGCCCTCGGGGAAGACCGCGAAGCGCTGCAGCAGGCGGGTGCGCGGCGACACAAACGCCTTGCGCAGGCGAATCTCCGCCTGCCCTTCTTCCGGTGTTCCCTGCGCTGCTTCGTATTGCGCGCGCGTCGCCTGGATCTTCAGCGGGTCGGGCGCGAATTGCTCGCTCATGAGCAGCCAGCAGTCGCGGCGCTGTTCCGGCGTGGCTTTGGCGTACCACCCAGCGACGCCATGGGCCCTCCGCCCGCCTTCCACTTCGCTGACCTGCGGGTCGATGATGGCCTGCAACTCGGTGAGCGTGCGGCGCAACACGCGTGGCGACAAGGCCTCCTGGTGGCGGCGCAGCGTCGCCTTAAGGCGCTCGCGTGTGGAGCGCCCGTTGCCGGAGGACGGGTCACGCGGCATCGCTTCGCCGGCTGCGGACGATGCCGCGACGGCCCGCGGTTCCAGCCCGGGTCGCAGCAGCGAAACGCTGCGGGAGAGCCAGTCGGTCCTCATGGCAGCAGCCTCGATTTCTGGTTGCGGGCGAGCTCACGCAGCGCTTTGCGCTGGCGTGTGAGGTGCGTGCGCATGGCGGCCTCGGCACCCTCAGGGTCGCGCGCCTTCAGCGCCGCGAACACCGCCATGTGTTCACTCAGGCTCTGCTCCAGCCGCCCCGGCGCATGCAGCTGTTGCAGCCGCGAGAGCTTGACGATCTTGCGCAAGTCCCCGATCACTTGCGCCAGCCAGCGATTGTTCGCCAGGGCGATGATGGCCTCGTGGATCGCGAAGTTGACGGTGTAGTAATCGTTGATTCGCTTTGCCTTCGCGTGGCGATTGAGCTTCTCGTGCAGGACATCGAGTTCCAGCAGGTCGGCGTCGGTCGCGTTGATGGCCGCCTCGCGCGCGCATCGGCCTTCCAGCAGCGCGATGACGGGGAAAATCTCGTCCAGGTCCTGCTCGGTCACTTCATTCACGAAGCACCCTCGGCGCGGCTCGTGCCGCACCAGCCCTTCGGCGGTGAGGACCTTGAGCGCCTCGCGCAGGGGCGTGCGGGAAATCTGCAGCTCTTCCGCCAGCCGCGCTTCGTCCAGAAACGTGCCGGGCAGCAGCTCGCCCGCGAAGATGCGGTCGCGCAGCTGTGCGGCGACTTCGTCGTGCAGGGAGTTGTGAACCAGGCGCATGGCGACTCCGAGATAATTTTCAATAATTACCTGTAATTATGGAGCGCAAATGCGGCGCCGTGGGCAGAAAACGCCTGTGGAAACTACCTAGTGTGCTGCCTTGGCGGCGGGATCAGGGCGACGGGGCGCCGGCCGAACCACAGCCACAGCGCGATCCCGGCCAGAACCATGGGGATGCACAGCCATTGGCCCATGCTCAGCCCGAGCGAGAGCAGGCCCAGGTGCGCATCCGGCTCACGGAAATACTCGGCGACGAACCGCAGGACGCCGTAGCCAATAAGAAACACCGCGGCAACCTGCCCTTCCTTGCGCTGCTTGCGCGCGTAGACCCATAGCACGATGAAGAGCAGCAGCCCTTCCAGCAGGAACTGGTAGACCTGCGAGGGGTGGCGCGGAACGAGCGAGCCACTCTGCGGGAAGATCATGGCCCAGGGCAGCGATGGGTCAGCAGCGCGGCCCCACAGTTCACCATTGATGAAGTTGCCGACGCGCCCCGCCGCGAGCCCCGTGGGGACGCAGGGCGCGATGAAGTCCATCACCTGCCAGAAAGGCTTGGTGCGCGAACGCGCGAACCACCATTGCGAAACGATCACGCCCAGCATGCCGCCGTGAAAGCTCATGCCGCCCTGCCAGACGTAGAAGATCTCCAGCGGGTGCATGAGGTAATAGCCGGGCTTGTAGAACAGGCAATAGCCCAGGCGGCCGCCGACGACCACACCGACAACGCCGAGGAAGAGCATGTCCTCCACGTCCTTGCGGCTCCAGGCGCCAGGCCCCTTGACCGAGGCGAACGGCTCGTGCCGCAGCCGCCATATCGCCAGCAACATGAACAGGCCGAAGGCCGCGAGGTAGGTCAGGCCATACCAGTGAATGGCGATGGGGCCGATCTGCAGGGCCACCGGGTCGATATTGGGGTACGTCAACGTCATCATTGCGCGTATTGTGCTGCAACGATCGCGCGGCGGCAGCCCATCAATGGCGAGCCGCGAGGCGGCCGCGCGCGAACTCGACGAATCGCTCGCGCGTCGGGTTGGCCGAGCTTGGCCACACCAGCGTCGTCTCACAGCCCGGAACCTTGAGCGCCTTTTTCCCGGCCACCTGCCGGTACACAACACCGGGCCGCTGAAACTGCCGTACGCTGTCCGGCACCCAGGCCAGGCCCAGCCCGGCCGACACCAGATTGACGATGGTCTGCATCTGGATCGCTTCCTGCGCGATGCGGGGCGTGCGGCCCGCGGCGTGGTACATGCCGAAGATCGCGTCGTGCAGCGACGGCAGGATGCGCCGCGGGAAGATCACGAGAGCTTCTTCGAGCAACGGGCCGAACGAGAGGCTGCGCGAGGTGGCCAGCGCGTGGTGCTCAGGCAGCGCGACCACCAGCGGCTCGCGCGCGATGCGCAGGTGTTCGAGGCCCTCGGGCGCGAAGCCCGGCGAATGAAGCATGAAGCCGGCGTCGATGTCGCCGCGCTCCAGGGCCTGCATCTGCACGTCGCCCGTTGCTTCGATCAATTCGAACTCGACCTGCGGATAGAGCGTGCGGAACGCGCGAACCCATTGCGGCAATAGGCCAAAGCCCACGGTGGAAACGAACGCCAGCCGCAGCCGCCCCACCTCGCCATCCGCGGCGGCTCGGGCGTGCGCCGGCAGCGCCTGGGCGCGCGCCAGCAGTTCGCGCGCCTCCGGCAACAGGGCCTCTCCCGCGGCCGTGAGCTGTACGCTTCGCTTCGTGCGCTCGAACAGGCGCACGCCCAGCAGTTGCTCCAGGTGGGCGATGGCCTGGGTCAGCGGCGGCTGCGTCATGTGCAGGCGCACGGCGGCGCGACCGAAGTGCAGCTCTTCGGCGACGGCGATGAACTGGCGCCAGAGGCGCAGCTCGACCAGGAGTTGGCTCATACGCCCAGCATATTAATCGACGCTAAAAAACGGATTGGAAAGAATCACAGTGCCAGCGCATACTTCTGGCCTTCGCCCTTTTATTTTCGTCCGAGAGAGCAGCCATGGTCACCAAAATCATCCCGATCAACTCACGCAGCAGGAACATCACCGAAGGCAAGTCGCGCGCGCCCAACCGCTCGATGTACTACGCCATGGGCTACGAAGAGAGCGACTTCAAGAAGCCCATGGTCGGCGTGGCCAACGGCCACAGCACCATCACGCCGTGCAACAGCGGCCTGCAGAAGCTGGCCGACGCGGCCATCGCGGGCATCGAGGAAGCCGGCGGCAACGCCCAGGTGTTCGGCACGCCGACGATCTCCGACGGCATGGCCATGGGCACCGAGGGCATGAAGTACTCGCTGGTGAGCCGTGAGGTGATTTCCGACTGCATCGAGACTTGCGTGCAGGGCCAGTGGATGGACGGCGTCGTCGTGATCGGCGGCTGCGACAAGAACATGCCCGGCGGGCTGATGGGCATGCTGCGCGCCAACGTACCCGCCATCTACGTATACGGCGGCACCATCCTGCCGGGCCACTGGAAGGGTCAGGACCTGAACATCGTCAGCGTGTTCGAGGCCGTCGGCCAGAACGCCGCCGGCAACATGAGCGACGAAGACCTGCGTGAGATCGAGATGCGCGCCATCCCCGGCACCGGCTCGTGCGGCGGCATGTATACGGCCAACACCATGTCATCGGCGTTCGAGGCTTTGGGCATTTCGCTGCCCTACTCGTCCACCATGGCGAACCCGCACGACGAGAAAATGAATTCGGCCAAGGAATCGGCCAAGGTGCTGATCGAAGCCATCAAGAAGGACATCAAGCCGCGCGACATCGTGACGAAGAAGGCGATCGAGAACGCAGTGGCCGTGATCATGGCCACGGGCGGATCGACCAACGCCGTGCTGCACTTCCTGGCCATCGCGCACGCGGCCGGCGTGGAGTGGACCATCGACGATTTCGAGCGCGTGCGCCAGAAGACGCCCGTACTATGCGACCTGAAGCCCAGCGGCAAGTACCTGGCCGTGGACCTGCACAAGGCCGGCGGCATCCCCCAGGTGATGAAGATACTGCTCAAGGCCGGCCTGCTGCACGGCGATTGCGTCACCATCACCGGCGAGACGATTGCCGAGGTGCTCAAGGACATCCCCGACGAGCCGCGCACCTGGACGGCAAGATCAAGGCCGGTGACGTGATGGTGCTGCGCTATCTCGGCCCCAAGGGCGGGCCAGGCATGCCCGAGATGCTGGCGCCCACCGGCGCACTGATCGGCGCGGGCCTCGGCGAAAGCGTGGGCCTGATCACCGACGGCCGCTTCTCCGGCGGCACCTGGGGCATGGTGGTGGGGCACGTGGCGCCGGAGGCGGCGGCAGGCGGCACGATCGCGTTCGTGAACGAGGGCGATTCGATCACCATCGACGCGCACCAGCTGAAGCTCGAGCTCAACGTGCCGGAGGCCGAGATCGCGAAGCGCCGCGCGGCGTGGACCGCGCCTGCACCGCGCTACACCCGAGGCGTTCAGGCGAAGTTCGCGTTCAACGCGGCCAGTGCGAGCAAGGGCGCGGTGTTGGACAACTACTGAGTCCGCTGGCTCGACGTAGCCTCACGCCTGCTCGTCGCGTGGGCGTGCGTTGCGTTCGTAGATCTCGCCGTGCGTTGCGCTGCGTTGCGCTCGTAGACCTCGCCTGCAAATCCGCATGCGGGTGGGCTGTGCCGCGCGACGAGGCGCCGGCTTCGCCGGTAAACCTGCGATGAGTGGTTTTGCGCTCGCATCTCGCAACTCACTGCGCGCCTAAGGCCGCTTCGTTCAAACAGGCGAGATGAGCATGTTCACGAGGCGCTTCGCGCCGAGCGCAAAACCACTCATCGCAGGCGCCTCGTCTGATTGCGCGTCACAACCCACCCGCACGCGGATTTGCCGACACCATCGTGGCGCGCCACTGGTGGAATACCAACACTCGAGCGTCGCGTCGGGCGGTACCCGGCAGCGGCGATTTCTGTGGCGGCGATGCGGCTTGGCCTGGGGGCGGGCGCGCGCAGCGCGCTACGTAACTGACTCGCCGTACCTGTCTGAGCGGAGAGCCGAAGGCGCGCAGCGAGTTGTACGGCGCCGTCCCCAGGCCACGCCGCGTCGCGAAGCCGGAGCGAAGCGCAGGCCGCCACAGTATGAGCCGATGCCGGGTACCGCCCGACGCGACGCGGCCCGGGGACTACAAACCTGACGCCGACGCGGGCCCAGACGGGGCACTACCCGATCAACTTCGGCAGCCACGTAGCGATCGGCGGGAACCAGAACACCGCCGCAAGCAGCAGCAGGCTCATGACGACATAGGGAACGACGGCCGCGAAGATGTGCCCCATCGTCACGGACGGCGGCGCCACGCCACGCATCGTCATCAGCAAGAGGCCGTGGGGCGGCAGCAGCAGGCCCAGCTGCATGCAGATGAGGAACATCACGCCAAACCAGATCACGTCGATGCCGAGTGACTGGACGATGG
>JAQZBU010000153.1 GCA_029237735.1 Ramlibacter sp. | reverse complement strand
GTGCAGTTGATGTCAAGCCCCGTGCCGCGGATGCCGATCGTGGCCGTCGCCGTGGAAAACCCGACGTTGCGGTTGTTGGCCTTGGCGATCAGGCCCGTGAGGGCGCGGACCGAGCCCTTGAGCACGGAGGCAAGGAAGCGTCCTTCGCCGGCGTTCTTGTCGTCGTAGACGAAGTTGTCGACCCGGAACCGTGTTGCCCCACCGAGCGTGATGCGCGTGTCGTCGCGGAAAGCCAGCACGGCGCGCGTGCCGCTGCCGGTTTCAACCAGGTCGCCCGGATAGATGCTGCCGCCGTCCACCAGCCGGCGCCTCTGCCCGGCGCCGTCGACGGCGTTCACATCACCTTGCGAGGAGACAATCCTGGCGCTGGCCTGGACGGCGTTCGGCCTGGCCGCGGCCGCAACCCGGGCCGACTCGGCTGCGCAATCGCGGGCACAGACGCGCGCGTCGAAATCCGTCCCCCGGATGCCGATGGTGGCGGTGTTGGTCTGGACCCTTGCGGCATTGGGAGAGTTCTTGGCGATAAGGCCCGTCACCGCCCGGAAGCCGCCGCGCACGAGTTGCATGAACATCGTGTTGTCCGGTGCGTTTTCCTTGAACTTGTACTGTTGAAGGACGATCTCGGAATTGGGCCGGACGGTCATGCGGGTGCCGTCTTCCATCTTGATGATCGCGGAGGCGCCGTCGGAGGTGGTGAGCCTGTCGCCCTCCCGCAACGGCAGGCCCTTGCCCAGCGTCCGGGGTGTCTGGCCGGGGGTCTGCGCGAAACCCACACCGCGAGAAAACTCCACCTCGCCGGCGGATTGCGCAGCGGCACTGGCAACGGCAAGCAGCAGGGACATTCCCAGCGCGGCAAGCACGGGCGGCGAGCTTCTAATCGTTCTGGGGACCATGCTTAACCTCCGGAAACCATTCTTTCCTCTGCACACCTCTGGTCGGGTTATACACGGTTGTGCTTGCGGCAACCATGTCCGCTTTCCCGCACCCGGCGCCACTCGCCGTGCGGATTTCACGAAGGGGTGTTATTTCCGGGCCAGCCGCCCAGACGCGAAGCGATGGCTTTATCCAGCGCCGGCAAGAGCGACTCCACCGCTGCCAGCTGGCCGTGCGACACCTCGCGGTTCGCGGGTGCCCAGACAGGCGCCGGGAAGCGGCTGTCCCAGGCGAAGCGCGCGACGATGTGCCAATGCAGGTGGGGCACCGCGTTGCCAAGCGCTGCCAGGTTGACCTTGTCTGGCCTCAGGTGCGCTCGCATCAGCAGTTCCACCTCGGCCACCGCTGCCATGCACAGCTCGCGGTCCGGGGCGGCCAGGTCGGTGAACTCCGCCGCGTGATCGTTCCAGACCAGCCTGTAGAAAGCAGGAAAGCCGGCCTCTTGTGCCCGAATCACGCGCAGCTTCGGGCCGATGAAAACCGGCAGGCCTCCGGGCCCGTCGCAGAGCGGGCAGCCCGGCACTTTCATCACACCAGCACGCGCTCGATGCCGCCGTTGTTGGCGGCGTGCACGTAGTCCGGCATCCAGTTGGCCCCAAGCAGCTGGTTGGCCATTTCGACGACGATGTAATCGGCTTCGAGAAGCCCGTTTTGCAGGTCGTGGCCGTAACGGGTGAGGCCCTGCAGGCAGCTGGGGCAGCTGGTGAGGATCTTGATGTTGTCCTTCTCGCCGACGGCGCCGCTCGCACGCAGCGCGGCTTCGTCCTTGCGCAGTTCCTCTTCCTTTCGGAAGCGAACCTGGGTGGAGATGTCGGGACGGCTCACCCCCAGCGTGCCCGACTCGCCGCAACACCGCTCCGACTTGCGCACGTTGTCGCCGATCAGTGCCTTGACGGTCTTCATTGAATCCCCGAGCTTCATCGGGTTGTGGCAGGGCTCGTGGTACATGAAACCGCCCTGCCCCGCCGGGAGCTTGATGTCTTTCTCAAGCAGGTACTCGTGGATGTCGATGATCCGGCAGCCGGGGAAAATCTGGTCGAACTCGTAGCCCTGCAGCTGGTCATAGCAGGTACCGCAGCTGACCACCACCGTCTTGATGTCCAGGTAGTTCAGCGTGTTGGCCACGCGGTGGAACAGCACCCGGTTGTCGGTGATCATCTTCTCGGCCTTGTCGAACTGCCCCGAGCCGCGCTGCGGGTAGCCGCAGCACAGGTAGCCCGGCGGCAGCACGGTCTGCACGCCGGCATGCCAGAGCATCGCCTGCGTCGCCAGGCCAACCTGCGAGAACAGCCGCTCCGAGCCGCAACCCGGGAAGTAAAAGACCGCCTCGGTCTCCGACGTCGTCGTCTTCGGGTCGCGGATGATCGGGACGTAGTCCTTGTCCTCGATGTCCAGCAGCGCGCGCGCCGTCTTCTTCGGCAGGCCGCCCGGCAACTTCTTGTTGATGAAGTGGATCACCTGCTCCTTGACCGGTGGGGTGCCATGGGTCGAAGGCGGGCGCCTCACCTGCAGGTGGGCGAATCCGCGCAGCAGGTTGTTGCCCAGGCGCTGCAACTTGAAGCCCACGCCGATCATCAGGCTGCGGATCAGGTTGATCGTGTTGGGGCTGGTCGCGTTGAGCATCAGCATGGCCGCGAAATTGCCGGGGCGGAAGCTCTTCTGGCCCATCTTGCGCAGCAGGTTGCGCATGTTCATGGACACGTCGCCGAAATCGATCTTCACCGGGCAGGGGCTGTAGCACTTGTGGCAGACCGTGCAGTGGTCGGCCACGTCCTCGAACTCCTCCCAGTGCTTGATGGAAACTCCACGCCGGGTCTGCTCCTCGTACAGGAAGGCTTCCACCAGCAGGGAAGTAGCGAGGATCTTGTTGCGCGGGCTGTAAAGCAGGTTGGCACGCGGCACATGCGTGGCGCACACCGGCTTGCACTTGCCGCAGCGCAGGCAGTCCTTGACGCTGTCGGCGATGGCGCCGATATCCGACTGCTGCATGATGAGCGACTCGTGCCCCATCAGCCCGAAGCTGGGCGTATAGGCATTGGTCAGGTCGGCATAGACGGAGGTGGCGGAGTCTGCCTGCGCGTGCCGCAGCAGCTTGCCTTTGTTGAAGCGGCCTTCGGGGTCCACCTGCTGCTTGTAGTCGGCGAAGGGCTTGAGCTCCTCGTCGGTCAGGAATTCCAGCTTGGTGATGCCGATGCCGTGCTCGCCAGAGATCACGCCGTTGAGCGACCGCGCCAGCACCATGATGCGCTTAACGGCTGCGTGCGCCGACTGCAGCATCTCGTAGTCGTCGCTGTTCACCGGGATGTTGGTGTGAACGTTGCCGTCGCCCGCATGCATGTGCAGTGCCACCCAGACGCGGCCTTTGAGGATGCGCTTATGGATGGCATTGCACTCTTCCAAGATGGGCGCGAACGGCTGGCCGGCAAAGATGGCTTGCAACGGCGCGCGGATCTGGCCCTTCCAGGTGGCGCGCAGCGTATGGTCCTGCAGTTGCGGGAACAGCACCTCGACGTTGTCCAGCCAGCCCTTCCACATAGTCCGCACTTCGCGCACGAGCGCCAGCGCCTGGGCCACGCGGTCTTCCAGCAGCTCCGCTGAGGGGATCTCGCTGGCATCGTCTTGTTTGCCGAGCGGCAGGTTGCCGCGCGCGAAGAAGGCCTCGAGCTCGTCGGCCAGCTTGATCTTGTTGGCCAGCGAAAGCTCGATGTTGATGCGCTCGATGCCGTCGGTATATTCGGCCATCCGCGGCAGCGGGATCACCACGTCCTCGTTGATCTTGAACGCGTTGGTATGCCGGCTGATTGCCGCGGTGCGCTTGCGATCCAGCCAGAATTTCTTGCGGGCCTCCGGACTGATGGCGATGAACCCTTCACCGCTGCGTGAGTTGGCGATGCGAACGACTTCGGACGTGACGCGCGCCACGTCGTCGGCGTTGTCCCCGGCGATGTCGCCGACGAGCACCATCTTCGGCAGCACGGCGCGCTTGGACTTGGTGGAGTAACCCACGGCCTTCAGGTACCGGTCGTCCAGGTGCTCCAGGCCGGCCAACAGGACGCCCGAGCGCTGCTGCTCGGCGAACATGAAATCCTTGATCTCGACGATGCTGGGTACGGCATCCTTGGCGTTGCCGAAGAACTCCAGGCAAACGGTGCGCGTGTGCTGCGGCATGCGGTGCACGATCCAGCGGGCGCTGGTGATCAGGCCATCGCAGCCCTCTTTCTGGATGCCGGGCAGCCCGGAGAGAAACTTGTCGGTGACATCCTTGCCCAGGCCTTCCTTGCGGAAGGTGGCGCCGGGAATGTCGAGCCGCTCGGTGCGAAGGGGCGTCCTGCCGTCCGCCTGGAAATAGCGCAGCTCGAAACTGGCCATCGGCGCGTCGTGGATCTTGCCCAGGTTGTGGTCGAGCCGGGTGACCTCCAGCCACTCCGCCTGAGGCGTGACCATGCGCCACGACACGAGGTTGTCCAGCGCCGTGCCCCAGAGCACCGCCTTCTTGCCGCCGGCATTCATGGCGATGTTGCCGCCGATGCACGACGCCTCGGCCGACGTCGGGTCGACCGCGAACACGAATCCCGCTCGTTCGGCCGCGTCGGCCACCCGCTGCGTCACGACTCCGGCTTCGGTCCAGACGGTGGGCTTATGCTCCGCGTGCCCGGGGATGGGGACGAACTCCACCTCCGTCATCGCCTCGAGCTTCTCGGTATTGATGACGGCGCTTTTCCAGGTAAGCGGCACGGCACCGCCGGTATAACCGGTGCCGCCGCCCCGGGGAATGATCGTCAGGCCAAGCTCGATGCAGCCTTTGACCAGGCCGGCCATCTCGGTCTCGGTGTCCGGGGTCAGCACCACGAACGGGTATTCGACGCGCCAGTCGGTGGCGTCGGTCACGTGCGAAACGCGCGAGAGGCCGTCGAACTTGATGTTGTCCTTCGCCGTGAAGCGGCGGAGCGCGCGCTGGGTCTGCCGGCGCAACTGCGCCATTTCGCGAAAGCTTGCGTCGAACGCCTCGACGGCCAGCCCGGCGGCCGCCAGCAGTTCGCCCACCTTGGCGTCGCGCTCGGCGTCCGTGTCCGGCGTGCGGCGCTTGCCGACCTCCGTCAGGCGGTGGTGCAGCGCATCCACGAGCAGGCTTCGGCGCTTGGGGTTGTCCAGCAGGTCGTCCTGCAGGTAGGGATTGCGCTGCACCACCCAGATGTCGCCTAAAACCTCGTACAGCATGCGCGCCGAGCGCCCGGTGCGCCGCTCCTGGCGCAGCCCGTTCAGCACGTCCCACGCACGCGCGCCCAGCAGCCTGATCACGATCTCCCGGTCGGAGAACGAGGTGTAGTTGTAGGGAATTTCGCGCAGGCGCGGAGCCTCCGCGTCGGCCGAAGCCAGGATGTGGGTGAGCGTCGTGGGTGCGTTCATCGTTGGGTTCGGGGCCCGGCGAAGGGCATTCCATTCAGCCAAACGACAAAGCGGACGCGGCTGAAGCGAGATGTTACCGCAGTGCAGCATCGCCCCTTGGCCAGCGCAGCCTTGGTTTCAGCGTCAAAGTCGCCCGGGCAAACCGAAAGAAAACGAACAAATTCGGGAAAACGTGAGAGGTAAACGCACTAAAACGAACAACAATCGGCGCACCTTGATGGAAACCCGCTTGTGAGGCAAACCTGCGGCCGATCAAATTCGCTGTCACAAAGAGTCTGTAGCCTTCGGGCCGTCAACATTCAGGAGAACTCATGAAACTGCAACTTTCCGCCGCCGCGCTCGCTGTTGCCTTCGCCATGCCGGCCCAGGCCCAGACCGAAATCCAGTGGTGGCATTCCATGACGGGTGGCTTGAATGACTGGGTCGTCGACCTGGCAAATGACTTCAACGCCAGTCAAAAAGAGTACAAGGTGGTGCCCACGTACAAGGGCAGCTACGATGAGTCCATGTCGGCGTCGATCGCTGCTTTCCGGGCCGGCAACGCGCCCCACATCCTGCAGGTGTACGAGGTGGGCACCGCCACCATGATGGCCGCCAAGGGCGCGATCGTGCCGGTGGGCAAGGTGCTGGCCGACGCCGGTTACAAGTTCGACTCCAAGGCGTACATCCCGGCGGTGGTCGGCTACTACACCGCCCCAAATGGTCAGATGCTGAGCTTCCCGCTCAATAGTTCGACGACGGTGCTCAATTACAACAAGGACCTGTTCAAGAAGGCCGGGCTCGATCCCGAAAAGCCGCCTAAAACCTGGCCCGAACTGACGCTGGCCGCCGCCAAGCTCAAGGCCTCAGGCGTTGCCTGCCCCTTCACCACGAGCTGGCAGGGCTGGACACAACTGGAGAGCTTCTCCACTTGGCACAACACCCTGTTTGCCACGCAGAACAACGGCTTCGGCGGCACCAGCACCCGTCTGGCCTTCAATAGCCCGTTGCACGTGCGCCATATCGAGAACCTCGCCAACATGGCGAAGGGAGGACTGTTCCACTACCGCGGGCGCGGCAACAAGGCCGACGCACCGTTCTATTCGGGCGAATGCGCGATGGCCACTGCCAGCTCGTCCACCTACGCCAGCATCAAGAAGAACGCCAAGTTCGACTTCGGCATCGCGCCGCTGCCGTACTACCCGGACGTCCCCGGCACGCCGCAGAACACCATCATCGGCGGCGCCTCCCTGTGGGTGATGGCCGGCAAGAAGGCGCCGGAGTACAAGGGCGTTGCCGCCTTCTTCAACTACCTCACCAATCCTGAAGTGCAGGCCAAGAGCCACCAGCGCACCGGCTACCTGCCGATCACGCTTGCCTCCTTCGCGTTGACCGAGAAGTCGGGCTTCTACAAGCAGAACCCCGGCACGGACACCGCAGTGAACCAGATGATCCGCAAGACAACCGACAAGTCGCGCGGCGTGCGGCTGGGCAACTTCAACCAGATTCGTGCCATCATGGACGAAGAGCTGGAGCAGGTCTGGGCCGGCAAGAAGACGGCGAAGGAAGCCCTGGACGCCGCGGTGAAGCGCGGCAACGAGCAGCTCGAACGATTCCAGCAAGCCAACAAGGGCTGATGCCCTGGTTGACCGGCGGCTTGGCCCCGAGGGCCATACCGCCGGAGCCGAAACTCCCGTCCCTGGCCGGTCCGCGGCGAGGGATGCCGTAAGAATGTGAACAAGGTCGGCGATTGACCATCGAAAAACGCGTCCGCTTCAAGAGCTGGTGGCTGCCATGGGTGTTGCTCGCCCCGCAGGTGGCCGTCATCGCCATCTTCTTCTTCTGGCCCGCGGGCCAGGCGATCGTCCAGTCGCTCCAGCAGCAGGACGCATTCGGCGCCTCGGTCGAATGGGTCGGGTTGGACAACTTCCGCCGACTGTGGGCCGATGAAAGCTATCTCGATTCTTTCAAAACCACGGCGGTGTTCTCCGTGCTCGTGGCCGGCCTCGGGCTGAGCGTGTCGTTGGCTTTGGCGGTTTTTGCCGATCGCGTGGTGCGTGGCGCCACGGTCTACAAGACGCTGCTGATCTGGCCCTACGCCGTGGCGCCGGCGGTCGCCGGCGTGCTGTGGCTTTTCATGTTCGCCCCCTCCATCGGCATCGTGAGCTATGCGCTGCGCGGCATGGGCATTCAGTGGAACCACCTGCTCGACAGCTCGCAGGCCATGACGCTGATCGTGCTGGCCGCGGTGTGGAAGCAGATCTCGTACAACTTCCTGTTCTTTCTGGCCGGCCTGCAGTCCATCCCCAAGAGCCTGATAGAGGCGGCAGCCATCGACGGCGCCGGACCCTGGCGGCGCTTCTGGACCATCGTCTTCCCCCTGCTGTCTCCCACCACGTTCTTCCTGCTGGTGATCAACGTCGTCTACGCGTTTTTCGACACCTTCGCCATCATCGACGCCTCCACCGAAGGCGGTCCCGGCAAGGACACGGCCATCCTGGTCTACAAGGTGTACTACGACGGCTTCAAGGCGCTCGACCTGGGCGGCTCCGCGGCCCAATCGGTGGTGCTGATGGTTATCGTCATCGCGCTCACCGTCGTGCAGTTCCGGTATGTCGAAAAGAAGGTGAACTACTGATGGTCGAACGCCGCCCGCTTGCCACGGCCATCTCGCACCTGGTGCTGGTGCTGGGCGTGATCGTGGTCGCCTTTCCGCTATACATCACGTTCGTGGCGAGCACCCATACCGCGCAGGACATCGTGCAGGTGCCCATGCCGATGTTGCCCGGGCCCCACATGCTGGAGAACTACGCGGCCGCCATCAAGGGCTCGACCAGCGCCGCGGCTTCGGCCGCACCCGTGGGGCGGATGATGACGGTGAGCCTGATCACCGCGCTGGTCATCGCCGTGGGCAAGATCGCCATCTCACTGCTCTCGGCATTCGCCATCGTGTACTTCCGCTTCCCCGGCCGCATGTTCTTCTTCTGGGCCATCTTCGTCACGCTGATGCTGCCCGTGGAGGTGCGCATCGGCCCCACCTATCAGGTTGTGTCCGACCTCGGCATGCTCAATACCTATGCCGGCCTCACGGTGCCGCTGATCGCCAGCGCCACCGCCACCTTT
Organism: Ramlibacter sp.; assembly: GCA_029237735.1. Classification (GTDB taxonomy): domain Bacteria; phylum Pseudomonadota; class Gammaproteobacteria; order Burkholderiales; family Burkholderiaceae_C; genus Ramlibacter. The sequence goes on along the minus strand of JAQZBU010000153.1, from coordinate 131 downwards.
CTTTTCCGGCAGTTCTTCCTCACGGTGCCCGACGAACTGGTGGAGGCCGCGCGAGTCGACGGAGCGGGCCCGCTGCGCTTCTTCAAGGACGTGCTGCTGCCGCTTTCCACCACCAGTATCGCGGCGCTGTT
>JAQZBU010000152.1 GCA_029237735.1 Ramlibacter sp. | reverse complement strand
GATGAGCCCGCCGACCTTGCCGCACTGCAGACCGAAGTGCAGCGGCGGGTGGGCCGCAACGTCATCAACTTCCAGAAACTGGAAGCGCTACTGAAGTCCCTCATTGCCATTGCCCGTACGCACTCCCGATTCGACCGTGCGGAGCTGGAGGCGGTGCTGCGGCGGAACGAGGAAAAGGTCGCGAGGAAGACGCTAGGCGACTTGTCAGGAAGGTACGTTCAGACTCTGTTTGATCCCCATGAGCCGGGCGCGGTGCAGGAATCCATCTTCGGAGAAATAAGTATCGCCTGCAGGATCGAAGTCGACGCAGACACTTTGGAAAAGCGCAGGGCAGCGCTGGCGGAACTGGTTAAGCGGCGCAATACGCTCGTCCATGACCTGCTCTCCGTTTACGATGAATCATCTCCCGAAGGCTGCAGGAAGCTGTTGATCGAACTTGATGCGCAGAATGCATTGCTTGCAGCCGAGTTCAATACCGCAAATTCGCTCTACATCAGCATGATGGAGATGAGGCGGGAGGCCATTGTGTCTACGCTCGAGCAGCTTCAACGCCCCCAAGATGCAGAGCGCGAATCCTGAATATTCTTGCTCATGGCGGCACAGCCATATGTTGCTGAACGTCAGCTCTTCAAACCGCCCCAATAGCAGTGCATCTCTCACCGCAATCAGGATCCAGGATTTCAAGAATCCACGATGATGCACGCCATGCTTTGCCTCTTGGCAGATGTTTTTATCCAGGTGTGGCCGCGCATTTTATGGAAGCGAGAAAGCCCGCATATCGCGGGCTTTTTCATTGCTGAGACAAATTCTCAGGCGCGCCGCACCATCACGTTTCCGGTAAACGCCAGGATCGTCAGCAGCATCACCGACGAGCTGATGCCCAGCACCGGCCCCATGCTCGGGTTGCCTTTGAGACTGGCGGTGAGGGCCCCCATCATCACGACGAGCGCGACGTTGTGCACCCAGAACTGCACCGTGGCGATCCGGCTGGCGCCGGCCTGCGGGAAGAAGTGATAGATGACGCCGATCAGCGTCAGCGACACCCAGCCCAGCAGGTTGAGGTGGGCATGCACGGGGAAGAGACTATGGTCACCGCTCGCGCCCATGACCACGCCCAGAGTCACCGCCACGCAGAAATAGATAAGGGCGGCATAGATCCAGCGTTGTGCGAATGCCTGCATGTTTTTCTCCTTTTATTTTGAAATCCTGAAGGGCGGCCGCTTTATACCACGCCGGTGAAATCCGCCGGCACCGCGCGCAGGCCGAGCGCGGCATCGAGCTTCTGCCGGTCACGCGTCGTGAGCAGCCCGCGCGCCATCTGCAGCATGCCCTCGAAAGCCTCGGCCGGCGCGTTCTGGCGGATCATGCCGAGGAAGCCGGCACGTTCCGTGGCGCTCATGGCGCGCAGCATCCAGCCCAGCGAGAGACGGCTGTCCTCGGGCGTCAGCGAGGCGACGATGGCGCCTTCGATCGCGCGGATCTCGTCGTCGCTGTGCGTCTCCCAGAGCACGCGGTTGTGCTCGCGCTCTTCCATGGCCATGTGCTCGAGGTTCTCGGCAACGAAGCGCGCCAGCTCGCGGTAGAGCTCGCGCGCGGCGGCCTCGCGACGCAGGGCCGGCAGGCGGCGCAGGGTGTCGCAGAGCGCGGTGAGTGTCGCGATTTCCTGCTCGTGGTGCTCGTGGTCCTGGCCGCCCTTCGCGGTGGAGCCGGGGCGGCGGCTTTCCATCGCCGGATGGACGAAGCGGTTCTCCTTGGCGAGGTGGGAGAGGCAGAAGGCGAGCAGGTCGGTGACCTCGTTCATGACGAAATCCACCTCCTCGTTGTCGCTCCAGTCGAGGCGGCCCACCGCCACCAGGGTGTGGGCGAAACAGGCGCGCAGGCCCTTGTGGATGAAGGCATAGATGTCGAAGCGGGCGGTCGGTTGCATGGCGGTCTCCTGTGGCCGTGTTCCGGGGCGACAGGGGAATGCTAGGCAGGGGCGTTTTGCCGCGTTGCGAAATAGCCGCTAAGAGATTCCTAAAAGTTTCCTAACGCCGCGGGTGCGTTGGCATGGAACGGGGCAGCGCCTATGCTCCACGGCCCGCCCGCTTTCCCGACCGCCATGTCCACGCCGAACGCCGACTCGCTGCTGCGCCATCCCGATTTCCTCATGTACTGGGGCGTGCGCCTCTGCTCGATGATGGCCTTCCAGATGCTGGCCGTGGCCGTGGGCTGGCAGGTCTACGACCTCACCGGCAGCGTGCTGGCGCTGGGCTATATCGGGCTCGCCGGCTTCCTGCCGTCGCTGCTGCTGGTGTTCGTGATCGGGCAGGTGGCAGACCGCTTCGACCGCCGCCGCGTGGTGCAGCTCGGCCACGTGCTGGAAGCCGTGATCGCCGCGGGGCTGGCGCTGGGCAGCTGGCAGGGCTGGCTGTCGGTCACGCACATCTTCGTCGGCGTCTTCCTGCTCGGCGTGGGCAAGGCTTTCTCGGCGCCGGCGCTCTCGGCGCTGCTGCCCAGCCTGGTGCCGACACCGGTCCTGCCGCGCGCGGTCAGTGCCGGCAGCGCCGCCATGCAGGCCGCCATCATCCTGGGCCCGGCCGTGGGCGGCTTCCTGTATGTCGCCGGGCCGACCGCCGTGTATGTCGCCGGCGCGCTGCTCTTCGCCGCGTCGGTGCTGATGCTGGGCCTGATCCGCGCGCGGCAGGCAGCCCGCGCCGCGCCGGAGCATCCGGAGGACAGCTCGGTGTTCGCCGGGCTGCGCTTCATCCGCAGCAAGCCGGTGGTGTTCGGCGCCATCTCGCTGGACCTCTTCGCCGTGCTGCTGGGCGGCGTCACCGCCATGCTGCCGGTGATCGCCAAGGACCTGCTGCACACCGGCCCGGAAGGCCTCGGCGTGCTGCGCTCGGCGCCGGCCGTGGGCGCGCTGCTGGTGTCGTTCTGGCTGGCGCGCTTTCCCATCGAGCGCCGCGCCGGCTACGTCATGTTCGGCGGCGTCGCCGTGTTCGGGCTTGCCACCATCGTCGTGGGCCTGACCACCGACTTCTGGATCGCCACCGCGGCGCTGCTGGTGCTGGGCGGGGCCGACATGCTCTCCGTGGTGATCCGCTCCTCCCTCGTGCAGCTGGAGACGCCGGACGCCATGCGCGGCCGCGTGAACGCCGTGAATTTCCTTTTCATCGGTGCCTCCAACCAGCTCGGCGAGTTCCGCTCGGGCGTGTCGGCAGCGTTGATGGGCCTGGTGCCGTCCATCGTGGCGGGCGGCGTCGGTGCCCTCGCCGTGGTGGCGCTGTGGATGCTCTGGTTCCCGGAGCTGGCGAAGCGCGACCGGCTGGTGGACGAGGACGCCCGGGCCGCCTGAGGCCGACACTTGTCCAACAATTACATCGACGGATGGCATTGCGTTGCCGCGCGCCAGTAGCCACCATGTGAACACTTGTTCACTGAGTGCCTCGCCATGACCGAGAACACCCTGCCCGTCGTCGTGACCCCCGCCGAACCCGCCACCAGGCCGGTGGCGACCGTCGCCGCCGCGGCCCCGGCCGTACTGAGCGCCGGCGTTGCCCTGGCCCACGTCGGCCTGATCGCGGCCAGCGGCATTGCCCGCCTCGCCGCCTCCACCCACGCCACCATCACCCGCGGCCCCTTTCCCTGGAAGGAAGCCGCCCAGCCCGAAAAGGCACCCCTGCCCTACACCCTGGTCTCCAGGAGCCTGCTCTTCTTCGCCAACCTGGCCGCCAAGCTCGGCAAGGTGCTGCCGCCCCCGCAGCCGCACGGCCTGCTGGGCAGCGCCCTGAACGGCGTGGTCGGCCACACCCTGGCCGAGGTGGACTCGCCGCTGGCCGCCGGCATGACCCTGCGCGACGAGCATGGCCACGAGATCGCCTTCGCCGACTGGCAGCGTGACGCCCGCCGCGGCCTGGTGCTCTTCGTGCACGGCCTCTGCCTCAGTGAGCGCGAATGGCAGAACCACGAGCACGACGGCTTCGTGCGCGAGCTGCGCGAGTTCGGCTACGGCGTCGCCTGGCTGCGCTACAACACCGGCCGCGCCATCGCCGACAACGGCGAGACGCTCTCCGACCTGCTGGAATCGCTGCCCTCCGACCTGCCGCTGACGCTGATCGGCCACAGCATGGGCGGCCTCGTCGTGCGCGCCGCCGGCTACCATGCCGAGATCCGCGGAGCGAAATGGGTGGCGCGCCTGCAGCAGGCCGCCTACCTCGGCACGCCGCACCACGGCGCGCCGCTGGAGCAGCTTGGCGAGGCGGCCAACAAGCTGCTGGCGCTGACGCCCTACACGAAATCGTTCATGCAGCTCGGCAACATCCGCAGCCACGGCATCCGCGACCTGCGCGAGGGACGCATCGTGCCGGCGCACAAGGCCAACCCCTATCGCCTGGTGAACCACGCCCGCCACCTGATGCTCGCCGGCCACATGGGCCGCAACGGCCAGCGCCACTTCCTCGGCGATGGCCTGGTGCCGGTGCGCAGCGCGCTCGGCCAGCATGTGGAAGCGCACCGCGCATTGCATGCGAAAGACGTGACGCGCGTCGAGTTCGAGCAGCTCGGCCACATGCAGATGCTGAAGGATGCCCGCGTGTATGACGCGCTGCTGAAGTGGATGAAGCCATGAAGCATTGCTGCCCGTAGGCGGCTTCAGTCGCGAACGAAAAAGCCCGCTTTCGCGGGCTTTTTATTTTCAACGCTTTTGTGGGTCAGGCTTCAGCCTGACAGCAGTGCTCTGTCGACATCAGGCTGAAGCCTGACCCGCAAGGACGATGCTACAAGCGCCACGGCCGCGACCATCAGAGCCGCTCCAGCTTCACCGGCAGCTTGTCCGCCGGCACCGGCAGCGAGGTGAAGTCCGCCGGCATGCGGTAACGCGGCGGCACGCTCCAGCGGTAGCGCTGCAGCACGTGGTGCAGGATGGCCTTCACCTGCATCTCCGCAAAATGCAGGCCGATGCACATGTGCGCGCCGCCACCGAAGGGCACGTACTGGTACATGTGCTTCTTGTGCTCGGCGCGGCCCTCGCTGAAACGTTCGGGGTCGAACGCCTCCGGATTGCTCCACCACTCCGGCAGGCGGTGCGTGACGATGGGACTGACCGCGATGAAGGTGCCCGCCGGGATGTGGTAGCCCTTGAACTCGACATCGCGTGTCGTCTTGCGGGGGATGCCGTGCACCGGCGTAAGCAGGCGCAACGCCTCCTTCATCACGAGGCCGGTGTCGGCGAGCTTTTCCAGGTCCGGGTACTCAAGGTCGCGCTTGCCGAGCGCAAAGGCTTCGTGGCGCAGGCGTTCCTGCCACTCCGGATGCTTCGCGAGCTGGTAGAACATCGAGCAGAGCGTGATGGTGGAGGTGTCGTGCGCGGCCATCATCAGGAAGATCATGTGGTTGACGACATCGTCGTCGCTGAACTTGCGGCCGTGCTCGTCCTGCGCCTGGCAGAGGTGCGAGAACAGGTCGTCGCCGGGGTGCGCGCGTTTCTGCGCCAAGCGCGAGTAGAAGAATTTTTCCAGCACCCTGCGGCCGTCCAGCCCTTTTTTCCAGCGCCCGCCCGGCACCGGCGCGCGTACGATGGCGGTGCCGGCACGCACGCAGTCGATGAAGGCCTGGTTGATGCGGTCGGCTTCCGGGCCGAGCTCCTCGCCCATGAAGATCTCGGTGGCGATGTCCAGCGTGAGCTGCTTGATGTGCGTGAGCACCTCGAAGCGGCGGCCCGTCTCCCACTGTGTAATGCCGCGCTCGATGGCCGGATTCATCAGTGCCAGGTGCCGCTCCATCACCGGCCGCTTGAAGGCCGCCTGCATGATGCCGCGGTGGTGCCGGTGCTCCTCGAAATCGAGCAGCATGATGCCGCGCTTGAAGAAGCGGCCGATGAAGTAGTCCCAGCCCTGGTTGTTGGAGAAGAGATCGCCCTGGTTGCGGAAGACGAACTGGTTGGCCTCCGGCCCGACCATGGAGACGAAGGTGACGCCGAGCGAGTTCGCCCAGAACACCGGCCCGAGTTCGCTCGAGAGCTTGAGGCCCATGCGCACGGGATCGCCGATGAAATCGAGGCTGTGGCCGATCACGGGCAGGCCGGGACTGCCCGGCATGGATTGCTTCATGCGCTCGAGCGCGGGGGAAGTTGCAAAGAAAACGCCCATGCCTGTCTCCGTTGTGCGGCCCGGCCCTGCCGCGGCCGGAAAATTTCTTCTTGTGTCGCGCTTGCGCGGCGAACGCTCGCCGCTTCAGTCCGGCGTCAGCTGCGTGCCGGTGCCGTCGCCGCATGGGCCGCGTGCGGACACGCCCCGCCGCCGTCGGCAGGCGCTCCGCCGTGGTGCTGCGTGTGGCGCGCGAACTGGAAGTTGTCGGCATACATGAGCCCGGTCAGGCTCACCTGCAGGCGTCGCCCGAGCTTCTCGAGACGCCGCCGCGACTTCGGGAAGAGGCTCTGCGAGGTATACCAGACGAAGCGCGGCCCCGCGGTGAGCAGCGGGAACCAGGGATAGATGTTCTCGGGCAGGCCGAGCTGGCGACGGCGGAACTTGTTGAGGAAGAGGCTCGTCGTCGAGAGGTGGAAGTGGTACTGCAGCTTGCGCCGCCATTCGAGCAGCTGCGGGTGGTCGCGCAGCCAGGGGATGTCGCGCTCCAGCGGCTCGCGCGCCAGCGAGCGGCCAAGTTCCTGGCTGGTCCAGTCGGGCGGGCTCTGCGTGACGAAGGTGTGGTAGAGGCGCACGAGGCCCGCTCTCTCGTCGTCGCAGAGCCACTTCTCTTCCACGCCCATGAGCCAGGCCACGTATTTCCACAGGTGCATGACGGCACGGGAATCGTGGCGCGTCACCGGGATGCCCATGGCGCGCACGCCGAGCAGCATGATGGGGCCGAAGGCGAGGTAGGTCGCGACCATGTCGATCTGGTTCACCGGCAGGCCGTATTCCTCGACATCCCATTCGGGATTCTTGGGCAGGTGGCGGCGCACCATGGCGTGCACCAGGCGCACTTCCACGCTGGAGCGGAAGCCGGGGCCGAAGCGGCGCATGCCGTCGGTGGCAGTGCAGTCCATCCACCAGCGACCGGTCTCGGCGATGCGCTGCGCGGCGCCCTTGTTGAGCGCGCCGGTCATGATCAGCGCGCGGTTGAAGCCGGAGAGCAGGTAGCCGCCCATGAGCGCGAGGTCGCGCAGGATGTAGGGGCCGGCGAGGCCGATACGGTGGATGAAGCGCACACCGTCGTCGAGCAGCTTCCAGTCCACCCACTCGGGCACGCGCTCGATTTCCGCGAAGAACTCGCGCAGCGGCGCCGGGGCGTCCGGGACGGCATCGATGCCTTTTTCCAGTGCCTGCATGAAGAGCTGGCGGCCTTCGCGGGCGCCGTGCGCGAACATCCACTCGACGCAACGGTCCATGGCGGGGTCGCCCTCCATGAGGGCGGCGATCATGTCGTTCCATTCCTGCGGCGAGGGCGAGGGGTCGCGGCCGAGGGCCAGGCGCATCCAGATCGGCACGCGCATCTGCTTGCCCCGCCCGGAGTAGTGGAGGGCACGTCGCGGTATCTTGAGGTTTTGCTCGGGGGGGGCCTGTAGCGTGCTGTTCATCACCGGGACTCTGCGCGTCTTGGACTTGACCGACCTTAATGCGAATATGGATTCGCATTCAATTCGCGTTTACAGGACTCGAACCTTGTTCGGGCCCAGGAGATCTCCGTGCGCAAGAAGCCGCAACAGGCCCGCTCCCGGGCCATGGTCGACACCCTGATCGAGGCGACCTCCCGCGTCATCGCCCAGCGTGGTCTGGACGGCACGACGACACCCGCCATTGCCGAAGCCGCCGGCGTAAGCGTGGGCTCACTTTACCAATACTTCGACGGCAAGGACGCCCTGATCGCCGCGCTGCTCGAGAAGCTGGTGGGCGACCTCACCCGCCTGCTCGACACCCAGGCCCAGCAGGCGGCGACCATGAGCCTGCGCGACACGGTGAAGATATCGATCCAGCTCACGCTGACCTTCATGCACAGCAACGAAGGCCTCTATCTGGAACTCGCGCGCAACTGGCACCGCCTGCCGGTGGACCGGGTGGCCGACGTGCTGGAGCAGTACTTCCTCGAAACCGGCCGCCTCTATTTTCTGCAGCACCAGCTCGAGTACCCCATCCGCGACCTGCCGGTGCGCCTCTTCATCACCTACAACAGCACCCTCTTCACGCTGATGCGCCTGATGAGCCACAAGGGCGCGCATCTGCGCCAGGAGGAGGTGGTGGACGGGCTGACGGACATGATCACGAGCTACCTGGAACGCGGCGTACAGCCCCAAGACACCTGAAGGCGGTGCACATTCCGGCCTGCTTATCAGCAGATCGACATCAAGCTATAAGAATTATGTATTTGTGCTGATAAGAGCAGATTGGTAAAAAACGCGCCATGGCAGGAGTCCCTGCCCGAACCGTCAGTTCACGCGGAGTTGCCATGTCTGCCTTTGCCCAGGAAAAAGTGCTGAGTGTCCATCACTGGAACGACACGCTGTTGACACGCTGTTCAGCTTCACCACGACCCGCGACCCGAGCCTGCGCTTCAAGACCGGGCAGTTCGTGATGATCGGCCTGGAAGTGAACGGCAAGCCGCTGATGCGTGCCTATTCCGTGGTCAGCGCACACTACACCGACCACCTCGAGTTCTATTCCATCAAGGTGCCGGACGGTCCCCTGACCTCGCGCCTGCAGCACCTGCAGGTGGGCGACACCCTGCTGGTCGGCCGCAAGCCCACCGGCTCGCTGATCATGGACAACCTCAAGCCCGGCAAGCACCTCTACCTGCTCAGTACCGGCACCGGCCTCGCGCCCTTCATGAGCGTGATCCGCGATCCCGAGTTCTACGAGGCCTTCGACAAGATCGTCCTCACCCACGGCGTGCGCTGGAAGAGCGAGCTCGGCTACATGGAGCACATCCGCGACGACATGCCCAACAACGAATACTTCGGCGAGCTGGTGCGGGAAAAGCTGATCTATTACCCGACCGTGACGCGCGAGGATTTCGACAACCAGGGCCGCCTCACCGACCTGATCGAGTCCGGCAAGCTCTTCACCGACATCGGCCTGCCGCCGTTCGACCCCGCGGTGGACCGCGTGATGATCTGCGGCAGCCCCAGCATGCTGAAGGACCTGGTCGAGATCCTGGAGCAGCGCGGCTTCGTGGAAGGCACCAGCCACGCGCCCGGCGACTATGTCATCGAGCGCGCCTTCGTCGAGAAAT
>JAQZBU010000246.1 GCA_029237735.1 Ramlibacter sp. | reverse complement strand
CAGCAGCAGGTAGCAGGTCTCGAGGTAGTCGCACTGCGTCGCCAGCTGCTCGATGGGGTAGCCGCGGTACAGCAGCTCGCCCTTGTCGCCGTCGATGTACGTGATGGTGGACTGGCACGACGCCGTCGACATGAAGCCGGGGTCGTACGTGAACATGCCGGTCTGGGCGTAGAGCTTGCGGATGTCGATCACGTCCGGGCCGATGCTGCCGCGGTAGACCGGCATCTCGACGCTGGGGCTGCCGTTGCTGAAGGACAGCGTGGCCTTGTTGTCAGCGAGTTTCATAGGTGTTCCTGTACAGGTTTCAATGCCCACGTTCCGGAGGCGCTGGCATCGGCATGCGCAGCATCTCCAGCACTTCTCTCACGTCGGGCCGCGCCAGCGCACCTTCCGGGTCCTTGCGCCGCAGCAGCAAGTCCAGCAGGTCATTGTCGGCCAGATCCATCAACTCACCGAGCGCGTCGGCCTGGCGCACCGCCAGCCCGGACGCGTATTTGTCGAAGAATCGCTCGATGAGCAGGTCGTTCTCCAGCAGGCCGCGGCGGCAGCGCCAGCGCAGCTTGCTGAGACCTCGTTCGTCGAGCAGGGCTTCTTGCATTCTCGTCAGACCGCGCGGCGGACCAGCAATTCCTTGATCTTGCCGATCGCCATCGTCGGGTTCAGCCCCTTCGGGCAGACGTCGACGCAGTTCATGATCGTGTGGCAGCGGAACAGGCGGTACGGATCTTCCAGGTTGTCCAGGCGCTCGGCCGTGGCCTCGTCGCGGCTGTCCGCGATGAAGCGGTAGGCCTGCAGCAGGCCGGCGGGGCCGACGAACTTGTCCGGGTTCCACCAGAAGCTCGGGCAGCTGGTCGAGCAGCTGGCGCACAGGATGCACTCGTACAGGCCGTTGAGCTCGTCGCGCTCCTCGGGGGACTGCAGGCGTTCCTTTTCGGGCGGGATCTCGTCGTTCACCAGGTACGGCTTGATCGAGTGGTACTGCTTGAAGAACTGGGTCATGTCCACGATCAGGTCGCGGATGACCGGCAGGCCGGGCAGGGGCTTCAGCACGATCGGCTTGTCGCCGAGCTGGCGCAGGTTGGTCAGGCAGGCCAGCCCGTTCTTGCCGTTGATGTTCATCGCGTCGGAGCCGCAGACGCCTTCGCGGCAGGAGCGCCGGAAGGAAATCGTCGGGTCCTGCGCCTTGAGCTTCATCAGGGCGTCGAGCAGCATGCGCTCGTTGCCCTCGAGCTCGATCTCGACCGTCTGCATGTACGGCTTCGCGTCCTTGTCCGGGTCGTAGCGGTAGATGTGGAAGGTGCGCTTTTCCATGGGGTGTCCTCAATCTAAACGGTATCGGCGTGCGCAGAATTACCTAGTCAGGCCTCATCAGAAGGTCCGCACCTTGGGAGGCACGGAATCCACCGACAGGGGCTTCAGCTTCACCGGCTTGTAGGCCAGGCGGCTGCCCTCGCTGTACCAGAGCGAATGCTTCATCCAGTTGGCGTCGTCGCGGCCGAGCGGCGACACGGGGTCGTCGGCCGGGCGCTCGTAGTCGCTCACGGTGTGGGCGCCGCGGCATTCCTTGCGGGCGGCGGCGGAGACGATGGTGGCCTGCGCAGCCTCGATCAGGTTCTCCACCTCCAGCGCCTCGACGCGGGCGGTGTTGAACACGCGCGACTTGTCGCGCAGCTCGATGGCGCCCACGCGCTCGCGGATCGCCGCGATCTGGCGCACGCCTTCGTCCATGCTCGCCTGCGTGCGGAACACGCCGGCGTGCTTCTGCATGGAGGCGCGGATGTCGTTGGCGACGTCCTGCGCGTACTCGCCGGTGCGCGTGTTGTCCAGCCGGTTCAGGCGCTCGAGCGTGCGGTCGGCCGCATCCGCAGGCAGCGGCTTGTGCGACTTGGTGCGGCTCGCGAAGTCCACGATGTGGTTGCCGGCGGCCTTGCCGAACACCAGCAGGTCCAGCAGCGAGTTGGTGCCCAGGCGGTTGGCGCCGTGCACGCTGACGCAGGAGCATTCGCCCACGGCGTACAGGCCGTTGAGCGGGCTGTTGTCCTCGCCGTTCTTCTGCAGCACGACCTGGCCGTGGATGTTGGTCGGGACGCCCCCCATCTGGTAATGGATGGTGGGCACGACCGGGATCGGCTCGCGCGTGATGTCGACGTTGGCGAAGTTCACGCCGATCTCGTACACCGAAGGCAGGCGCTTGTGGATGGTCTCGGCGCCCAGGTGGTCCAGCTTGAGGAGCACGTAGTCCTTGTTCGGGCCGCAGCCGCGCCCTTCCTTGATCTCCTGGTCCATCGACCGGGACACGAAGTCGCGCGGCGCCAGGTCCTTCAGCGTGGGCGCGTAGCGCTCCATGAAGCGTTCACCGTTGCTGTTCAGCAGGATCGCGCCTTCGCCGCGGCAGCCTTCGGTCAGCAGCACGCCCGCGCCGGCCACGCCGGTGGGGTGGAACTGCCAGAACTCCATGTCTTCCAGCGGGATGCCGGCGCGCGCCGCCATGCCCAGGCCGTCG
>JAQZBU010000245.1 GCA_029237735.1 Ramlibacter sp. | reverse complement strand
AAATCCGTCGCCTTCACGTCCTTGGTCAATGCACCGATGGAGATGCGGTCAACGCCGGTTTCCGCAAGGGCGCGCACGCTGTCCAGCGTGACCCCGCCGGAGATTTCGAGGATGGCGCGGGCATTGTTGATGCGCACGGCCTCGCGCAAGGTCGGCAAGTCCATGTTGTCCAGCAGAATCATGCCGGCTCCGTTGGCCAGGGCTTCCTCCAGCTGGGCCAGCGTCTCGACTTCGATCTCGACGAACGACGCCCTGCCCGCAACTTGCGCCGCGGCTTTCAGCACCGCCGTGACGCCGCCGGCCGCCGCGATGTGGTTTTCCTTGATGAGGATCGCATCGATTCTGCGCCAGGCGCAGGCCCGGTAGCGTCTTGCGCGTATCCACGATCTGCGCCCGGGTGCCCTTGACGGCTTCGACGTAGGCCGCGGTCTTGGTCGCGACGGCGCTCAGCAGCTGCAGGAAGTTCAGGGCCGTCCGCTCGGCCGTAAGCAGTCCACGCGCCGAGCCCTCGATCTCCAGCACCACCTGATCGGCCGCGCTGCGCATGCCTTCACGCACCAGCCAGTGAACCTCCGCGCCGGGGTCCACTTGCCGGAGCGCGGCCTCGGCCCACGGTGCGCCGCAAATGACGGCCGGCTCGCGCACGAGTACTCGGGCCCGAGCCCGGCGTTGAGGGTCCACGAGCGCGGCCGTCAGGTCGCCGGGGCCGACGTCCTCAGCCAGCGCGCGCGCGGCGTCGGCTGCGGCGAGCGTCCGCAGCATCTCGTGCGAAAAATGGATGTCATCTGCCATGGAAGAAGCATAGCCGCAAGCGGTGCGCGTCGAATTGTCGGGTCGCATCGCCCCTGTCCAGCTTGCGTGTTCCCCCGCCCGACCCGGACGACTTCGCGCGGGGACATCGGCCTACGCCTCCGTTGCCGACATTGGGGACAATGTGGGCATGTACAGCGCTTCAACCGAAACAGAACCGTCACGAGCCGAAGTGGATGCCCACGTCGGACCGGTGTTGCTGGAGTTCGGCACCTCCTGGTGCGGCTGGTGCCGAAGGGCCCAGCCCCTCATCGGCGCGGCCCTGGCCGCTCACCCCAACGTGCGCCATATCAAGGTCGAGGACGGCCCGGGCCAGCCGCTGGGCCGCTCCTTCGGCGTCAAGCTATGGCCCACGCTGGTGTTCTTGCGGGGCGGCAAGGAGACAGCGCGCCTGGTTCGCCCCAATGATCCCGAGGACGTGGGCCAAGCGCTGAGTGCCATCGACCCAGCCGATAGCTGAGCCGGGGACTCAGGCCGTCTCGGCCGCCGGCCCGCGGCCCATAAGCTCTGCCACGGCTTCCGTGGGCTTGAGCTTGCCGTCGAGCAGGGCTACGACCGCTTGCGATATGGGCATGTCCAACCCAAGGTGCCGCGCGCGGTTCACGACGGTGCGGGCGCAGTACACGCCCTCGGCCACGTGGCCCAGCGACGCAACGGCCTGCTCAAGCGACTGCCCTTGGGCCAGCAGCAGGCCCACCTGGCGATTGCGGCTCAGGTCACCCGTGGCCGTCAAGACCAGGTCGCCCAGCCCCGAGAGCCCCATGAATGTTTCGGCGCGAGCGCCCAGCGCCACGCCGAGCCTCGTCATTTCGGCGAGGCCACGCGTGATCAGGGCGGCGCGCGCGTTCAAGCCGAGATGGAGGCCATCGCACAGCCCCGTGGCGATGGCCAGCACGTTCTTCACAGCTCCGCCGACCTCGACGCCCACCAGATCGTCATTGGCGTAGATGCGCAGGTTGCCGTGATGGAAGGCGGCGACGAGCGCATCCCGCACTGCCGCGTCTTCGCTGGCCGCGACCAGCGCCGTGGGCTGGCCGCGGGCGACCTCCAGCGCGAAGCTGGGTCCGCTCAACACGCCGCCTTTGAGCTGCGGCGCAACTTGCGTCTTGATCTCGTGGCCCAGCAAGCCATCCGCGCCGCTCACCGGCGCCTCGAATCCCTTGCAAAGCCACGCCACCGGGCCGGGGTGGTCGCAAAGTTGCGCGAGCAAGCCGCGCAACCCCGCCATCGGCGTGGCGACGATGGCCAGATCGTAGCCTGCGGCCAGTGCGGTAATGCCCGGGTCGGAGCGGACGAGAAGTTGGGCCGGAAGCGCGACGCCCGGCAAGTAGCGACGGTTCTCGCGGGCAGCGTCCAGGCCCTGCGCCTGTGCGCCATCGCGCGCCCAGAGCGTGACCTCATGCCGAGTGGCCGCCGCCGCCGCCAGCGCAGTGCCCCAGGCGCCGGCTCCGAACACTATGATTTTCATAGCACGAGGCAGGAACGGACCGGGGGGTTGCGGCCCGGGATTGCGTTCAAGCCGTGGTGATGATGGGCGAGGGCTGCGCCGCGTCCTGCTGCAACTGCACTTGCTGCTGCTCGTACATGGCCTGGAAGTTGATTTCGGCCAGATGCACGGGCGGGAAGCCGGCGCGGGTGATGATATCGGCCACATTGCCGCGCAGGTAAGGGTAGACGATCTGCGGGCAGGCGATGCCCATGATTGCGTTCATCTGCTCTTGCGGCACATGGCGGATTTCGAAGATGCCGGCCTGCTTGGCTTCCACCAGAAACACGGTCTTGTCCTTGACCTTGGTGGTGACGGTGGCGGTGACGCAGATTTCGTACACGCCATCCGCGGCTTGCAGGGCTTCGACGGCAAGTTGGATGTCCACGGCGGGTTGTTCCTGCTCCAGCAGAATGGCCGGGGAATTGGGCTGCTCCAGCGACGCTTCCTTGAGGTAGACGCGCTGGATCTGAAATACGGGGTCTTGTTGCTGGTCGGCCATGATTGTCTTTCGGTCAATGCAAAGGCCCGTCGGTGGCGACCGAAGCGGG
>JAQZBU010000151.1 GCA_029237735.1 Ramlibacter sp. | reverse complement strand
CGGTAGAACATGTCGGCGCGCACATGGCCCCCCCGCGACAGCGTGTAGGCGCCGGCCATGTAGAACACGGCGCCGTACATGAGGTAGCTCAGGTCGAAGGCCCAGCTGGTCGGGTCGTTCAGCACGTAGCGCATGAACACCTCGTAGCAGGTGCCAAAGGTGAGGATGATGATGCACCAAGCGAATGCGTGGCCTATTGTCTTGCTCAGCTGGTCGATCGAATAGATGACGCGATTTACCATGGCTCCCTCCCAGTCCCAGGGTGAAAAAATGGGGCGGCCCACTCGCCCGCCCCATCCCTTTGCGTGCCTATGCGGCGATCAGGCGGGCAGCTTGGTCTTGAAGATGTGCTCGTAGCCGAGCCTGTAGTCCGCTTCGTTCACGAACATGTAGTAGGCCACGCGCTTCGCCCACGCGCGCTGCGATTCGACGACCTTGGCAAAGAACGGGTCCTCGTCCGAGAGCTTCTTGGTCAGTACGTCCCAGGCCTTGAGCTGCTCGGCCATCACCGACTTGGGCGTGCGGATCACGTTGACCTTGTGCTTGGTCCTCAGCTCCTCGAGGTCCCGCGAGTAATTGTCCATCGCGGTCCACCAGTTGGCGGAACTGGCGGCCTCGGCAGCGTATTGCAGGATGGCCTGCAGGTCCTTCGGGATGGTGGCCCACTTCTTCTTGTTGAAAGCGATCTCGAAGAACTCCATCGCCTGGTGGTAGCTGCCCATCATGTAGTTCTTGAGCACGTCCTGGGCGCCGAAGCGCATATCGGACGTCGGGTTGTTGAATTCGAACCCGTCGATCACGCCCTTTTCCAGCGCGGGCATGATTTCGCCGCCCGGCAGCTGCGTGACCCTGCTGCCCATGGCCTGGAACAGGTCGGCGGCCAGACCCACGGTGCGGTACTTCAGGCCCTTCAGCTCGCTGGCGTCCTTGATCGGCTTCTTGAACCAGCCCAGTGGCTGCGTGGGCATCGGCATGGCGAAAAAGCCGACCACGTCGAGGTTGATCTTCTGCAGCAGCTCGTTGTAGAGCTGCATGCCGCCGCCCCGATGGATCCATGCCAGCGTCTGGTGCGCGTCACAGCCGTTGATCGGGCCGGAGCCGAACAGCGATGCGACCTTTGACTTGCCGTACCAGTACACGGGCACACCGTGCGACGCGTCCAGCACGCCCTTGCTCGTCGCGTCCATGACTTCGAACGGCTTGACGACGGCACCGGCGATCAGGTAGTCGATGCGCAGGCGGCCCCCGGCCATCTCGTTCACCCGCTTGACGTACTCCTCGGCCATCTCGTTGAAGATGTCCTTGGCGCCCCAGGCGCCCTGCATCTTGAGCACGATGGGCGACTGGGCCACCGAAACCATGGGTGCGGTCATCGCCGCAGCGCCGGCGACGCCGCCGACAGCTGCGCGCAAGAACCGCCGGCGAGCGGGCTTGGCTTCGGCAGATGGCGCATCACTTGTATGGATACTGTCATTCATGAACATGTCTCCTTCGCTTGATGAGTTGAAAACGTTCGTATGAAGGCTCTTCGCGAGTGATTGCATTGGTTCACGGAACTCGCCTGCCGGTACGGACCCCACTACGTTACGAGCTTGACCCTGCCTGTCTGTGGGGGATTACCCCAAACAAAGGCCGAATTGCAGCGCATGAGCGCGATGGCCCGACTCTTCAACGATAGTGTGCTAACGACGGAATGCAACTGCGGCCGCCGAACTGGGGCGGGGTTGACGTTTACGTAAACGTCAAGTAAGGTAGCGGCCCGACACCTGTGGCTCGCCGGGCATACCATTGCCCATGAGCGGAGATAACTCATGACCGACCTGTCCGCCGAATTCAAGGCGCTCGCGAATTACCGTCCCACCCACAAGGTGCGCTTCGTCACTGCCGCGAGCCTGTTCGACGGCCACGACGCGGCCATCAACATCATGCGCCGCATCCTGCAGGGCATGGGCGCCGAGGTGATCCACCTGGGGCACAACCGCAGCGTCGATGACGTCGTGACAGCAGCGCTGCAGGAAGACGTGCAGGGCATCGCCATCAGCTCCTACCAGGGCGGCCACGTCGAGTACTTCAAGTACATGGTGGACCTGCTCAAGTCGCGCGGCGGCGAGCACATCCAGGTGTTCGGCGGCGGCGGCGGCGTGATCGTGCCGCCGGAGATTCGGGAACTGCAGTCCTACGGCGTCGCCCGCATCTACAGCCCCGAGGACGGCCAGCGCATGGGCCTGGCAGGCATGATCGGCGAGATGGTGATGCGCTGCGACAAGGACATCACCGGCTATGCCCCGAAGGACGCGAAGGCGATCCAGGGCCACGGCGAGATGAACTGGCGCGCCCTCGCCCAGCTCATCACCGCGCTGGAAAACGGGAAGGCCGATGCCGGCGTGATGAAGGCCGTCGCGGCCGATGCGGCAGGCCGGCACATCCCGGTGCTCGGCATCACCGGCACGGGCGGTGCCGGCAAATCATCCCTCACCGACGAATTGATCCGCCGCCTGCGGCTGGATCAAGGCGACTCGCTGCGCATCGCCGTCATCTCCATCGACCCGTCCCGCCGCAAGAGCGGCGGTGCGCTGCTGGGCGACCGCATCCGCATGAACGCGATCGGCCCCTGGCGCCAGGGGCCGCGAGTATTCATGCGCTCGCTGGCCACGCGCGATTTCGGCAGCGAAATATCTGCCGCCCTGCCTGACGTCGTCACCGCCTGCAAGGCGGCCGGCTTCGACCTGGTCGTGGTCGAAACGTCTGGCATCGGCCAGGGCGACGCCGCCATCGTGCCGCTGGTGGACATCCCCATGTACGTGATGACGCCGGAGTTTGGCGCCGCCAGCCAGCTCGAGAAAATCGACATGCTGGACTTCGCGGAGTTCGTCGCGATCAACAAGTTCGACCGCAAGGGCTCGCTCGATGCGCTGCGCGATGTTGCCAAGCAGGTGCAGCGCAACAAGGAAGCTTTCGGCAAGAAGCCCGACGAGATGCCGGTCTTCGGCACCATGGCCGCGCGGTTCAATGACGATGGCGTCACTGCGTTGTACCAGGCGCTCAAGCCGCGCCTGGTGCAGCTGGGGCTCAAGCTGAAGGAAGGCGAGCTTCCGGCCGTCAACGTGCGCCACAGCACCAACCAGACACCCGTCGTGCCCGCGGCGCGCACCCGTTACCTGGCCGAGATCAGCGACACCGTGCGCGGCTACAAAAAGCAGGCGCGCGAGCAGGCCCGGCTGGCGCGCGAGATCCAGCAGTTGCGTGAGAGTGCCCGCATGCTGCACGAGGACGACGCCGAGCGCGATGGTGCAAAGAACACCGTCCTGAAGCTGGCCGAAGAGCGCGACGCCCGGTTCGATGGGGCCGCCCGCAAGCTGCTAGCGCAGTGGCCGCAGATGCAAAAGGCGTACTCGGGCGACGAGTACGTGGTGAAGATCCGCGACAAGGAAATCCGCACTGCCCTCACGACCAAGTCCCTTTCCGGCACGACGATCCGCAAGGTCAGCCTGCCCACCTACGAAGACCACGGCGAGATCCTCAAGTGGCTGATGCTGGACAACGTGCCGGGCAGCTACCCCTATACGGCCGGCACCTTCGCCTTCAAGCGCGAGGGCGAGGACCCAACCCGCATGTTCGCGGGCGAGGGCGACGCGTTCCGCACCAACACGCGCTTCAAGCTGCTGAGTTCGGGCCTGCCCGCCAAGCGCCTGTCCACCGCGTTCGATTCGGTCACGCTGTACGGCAACGACCCCGACCTGCGCCCCGACATCTATGGCAAGGTCGGCAACTCGGGCGTGTCCATCGCGACGCTGGACGACATGAAAGTGCTGTATTCGGGCTTCGACCTGTGCAGCCCGAGCACCTCGGTCTCGATGACGATCAACGGCCCTGCCCCTTCCATCCTGGCGATGTTCATGAACACCGCCATCGACCAGAACCTGGAGAAGTTCAAGGCCGACAACGGCCGCGAGCCGACGGATACCGAAAGCCAGAAGATCCGCGAGTGGGTGCTGGCCAATGTGCGCGGCACCGTGCAGGCCGACATCCTGAAGGAAGACCAGGGCCAGAACACCTGCATCTTCTCCACTGAATTCAGCCTCAAGGTGATGGGCGACATCGCCGAGTACTTCGTGCACCACAACGTGCGCAACTTCTACTCGGTATCGATCTCCGGCTACCACATCGCCGAGGCCGGCGCCAACCCGATCAGCCAGTTGGCTTTCACGCTGTCCAACGGCTTCACCTTCGTGGAGGCGTACCTCGCGCGCGGCATGCACATCGACGACTTCGCGCCCAACCTGTCGTTCTTCTTCTCCAACGGCATGGACCCGGAGTACACCGTGATGGGCCGCGTGGCCCGCCGCATCTGGGCGGTAGCGATGAAGGAGAAGTACGGCGCCAACGAGCGCAGCCAGAAGTTGAAGTACCACATCCAGACTTCAGGGCGCAGCCTGCACGCGCAGGAAATCCAGTTCAACGACATCCGCACCACGCTGCAGGCGCTGATCGCGATCTACGACAACTGCAACTCGCTGCACACCAACGCGTTCGATGAGGCCATCACCACCCCCACCGAGGACAGCGTGCGGCGGGCGATGGCGATCCAGCTGATCATCAACCGTGAGTGGGGCCTGGCCAAGAACGAGAACCCCAACCAGGGCGCCTTCATCATCGAGGAGTTGACGGAGCTGGTCGAGGAAGCGGTGCTGGCGGAGTTCGAGCGGATCGCCGAGCGCGGCGGCGTGCTAGGCGCGATGGAAACCGGCTACCAGCGCGGCCGCATCCAGGACGAATCGATGCATTACGAGATGCTCAAGCACACCGGCGAGCTGCCGATCGTGGGCGTGAACACCTTCCGCAATCCGCATGGTGACCAGGTGCAGGACAAGCTGGAACTGGCACGCTCGACCGAGGAGGAAAAGCAAAGCCAGTTGACGCGTCTGCAGGATTTTCATGCACGCAATGCCAAGCAGGCCCCCGCCATGCTCAAGCGCCTGCAGCAGGCCGTCATCGACAACCGCAATGTGTTCGAGGTGCTGATGGAGGCCGTGCGGGTGTGTTCGCTGGGGCAGATCACCAACGCCCTGTTCGAGGTGGGCGGCCAGTACCGCAGGAATATGTGACGCGCGCAGTCAGCCTTCTGACAGCGTGCGTGGGGAGCTGCCCTCTGGTGCAGCCTATCACGCAAAACTACCTAGGGTCTTACCCCCTTTCGCGGTGCCACATGCATTCATAGCATTCGCCATCCCGTCGCCCGGCCACTGGCTGGCGCGACTCGTACCATCGCAGGAGGCGGATTGGCAGCTGAGTTCATTCTCGAAACAAAAGGCTTAACCAAGGAGTTCAAGGGCTTTGTCGCAGTCAATAACGTCGACCTGAAAGTCGCCCGAGGGCACATCCACGCACTGATTGGCCCGAACGGAGCGGGCAAGACGACCTTTTTCAACCTGCTGACCAAGTTCATCATCCCTACTCGCGGCACCATTACCTACCGCGGCATCGACATCACGCACGACAAGCCCGCCCAGACGGCCCGGCGCGGCATCGTCCGCTCCTTCCAGATCTCCGCCGTATTCCCGCACATGACCGTGCTCGAGAACGTCCGCGCGGCCCTGCAGCGCGGCCTGGGCACCTCGTTCCATTTCTGGAAGCCCGAGCAGTCGCTGCATCACCTGCATGAGCGAGCCAACGAACTGCTTGCTTCTGTAGACCTGAAGGAGTTCGCGGACGAGCTCACAGTAAACCTTCCCTACGGCCGCAAACGCGCGCTCGAGCTGGCCACGACCATGGCCCTGGAGCCTGACCTGATGCTGCTCGACGAGCCGACGCAGGGCATGGGCCACGAGGACGTGCACCGCGTCACGGAGCTGATCAAGAAAGTGTCCGAAGGCCGCACCATCCTGATGGTGGAACACAACATGAACGTGGTCGCCTCCATCGCCGACCGGATTACGGTGCTGCAGCGCGGCGCCATCATCGCGGACGGCCCGTACGCCGAGGTATCCGCGAACCCCCAGGTCATCGAAGCCTACATGGGCACGGCCGATACCGCACTCGAGGGCGCCCATTGATGTCCAAAGAGCTCCTTCGCATCGAGGACCTGAACGCCTGGTACGGCGAATCGCACATCCTTCATGGCGTGAATCTCACTGTCAACGAGGGCGAGGTGGTCTGCCTGCTGGGGCGCAACGGCGCCGGCCGCACCACGACCATGCGCGCCATCGTCGGGCTTACCGGAAGCCGCAAGGGATCGATCCGCATCAACGGCGAGGAAGCGATCAAGCTGCCGCCGCACAAGGTCGCGCGGTTGGGCGTCGGCTACTGCCCCGAGGAGCGTGGCATCTTCGCGAGCCTCTCCGCCGAAGAGAACCTGATGCTTCCGCCGGTGATCGGCTCCGGTGGCATGAGCGTCGACGACATCTACGCGATGTTCCCCAACTTGAAGGAGCGCGCCGGCAGCCCCGGCACGCGCCTGTCGGGCGGCGAGCAGCAAATGCTGGCGGTGGCGCGGATCCTGCGCACCGGCGCCCGACTGCTGCTGCTGGACGAGATTTCCGAGGGCCTGGCGCCCGTGATCGTCCAGAAGCTTGCCGAGATGATCCGCACCCTGAAGTCCAAGGGCTACACCATCGTGCTGGTGGAACAGAACTTCCGTTTCGCGGCGCCGCTGGCCGATCGTTTCTACGTGATGGAGCATGGCCGCATCGTCAAGCAGGTCGAACAGCGCGAGCTCGCCGGCAACATGGCAATGCTGCAGGAATTCCTGGGCGTCTAGCGACGCCCGTTCATATCAACCAACCCTCCGTTTTTTTCAGGAGCCTTTATGAAACTCAAGACCCTCGTTGCAGCACTGGCCGTCGGCCTGGGCACGTTCAGTGCCTTCGCGCAAAGCAATTCCGGCCCGGTGAAGATCGGCTTCATCACGGACATGTCGAGCCTGTACGCCGACATTGACGGGCCGGCCGGCGGCGAAATGATCAAGTGGGCCGCGCAGGACTTCGGCGGCAAGGTGCTGGGCCGAGACATCCAGGTGCTCACCGCCGACCATCAGAACAAGGCCGACGTTGCGAGCTCCAAGGCCCGCGAATGGATCGACAAGGACGGCCTCACCATGCTGATGGGCGGCACGAACTCGGGCACCGCCCTGGCCATGTCGAAGGTCGCCGCCGAGAAGAAGCGCCCCTTCATCGTCATCGGCGCCGGCTCGGCACGCCTGACCAATGAGGATTGCACGCCTTACACAGTGCACTACGCTTACGACACCGTCGCACTGGCCAAGGTGGCGGGTTCCGCGCTGGTGAAGGCCGGCAACAAGAACTGGTTCTTCCTGACGGCCGACTACGCCTTCGGCCACTCGCTCGAGGGCGACGCGGCCAATGTGGTGAAGGCCAACGGCGGCACCGTGGCGGGCACCGTGCGCCATCCGCTGAATGCTTCGGATTTCTCCTCGTTCCTGCTGCAGGCGCAAGGCTCCAAGGCCCAGATCCTGGGCCTTGCCAACGCGGGCGGCGACTTCACCAACGCCGTGAAGGCGGCCAAGGAGTTCGGCATCAACAAGACCATGAAGGTCGCCGGCCTGCTGGTGTTCATCAACGACGTGCACAGCCTGGGCTTGAACAACACGGAGGGCCTGCAGCTGGCCGACAGCTGGTACTGGAACCAGGACGACGCGTCGCGAGCGTTCGCCAAGCGCTTCTTCGACAAGTACAAGCGCATGCCCTCCAGCCTGCAGGCCGCCGACTACTCGGCCGCGCTGACGTACCTGAAGGCCGTCAAGGCCGCCGGCACGACCGATGCGGACAAGGTGATGGCAGAGCTCAAGAAGACGCCCGCCAACGATTTCTACAGCAAGGGCAAGATCCGCGCGGACGGCCGCATGATCCACGACATGTACCTGTTCCAGGTCAAGGCCCCCAAGGAGTCGACGACGCCGTGGGACTACTACAAGCAGGTGCAGAAGGTGCCGGGCGACCAGGCGTTCACCACGGTCGCCGAATCGAAGTGCGCACTGGTCAAGAAGTAAAAAACCAATAAATAGCCGGCCCCTCGCGGGCCGGTTCTTTCGCGAAGCGTTACCCCATGGAGATTTTCGGCATCCCGCACCAGGCCTTTCTGGGTCAGCTCATGCTGGGCCTGGTGAATGGCGCGTTCTACGCCATGCTCAGCCTGGGCCTGGCGGTGATCTTCGGCCTGCTCGACATCGTGAACTTCGCACACGGTGCGTTGTACATGCTGGGCGCTTTCGCGGCGTGGATCATGCTGGACAAATTCGGCATCAACTACTGGCTGGCACTCATCCTCGCCCCGCTCGTCGTAGGCGCGCTCGGCGTCGTGATCGAGCGCACCATGCTCAAGCATCTCTACGGGCTCGACCCGCTCTACGGGCTGCTCCTGACTTTCGGGCTCTCCCTCATCCTGGAGGGCATCTTTCGCGAACAGTACGGCGTTTCAGGCCAGAACTACCCCGTGCCGGAGCTGCTGTCCGGCGCGACCAACCTGGGCTTCATGGTCCTGCCCAACTACCGCGCCTGGGTCGTCCTGGCTTCGCTGGTTGTCTGCCTTGGTACATGGTTCCTGATCGAACGCACCCGGCTCGGCGCCTACCTTAGAGCCGGCACGGAGAACGC
>JAQZBU010000150.1 GCA_029237735.1 Ramlibacter sp. | reverse complement strand
CGGGCGGCCACGTTCACGATGCGACCGCCCGTTTTCAGTCGCCGAAGCGTCAAGGCCGCCGAGCGGCTGCAAAGATAGGCGGAAACGAGATTTGCCTCGAGCTGGCGCATCAGCAATGCCTTGTCGCTGTGCGCGAGGGGTGCGTAAGCGAAAGCCCCCGCGATGTGTATCGACGCCCAGAGATTTTCGAGCCCGTCGTAGTAGCGGCTCACGGCAGATTCGTCCGCGAGGTCGGCGACCTCGACGAATGAAATGCGCTCGTGCCCGCGCAGGGCGAAGCGCTCGATCGCAGGCCCGGGCCGATAGGGTACGTGGCACCAGGCGCCCGCCTGCACGAGGGCATGCAGCACGGCGGTCCCGAGTGCGCCGGCACCGCCCGTCACCACAACGTGCCGATCCTGGTAGGTCATCTTTCAGGGCCTCGATTCCCCGCGGGAGCCCGAGTGTACGATGCCGGCGCGGCTCGCAGAGTGGCATCGCCGCCCGCGTTCGACCCGGCTTCAGCCGCGTTCGACCAATATTTGTCGGCCAAACGCCGGCGACCACTTAGCGTGGCGTAACCCCAGACCACCGGGAGACCGCCATGCACAACACCGTCCGACTCACTTCCCCCCTGCAAATCGCCGCCTGGGCAGGTATCGCATCGAGCATCACCGTCTTCGCCGTGATCCCGTTGTATTTCGTTCATGACGGACCGCCGCCCGCCGACAATGTGTTTACACGCTGCTTGATCACCTTGTTCACGGCCGCCTTCCTGCTGGCCTTCTTTTCAGGCTTCGCCCACCTGATTCGAAGGCAGGGCAACGACCACGAGTGGTCGGCTTCACTTTTCTGGGGAACGTCCCTGCTGTACGTGGGGTTCATTCTTCTGGGCGCCGCGCACGAAGCCGGCTCGGCGTTCAATGCGCCAGGCGTCGATGACCCGACGATAGACGGACTGCTGGCCGACGCCAACATCCTCGTCCACGGTTCGATCAAGCGCATCCTCACCGCGATACTGCTGCTCACCGCGGCGTTCGCCATTCGAAGCACACGCATGCTCCCGAACTGGCTGGCATCGGCGTCAGCCGCGATTGCGGTCGTCAACCTCGCGTTCGTGCCGTCCATCTATTTTGGAAAGTGTCCGACCGCGTTTTACAGCGCCATCGGTTGGGGCAATACCGCCTTGACCGGCAGCCTGATCACTTACTGGATCATCGCGGCGTCGATCGCGATGTTGAGAGCCGTGCGCACCGGTCAACCGCACCTGCGCATCCATGCCGACACGTAGCCGCCAGCGGGGTAGGCTGCCCGGACAGGAGCCTTGTCGGGCACGAGCTCGAGGCCGCTCATCACCGGCAAGAACTCCTGGAGGAAACACAGCAGCTCCATGCGCGCCAGTGGCGCACCCGGGCATACGTGAATGCCAGCGCCATACAGCAGGTTCAACCGGGGGTCCCGATCCAGTCGGAACTCGTCGGAATCGCCAAACACTTCCTCGTCACGGTTTGCGGATGCCCACATGAGCGTGACACGCGCGCCAGCGGGCAGTGCCAGTCCGTCATGATCCACGGCCAGCGTCGTCACACGGCGCGAGGCCAACAGCGGCGCGTCGATGCGCAGGATCTCATCGATGGCGGCGGGCAAGACCTCCGGAGACTCGCGAAGCAGCAGCTGCAGATCACGGTGCGTTGCGAGATACACCAGCAGAATGCCGATGGATGCCGCGATGGTCCCGAGCTCCCCCACTGTCCAGTTGCGCAGGATGCTGACGATCTCTTCGTCGGTGAGATTACGGCCCCGAACCTGCTCCGTCAGCAGACGGCTCGCGACGTCCTCCGGGCGCGCGCCGGGTGTGCGGCGCCTCTCCGCCAGCACGGCCCTGATGTGTGCATCGAACTCGTTGGCTACCGCGGAAATCGAAGCGCGGTCTCGTGACCGGATGGCCGCGTGGTTCTTGCGAACCCAGTCACGCAGCGGCGCATGCAGCTCGATCGGCCAGTCGAGGAACTCGCATTGCACGCGAAGCGCGAATTCCTCGGCCAGGTGCGACATCACTTCGAACTCGTCACCGATCGATGCCACCAACTGCCGGACGACGGCGCGGCAACGCGGCTGCAGGGCGCGTATTCGCTCGGGTGAAAAGTAGGGTTCGATCACGCGCCGATATTCGGCATGTTCGGGAGGATCCATTCCGTTCGGAACGGAACGATGCACGGAGACCGCATTGCTGAACGTGGCATGGTCGGTGATTGCCCGCATGACATCCCGGTGCCGGAACAATGACCAGCCCAGCGCCTCACCATGCGCGACAGGACACCGATGTCGCATGTCATCCGAGCTCGCGACGGGATCGTGGTCGCTGGCGAAGGGGTCCCAGTCCTCAGCCGGCCGTGTCGTCATGGGCTGGTCAACCGGGAAAGATAGTCGGCAATCGCGCGCAACTGTTCGAAGTCGAGCGACTTGATGGGCTTCTCGTGCAGGCCGGCGAGCGCCGGGCGACGCCTGTCCACGGAATCGTACATCTGACGCAGCAGATAGGCGGAGTGCTGTCCGGCAAGCAGGGGAATCGCCTCGTCATCATCGCCCTCGCCGCGCGCCCCGTGACACGACCCACATCTCTCCCCGTACAGGCTGGCGCCTGGAGAGAGAGCGACAGTCCCACCATCGTTGGAGCGGCTCTTGCGCGGCAGCTGGCTGAGATGGCTGGCCACATCCGCTATGTCCTGGAACGCGCCGAGATGGTTGTTCGCACGCTGCTCCATGCGGAAATCCCAACGCTTGCCGTAGCGGAAATCCACCAGCTGTTTGACGATGACGCGGAAATGCTGGCCAGCAATACTCGGAGTCGAGCCATCGGCAAGCCCCTCACCTTCCGCACCGTGACATGACGCGCAGCGCGCGAACAGTTCGGCGCCGTGATCCGGGTCCGGTGTCGCGCGAAGTGCAGCCTGGTATTCCGATCGTGCAGGCGATGCGGCATCGACACCACAGGGGAGCAGGATCAACAAGAGAGCCATCGGGGACAACAGAATCTTCATGGTTGATATCCTGGTTATCGGGACGCGATGAGCCGGCGCATCCACTCCAGCAGCACCGCCGGCAACAGCTCCGGCCTGTGCAGCATCGCATAGTGGTCAGCACCGAAAACCTGCGGTAGATAGTTGGCCGCGTGGCGGTCGATCGTCAGGCAAAACGGGTAAATTCCCTGCATCCGCGCTTCCGCGACGGACTGGCGCATGTCCTCCGCCCCATAACGCCCATCGTACTCGTCAATGTCGTTCGGCTTGCCGTCGGACAGCAACAGCAGCAGCCGATGTCGCGCGGATCGTCGCATCAGCCCGGCGGTCGCGTGTCGCAGTGCCGCGCCGGCCCGAGTGTAGTGTTCAGGCTCGAGCGCTGCGATCCTCAGCGCGACGGGGTCGCCGAACGGCTCGTCGAAGGACTTGATCTCCCGCACCACGACATTGCCAGGGCCTTCACCCGAGAAGGCCAGCACGCTGTACGGCTCGTGCAAAGCCTGCAGCGCGTGGCAAACCAGCAGCAGCGCCTCACGCTCCACGTCGATGACCCGCCGTTGTTCCGATATCCAGGAATCGGTGGACCCGCTGACGTCGACGAGCAGGGTGATCGCCATGTCGCGCCGAGTGAGGCGCGTGCTCTGGTACAACCCCTGTGTCATGGGCAGTCCCGCCCGGAAGTCGGCGCGCGCATCGACACAGGCCTCGATGTCGATGTCGTCGCCGTCGACCTGTTTGCGCGCGCGCACGCGCGCAGCGCGCAACATCTCGAAGCGGCGTCGGATTTCCTCGCAGGTCGCCCGCTGCTTGCGCATGATTTCCGCGACCTGGGCCAGAGAACCCGCGGCCGCCGGCTGCAGGCGGACGCGAGCGCCCGGGAACCGGTAGTCCTGCAGGTGATAGTCCCACTCCGGATAGCTCAGCTCGTGATCCGCGCCGTGACTCTCCAGCTCGCGACGGGCAGCAGCGTCGGGCGGATCGTCCGAGATGAGAATCTCGCGCGCACGGTCGGGCGTGCTCACCAGCCGGGCCTCGCCGAGTTCCGACACGGAGTCGGCGTACTCGTCCGCAGCCGCGTCCTCGTCGGTATCGGACGGGCGTTGCATGCCGAAGGGGTCTTCCGCGGTCTCGGCGGGCTGGGCCGACTGGATCATCCAGGCACCCGGACGTCCATCGTCTTCGTCCTCTTTTGCCTTGCGAACCTCGGGCCGGCGCGCCAATCGCGCGCTTTTCACCGCGGACGGCGTGACTGAATCGGCGGACGGCGACCCCGCACGAATGTGGGCGGAGTCAGCTGGCGCGCGCAGTTCTCCGGTCCAGAGGTCGCGAAACAGAATGCAGGAGCCCTGCCCGCGGAGCGCGCGCGCGAGATCCACGGAGTCTCGCGGCTGCCAGCCGGCGCGCGCCACGCGCTCGTCGGGCAGCTCGCCGCTCAAGATCGACCTCGCAATCTCCTCGGTGTGCCGCCGCGAGTGCGGGAAATCCTCCAGCCTTGGCCGGCGCCCCAGCTGCGCGGCGCGAAAGCGTTCCAGGTCCGCCCCCATGCCGGGCAGCAGCGCGGCCAGGGCCCGCTCCCCGGCGGCGGCCTCGATCAGTAGATAGAGATCGCCGACGCCGTCCGCCTCCGCGGCCTCGAGACAATTGGCGCTGCCGCGCACGATGCGAGTTGCCTGCAGCAGCGCCATGCAGCGATAACCGCCCAGGGCATCGGCAGCGATGGCGGACGGCATTCGCCTTGGAAGCCAGATTGCGACCCCGTCGGTGGCGGGGATGGCGGTCGAGTGCCGCGGCAATGTCTCGCGGCGGAAAACGCGCGTAAGCAAGGTATGAGCCGCCGGCTCCTGCGACACCCGGATCGACGGATGGATCCGCAACACGGCCTGTATGAGAATTGCCAGGCGCTCCGCGATGCTTGGAAGTGCGAGATGTTCAGGACGCCTCTGCGGATGACGCTGTGCCCAGAGCCGCCGGGCGAACACCGTGGCGTGTCTGGCAGCATCGACGAGGACGTCCTCCGCCTCCGCCATGTCATTCGAACGAGGCGTTCACGAGATCGCGCATGGCGCCCATCAATGATGGTTCGTCGGTGAGCGGGGACAACATCGCCGCCTCGCAGGCTTCCCGCGTGCCCACGCCGCTGGCGATCAGCTTGCCGGTGGCTACCAGCAATCGTGTGCTGGGCACCTCCGCCAGGCCGCGGTCCCGCAGGCCGCGCAATCGACCCGCGAGCGTCACGAGCCCATGCGCCACCGCGCGCTCCACCCCACTTTCACGTTGCACGATGAGGATCTCGCGCTCGGGTGGTGGAAAGTCGAAGTCGAGGGCCACGAAACGCTGACGCGTGCTCGGCTTCAGGTCCTTGAGCATTCTCTGGTACCCGGGGTTGTACGAGATCACGAGCTGGAAGGTGGGCGGCGCGGTCAGCAACTCGCCAGTCTTGTCGATGGGCAGCATCCGGCGGTGATCCGTGAGCGAATGCAGCACGACGATGGTGTCCTGGCGTGCCTCGACGACTTCGTCGAGATAGCAGACCGCTCCTTCGCGGACCGCGCGCGTCAGCGGGCCATCCTGCCAGGCCGTACCATCGTGACGGATCAGGAACCGACCGACGAGATCGCTGGCGGTGAGGTCGTCATGACAGGAGATCGTGATGAGCGGCAAACCCAGCCTTGCCGCCATGTGTTCGACGAAACGTGTCTTTCCGCACCCCGTCGGACCTTTCAGCATCACGGCCAGGCGCCGGGCGTGGCATTGCTCGAAGATCTCGACCTCGTTTCCCGAGGGCACATAGAACGGCGCCGCCGCCGATGGCGGCTGCTCGCGTGCCGCAGCGGCCGGTGACGAAGTCATGGCGGGTCAGCCCGGCGGCGCGCGTTCCGTGAGTTCCGCGCGCGCGATCTGCGCTTCATCGTCCGCCACTTCGAAGTGCGGGCGATGGCGGAAGAAGTCCCAGATGAACAGCGCGACGCCAACGGTGAACAGCGATGCAGTCGCCATCAGCATGACGAAATGCACCTGGATCTTGAGCTGCGTGTCCAGATAGCCCAACCCGAGGATGCGTTCGAGATACACCTGGCCGATGCCAGCCGTGGCGAAGGACAGCGTCATGCCGAACATGCCCGCGAGCTGCAGCCAGAACGCCCAGAACCCCACCGAGGTTCCGCGTTCGGCGCGGTCTCGTGTCATCGACGGCAGCGCGTAGGAAATCATCGCAAGCACGATCATGGCGTACGCACCGTAGAAAGCCGCGTGTCCGTGCATCGCCGTAATCAGCGTTCCGTGCGTCCATTTGTTGACCGAAGGCCAGGTGTGCGCGAGACCCAGCAAACCCGCGCCGAACAGCGTGAACACCGCGCTGCCGATGGTCCAGTGCAGAGCCAGGGCGTTCGGATGCGCGAGCCCCGAACGCCGCATGGCGCTGTAGGCGTAGATGGCCATGCCGACCAGCGCCACCGGCTCGAGCGCGCTGAAGAAGCCGCCGATGGGGAGCCAGTAGGCCGGCACGCCGACCCAGTAGTAATGGTGCGCGGTGCCGAGGATGCCTGCGAAAAACACCAGGCCGACGATCACATAAAGCCATTTCTCCAGGACCTCGCGATCGGCCCCCGACAAGCGGATGAGCAGATAGGCCAGGAAACCACCCTGGATCATCTCCCAGACACCCTCCACCCACAGGTGAATGGTCCACCACCGGTAGAAGATGGAAACCGTGTAGTTCTCGTAATGCAGCAGCGCGGGTAGATAGAGCACGGCGGCGCTGGCGATGCCCAGCAGGAGTACGCCCTCGGTGGTCGTGAACCGTCCGGACTTCTTGATGGTCCTGCCGATGTTGTAGAGGAACATGAGCATGACCACGACGATGGCGAGCTTGTGCGGCAGCGGCTGCTCGAGGAGCTTGTTGCCCGTTCCGAAGCGGAACAGATAGCCGACGATGGCGCTGACCCCCATCACCACCCAGATCGCCAGCTGGATGTACGCCAGCTTGACGCTGTGCAGCTCGGTGCGCGACTCGTCCGGCACCATCCAGTATGTCGCGCCCATGAACCCCGTGAGCACCCAGACGATGAGAAGGTTGGTGTGAATCACCTTCGTCACGTCGAATGGCAGGATGTAGAGCAGCGGATCCGGCCCGAGATACTTGGCGGCGGAAAGCAGGCCGAACACGAGCTGCAGGCCGAACAGCACCATCGCGACCGCGAAGTACCAATAAGCCACTTCTTGTGAGCGATATCGCATATGGCCCTACTTCAGTGTCCCGAGGAAAGCGACGAGCTGATCCACCTGCTCGTCGTTGAGCGCTTCGTGATAGGTGTTGGGCATGAACGAGGTGCCGTTCGCCGAATACATCGGTCCCGGCACGACGTACGCGCTGGGAGTGACGATAGATTCCCGGATGTATCCCGCAGCGTCTTTTGCCTGGCCGCCGTATTCGCTCGAACCTACCAGTGCCTGGGCGCGCGCCGCGACGCCGGCAAGCGTCGGCCCGGCCATGTTCACGCCGGGCGCGGTCGAATGGCAGGCATTGCACGCGGGCGCTACCGAGCGGAACAGAGCCTGGCCAAGCGCGATCGGATCATCGCCCTCAGTGACGGGCCGCGCTCCGGGAGGCAACCCTGCGGTCTGATCCTGCGTCGGCTGCGCCTGCTGCTCTGCTGTCAGGTCCATGCCGGGAATCGATGAACCCGTGACGAGAATCGGCCGCGGAGGCCAACCCTGGTTGTCGACATTGCTCACCCAATCGAGGAACGCGATCAGGTTCGTGATGTCATCCTCACTCAAGTCCTGCTTCGGCATCAGCCTGCGATGCGTCTGCTCATTGTAGAAGCGCGACGGATCACGCATGTACGCCCGCAGATACTCGGCTCCGCGCAATTTCGTGATCTTGGTGAGGTCTGGCGCGTAGTACGCGCCTTCCCCGAACAACGTGTGGCAGTTGATGCAATTGTTGTCGTGCCACACATCCTTGCCCGCGGTGACGGCGGGAGTGATCTTGTCGGCGTTCGTGAGCTTGCCGAACTGCCGATGACTGTCGACGGTCAGTATGAGAAAAGCGAGCGCGGCGAAGGCCGTGCAGGCGATGGCGAATACCCGGCTCTGGCGCTTGTTCATGGCATGCCCCGGCGGTAGCTAGACGCCGATACCGGCCCAATGAGTCAGCGTGATGTATGCGCCCCACACGATCGCGGCCGCCATGAGCAGCAGCACGACGTAGCCCACCATTTTCATCGGGGTATGGAACCGTGCGCTCTGCATCCGCTCCCTCATTTGGTTCCGCATGCTTCCCATGCGCGACGCCGAAGGATACTAGCTTGAGCGTACCAGCGAAACACTTCGCCGCATGCGCCTGTTCGACTCAGATACTGCGTGGCGCTGTCAATACGGGTTTCTGCGCCCGAGCAAATGTCGGCCGACTCCTGCGCGCCTAACACTTCAGCGCACGTGCTCGCCCGACTCTTGTGAACGTCTGCTGCCTGACTACCGTCGAATCGGGTTGAAGACCGACGGCGGGTATACCCGACGCTACTGGCCGCCCTCCTCTCCCTGCTTGATGAAGCTCCCCGCCTTGTCGAAAGTGGGTGATCGGATCGAAAGCAGATCGAGCACGGAATCGTAGATATCCGGCTGCTGATACTCGCTGCGCTTGTCGATGTGGATCGCGACAGACGATTTCACGATCAGCG
>JAQZBU010000149.1 GCA_029237735.1 Ramlibacter sp. | reverse complement strand
CTATAACAAGACCGCCGCGGCCAAACTTCTCGGCGTCACCTACCGGGCGCTGCGCTACAAGATCAAGAAGCTCGAGATCGAGTAGTCAGATCTTTTCGAAAAGGAAGAGCACGCGGCCATTGGGCAACTGCTGGCGCCCGATTTCCCTGAATCGCTGGCGCAGCGCGGCTTCAGCGTTTGCCGGTTCGCAGTCTTCGTAGAGGGATTCGCGTCCGCGCGCCATCGCGGCGAACATCGTGTCGCGGGGCGGTACCAGTTCGAACACCACGTGGCTGCGCGTCAGCGCGGCGAGCAGTGCGACGATCTCCCTGAACGGGATGCCGCCCGTGATGCGCAGGTGGTGCATCAACGCCAGCGCCAGCACGAGGTCGTTGGTGCCGGTGAGACGGGCGAGCAAGCTGCGGGTCTCCGCGTTGTTCCAGCCCTCCGCCGGAGTCGGCTGCGTGAGATTGCCCACCAGGGCATGTATATCCAGGTTGCGCGCCGCAGCGCGCGCACCAATACCACTCACTGACTGCTCGTCGATATCGATGGCGATGACGCGGGCGTTACCCGCGGCGAGCTCGCTGAATTCGCCGGTGTTGGCACCGAGGTCGAGCACCACCCGGGGCGAGACGCGGGCCAAGGCCTCGCGGACGAACTGGCGTTTCAAGTCGAGTTCGTCGCCCGAATAGTGCGCGCGGTTGGTGGTGTAGCTGGCCCAGTGCGACGCGCCGGAGGCCAGCCGGGACCTGAGGCGTGAAAGGCGGTTCAGCAACGAGCCGGCCTGATGCTGGAGTGAGAACAGCGCGCGCTGGTCGTTGTCCATGCGGCGATGCACGGCATGCGTACCGCCGGCTGCCGAAACCTTGCGTGATACGGCTGCTGGAATCGCGACACTGCCGATCAGCGAGGGCTTGAACCAGCTCCTGAGACCCAGGATGCGCTGCGCGGCTTCGTGAGCAACACCATGCACAGGGTCGCGCAGACTCCAGGCAATGGGGATGCCCGCTTCCAGGTTCAGGATCAGCGGCAACAGGAAGCAGGCGTCGAACTGGTGCCGTGCACGCCACAGAAAATCCCCACGCTCGCGATTGGCGAAAGACAGGAAATCCACGAACACAGGGCGCGCACCGCGAAACACGACGTTCGTGGGAGCCGCATCCTTGAGCACCAGACCCTCGGCGAGCGCCAGCTGTTGCATTCGCAGGGTATGCAGCCCGGCGTCGCAGAGAGCCAGAGGCGACCATTCACTGGGATAGGAGATCAAAGGCAGGCGCTCGTGTTCGAGCACCTCGGCACCTGTCGCCACGGTACCGAGCTCGGGCGGCAGGTCGGCGGGAGCGACCCGCCAGGTCTTCACGATATCGCCGCGCTCCATCGCGGCCCGGATGCCGGCGCGGCCGGGCAAGTCGAGCTTCGCGGCAGCGGGCGCAACCACGCGCAGCAGCCGGTCGCCCACGCTCACGAGCTGGCCGTCGGGATCGCGCAACGAATGGAACGTCGCCGCCCGCATTTCGTTCATCGGCCGGTTCTCAAGGTTTCTTGTCTTCAGCCGCACCGCGGCCGAGCAGCCGGTTGAACACGGCCTTGATCCAGTGCCGAAGTTGCCGGAAATAGAACAACGCGCCGGCCACCGCCGCACCGATGATCTGGAGAATCATGGCGCCGGTGCCGGGATCCACGTAGGCATGGGCGTCGGCGGTGCCGGCGAGCAAGATCGCCGCGCAAAGGCTTGCGTGAAGTCCGATCGACTGATGGGGCCGCGATTTGTTCGTCATGGCTGTCCTGTGGCGGAAGGCGGGAGTTCGGTCATTTGCAGCGGCGTCTTGAATTCGGAGAAGAAACTCCTGAAAGGCAGGACAGGAAGCTCCGCGGCGAAGTAGTGATTGAAAAGATACCTGAACTGATTCACCGGCGCGCAGTCTGCCGGCAGAGTGCCGGGTGGTGCGCCGGGCAGAAAATAGGCCGCGAAGTTTGCCAGTCGCAGGAAGTGCATCTGCTCGATGGCGAGCCCATCGCGAAGATTGGGCCCGTGGTCCGACTGCACGATGATGATCGGAGGCTGCTTCGACTGAGCAAGGATCCGATCAACGACTTCGGTGACGCTGGTGTTCAGATACTGAAGCTGTCCGAGATAGCCGGATTTGTCTTCCCAGAGACGCGCCTGGTAGTCGAACTGGTTCGAGATGGTGGCCTTGCGGAGCACATTGCCGTCCTTGTCGAACAGGTACGGATGGTGTGGCGGCATGAAGTGGGCGAATACGAACTTCGGCCCCGGGCGGCTGGCTTGGTTGCCCAATGCCTGAAGCCGCAGCTTGTGGCATTCGGCAAGGTCGTCGGTGACCATCGACTCCGGCGCGAGCGCCTTCAACCAGCTGATCTCTGCCACCGCGCGGAAATACTCATCGTCGAACACGCGGCCAGCGCAGCTCACCTGCTCGTCGGCGTATGGATTGCGCACCGTCTCTGGCGACGAGGACTGCAGATGCACGAAACGGTAGCCCCGGGCTCGAAGGAAATGCGCTGCGCGGTTGTCCTGCAATAGCTCCGCGATCTTGGCGAACCCCTGGCGCTTTACCTGCATCTCGGGATCGTCGAGTGTTTCCGTGGCGATGTCCTGCAGGTAGTCGAAATTGAGCGAGGACGCCAGCGAAAGGAAGGTGTGGTTGTAGTTGGCGCTGCTGCGGTCGTTGACCGTGAACCCGCGCTGCTTCAGGCCGGCGATGAATGGGCCGTTGTCGAAATCGTAATAGTCCCTCAGCACGTCGGCGCGGGCGTAGCCGTCGAGGATGATGTAGTAGATGTCAGGGTTGTAACCCAGGACGCTGGTCTTGTTGCCGGCGCCCGTCACCGCGCGGTCGTGTTTGACCCCGTCACCGAGACTGTCCATCGCGCCCAGCAACACACGCGTGAGCAGGATAGCGCCGAGCGTGGCCGCGGCCACGTTGCAAGCCCCGGTGACCCGGGTTGAATTCCGATCCGCTCGCACCACGATCAACCAGATGAGGAAGGCCAGGAGGCCCAGCAGCAGTGATGACAACGCAACGTGGTTTTCGAAGATCTGGCCTATCGCCCGCAGAAACTGCGAGTGCGGTCGATGCACCGCGAGGCGGACCGCGAAATCATGCAGCGGCCCATACGCGTAGAAGCAGACGATGAACACGGTCACGACCAATGCGCCGATGTGGATGGAAGCCGTGAGCTTTCCGGCCACCAACAGCAGGACCAGGGTGGCGGCCAATGCGACGGTTGTCGCGTCCAGGACAGTCCCCAGCGAAGCCTGACCCGAATTGCTCAGGTACAGGAACCACAGCGGGTAGATAGCGACGACGAACGGATACCACGGCCACTGCACCAGCCGGGTTTTGGGCGCATTGGATGTCGCACCGGGTTCCATCGCGGCAGTCTATGAGTGACCCTTAGGTTGACAACGTGAAGGGTGTCGCAATAGAGCGGATTAAGTCACCCAAGCCGGCGCACTAACTGCAGAATCAGCACAAACATGAACAGGTCTCCCCGGCGCATTCCCCAAGGTTTGTTACTAGGTCCGCTCCTGGGCGTGACCTTCCTGGCGTTCTCATACATTCGCCTGATAGGCGATTCGCAGACCGCGTTGTTCGATCATGCCGCCTACCAGGCCGTGTTCGAAGGCTCCATCCTGGGTACGCGACTTGCCGAGCTTATTGGCTGGTTCGCGGCCGCACAGTTGCTGATCCACGTGGTGTTGGGATTGGGTTGCTGGGCCATGGCGCGCCTGACGCTGATCGCGTTTCCCGAGACCACGTCCACGCCGCGCGCCCTCACTGCTTTCTGGTTCATCATCGCCGCGATCTGGCTCCTGTTCTCGAACGCCGGCAACTTTCCCCATTCCTCACTCGGCGCACCTTACGCAGGGCTGGCCGGCACCGAGATACTCAACGTCCGCCTGCATTCCTGGATTACCGGCCTGGTCTTGCTCGGGTCGGGATTCGTCCTGGCGGTCGCGCTGGTGAAGCAATGTAAAGCGCTGGCGCTGGCCCCGATACGAAGGCATGCGGCATGGGGTGCAGTCCCTTTGGTCGCCGTCGCCTGCGCCGCCGCCTGGCCCGAGGGAAAGATCGCGCCGGCGCCCGCCGACAAGCCCAATATCATCCTGTTGGGCATCGACTCGCTGCGCTACGACGAAACGCAGCTGCCGGGAAACGCATCTGACACACCCCATCTCGATGAATTTCTCGTGGATGCGGTGCGATTGGAAAATTCCACCACTCCGCTGGCGCGTACTTTCCCCTCCTGGGTGTCGCTGCTGACGGGACGGCACCCGCACTCGACAGGCGCGATCCTGAATCTGCTGCCCCAGGATGCGATGCGACTCGGCGCCACTCTGCCGGAGATTCTGCGTCAGAACGGCTATCACACCGCTTACGCCATCGATGAAGTGCGCTTCTCGAATATCGACGAGAAGTTCGGATTCGACCAGACCGAGACGCCGGGAATCGGTGCCGCGGATTTCATCCTGGGCGCCGCATCGGATACACCGCTGGTCAATTCCATCGTGAACACATCCCTGGGCAAATGGCTGTTTTCCTATTGCTACGCCAATCGCGCCAACTCTCACAACTACGATCCCCAGACGTTCGTCACGCGAGTCACCGACGACATCGAGTACCGCTCGCCCATGCTCCTCGCCGCGCACCTGACTTTGCCGCATTGGCCGTACAAGTGGCGGGACTCACCGGACTACACCAATTCCCCGGGAGATCCGGACGCAGTCCGCCCACGCTTCTACGTCGATGCCGTTCGGCGCGCAGATCAACAGTTCGGTGACATCCTCGACTCGCTCGAGGAACGAGGCGTGCTGGACAACGCCATCGTCATCGCATTCTCCGATCATGGTGAAACTTTCGGTTCGCAACATGACATGCTCACGCCACCGGGCCCGGAAGTGCTGCCCTCTTCAGGCCATGGCACCACGGTGCTGGCGCCGCACCAATACCGCGTGTTCTTTGCCATACGTGGTTACGGCTCGGCGCGCGCCAATCTGGGCGGCGCCCGGGGCGCGATCGAAATACCGGCAAGCCTGGAGGACGTCACTCCCACCGTGCTCGATCTGCTGAACGTGCCGGCGAACGACCCTGTGGATGGCGTATCACTGCTGCCGGAGTTGCGGCAGGGTCTATCCAGCTCACCGAGACTTGCACGGCGGATACGGTTCACCGAAACCGAGTTCAACCCACGCAACCTCGCGAACATCGCCGACCCGGATGCAAAGGTGAGCGCAAGTTCGCTCGCAGAGGCCGCGGCTTATTACCGCGTGGACCCGGAAACCGGCCGACTCGAGATGAAGAGTCATCTGCTCGACGAGTTGCGCCGGAACCGGCAATACGCCGCCATCGGCTGGACCCAGATGCTGGGGATATTTCCACGGTCCGATTTGAGCTCACACACCTTCATCGCAATCGATTTGGGTGGAGGAACTCCGCGTCCACTGAGAACGGCGGAAGATTTTCGGGGCGATCCGGAAATCGCCGAACTCTGGCTTGCGCTGTGCAGGCGCTATGGCGCGATCATCAATACAGGGGACCAGGTGGTCCGTTGCGACTCCCCGGCCGGCTAAACGGCCATCGGAAGCTTTGTGTACCACGCACGGTCATGCCCGGGCGTGGGTGATATAAGTCGCATCGATGAAGCGCTCCCCTCCAAGGTGGCACGACGGCTTGGTGCTGGGACTGATCCTGGCGGTCGGCCTGCTGGTTCTCTCCTATCTGCGCCTGATCGGCGATTCGCAGTCCATGTCCTTCCGCGACCATGTGCTCGACTCGTTGTACGCCGGCTCGATCTGGGGAACGACCCTCAGTTACAACCTCGTCAAGTTCGGCGCCGCGATGCTGCTGCTGCACCTGTTGTATGGCGCGGCTTGCTGGTTGATGGGGCGCCTGTCCTTTCGTGCCTGGCCTTCGGAAAAGACCACCCGGCGTCAGCACGTGGTGCTGTGGTTCATCGCGTTCACCCTGGCCTTGTTGGCGAACAATGCGTCGACCTTCACCACCAGTTCACTGGGCGAACCCTACGCCGAGATCATGTCGACGAAGTTGCTCGGTGTGGCACTCGGCCGGGCCATTCTGCTGCTGACGGTCCTGTGCGCCGCGATCACGCTGCTGGCAGCGGCCATTCGCTGGTGGCGCGAGGGTGGCCGTGTTTCGCGAAATGGGTACGTCGCCCTGGGGGCGCTGGGTGTCGCCGTCGCGATCTCTTCCGCCCAAAGCCTGCGCGTCGCCCACGCGCCGCGCCCGGCTGACAAGCCGAATGTCATCCTCATCGGGCTGGACTCACTTCGCCAGGACCTTCTGGACGAGAAAATCTCACCGAACGTGACCCCGCACCTTTCGGCGTTCATGAAGGGCGGCGTGCAGTTCACCAACGCGATCACGCCTCTTGCGCGCACCTTTCCCTCCATGTGCTCGATGCTCACCGGACGCAGCCCGCATTCCTCCGGGGCGGTGATGAACCTGTTGCCGCGCGAACTGATCGATGATTCCGAATCGATGCCAAGACTGTTGTCGCGCGCGGGTTACCGGACGGTGTATGCCACGGACGAAGTGCGCTTTGCGAATATCGACGGCACTTTCGGATTCGCGCAGACCATTACGCCGCCGATCGGCGCCACCGAATTCCTCATCGCGAAAGTGGCCGACGCGCCCGTATTCAACGTGTTGGTGAATACTCGCCTGGTGGGCTGGCTGTTCCCGCACGTACACGCGAACCGAGGCGCGGCCAATACCTACGACCCGGACACCTTCGTCAGACGCGTCGACCGGGAACTGCAGACGGATCAGCCGCTGCTCCTCGTGACTCACCTGACCCTGGGCCATTGGCCCTACATCTGGGCGGGCGCACCGATGATGCGATCCGACAAGAATGCGCGCTGGCCTCCTTACTACCTGCGCGCGGCCGCACGCGTCGACCAGCAGTTCGCCGACATCATGAACATGCTCGAGCGGAAGGGGCTGCTCCAGAACGCGATCGTCATCGTGTATTCGGACCACGGTGAAGCCTTTGGCGTGCACAACGAAGCGCTGGTCCCGGATGCGGATCCGCTGATCGAGGCGCTGGATGCCAAGCCGATCTGGGGGCATGGCAGTTCGGTGTTGACCACGCATCAATTCCACATCGTGCTGGGCATGCGTCGTTTCGGGGAACAATGGACGGGCCGACCATTGACAGACGCGCCAGTGTCTTTCGAAGACATCGCCCCCACCGTGATGGATCTGCTTCAGATACCGACGACGGCGCCGTTCGATGGCCGGTCTCTCGCGGGATTGCTCCGGGGGGACGAGGGTGCCAGCCAGTCATTCGCTGGCCGAATCCGCTTTACCGAAACCGAATACCAGATACCTGCGGACCTGGCCACGCCGGAAGGCCAGGTGTCCACGAGCAAAGTCGAGGAGGCGCTTTCCGTCTACAGCATCGATCGGGTTACCGATCGCATCACGGTGAGGCCAACCCATCTCGCGCAGCTCCTGCTGCATCGCCATTACGCCGCTCTGGGCGATGAATACCTGCTGGCCGCGCTTCCCAGCAAGACGGGGCCTGGCTTCGAATACCTGGCGGTGGAACTGACTGGCGGCATTCCGAGGAAGTTGTCCGGACCGCCGGCCACCGAAGATCGCGAACTCTCCGCGCTGTGGAGCGCGCTGCATCAGAAGCAGAAAGTTCTGCGGACGGATTCTTCGTCTGTCGCCAACTCCGCTGTCGCCAATACCGACCTAACAATTCCCCTGCGCGTCACAAAGTGACCAAATTCGTCACTTCTGGCGAAAACCCGACTATGGAAAGTGGCGAGTTAGTGGTTCACTTTCAGTGACTTGGCGCACAGCGCCCATGGCACCAGGATTGCATCATCTACTCCAGCTGACCGGCGCACGCGCTGGTGGCCCGGTCTCACCAAATTTCGTTTGTCAGGAGTTTTTCAGTATGAAGAAGCAGATTCAAAAGGGCTTTACGCTCATCGAACTGATGATCGTGGTCGCCATCATCGGCATTCTCGCCGCGATCGCGATCCCGGCTTATCAGGACTACACGATCCGCTCGCAGGTGACGGAAGGTCTGAACCTCGCCGGCGCCGTGAAGGCGGCCGTTGCCGAGTCGTATGCCGACAAGGGCGTCTGGCCGGCCAACAACCTCGAAGCTGGTCTCACGAACGACGACGGTACCGCCCCGGTCACCCCGTCGGGCAAGTACGTCACCGGCATCCAGGTGTCCACCGGCACGATCAACATCACCTACGGTGCCCAGGCGAACGCCAACATCGGTGGTGACGTCCTGTCGCTGCGCCCCCGCGTCAGCGCGAACGACGACGTGATCTGGCTGTGCGGCCGTAACGTCGGTACGGGCGTCAGCGGTCTGGGCGACCCGTCGTCGGGTGCCTCCGGTGCCAACATCACGGACATCGAGTCGAAGTACGTGCCGGCTTCCTGCCGCCTGTAAGCGATTTAACAATTGCCTGCCTGCGGTACGTGAGTAGACTAGCCGCAGCGGGTTTGGTCGCTCGCTCATAACCTCATGAACGACAACGCATCTTTAGCTCTCGGTAATCGCTCGGGCCTTGGCGGACTGCCGCAGCGCCTCGTGCAGGACGGCGTCGTCGAAGAGGCCGCGATGCTCACGGCCCTGCAGACGGCCAAAGAGCGCAAGTCCAGCTTCGTTACCCAGCTCATCTCTGCCGGCGCCGCCAAGGCGCGCGACATCGCCATCGCGGCGTCCACCGAATTCGGTGTGCCCCTGTTCGATCTCGATGCCCACCAGGTCGACCTCGACGTCATCAAGCTGGTCCAGGACAAGCTGCTGCAGAAGCATCGCTGCCTGCCGCTGTACCGCCGCGGCAAGCGCCTGTTCCTCGGCGTCGCGGATCCGACCAACCTGCACGCCATCGACGAGATCAAGTTCCAGACCGGCCTCGGTATCGAAGCCGTGGTGGTCGAAGACGACAAGCTCCAGAAGGCCATCGACAAGGCCTCCGAGCAGGCCGAAGCGGCCATGCCGCAGATGGCGGATGACGAGACCGGTTTCGATCTCGAGAATCTCGACGTCACCGGTGGCGACGACGACGCCGAAGGCGCGGGCGTCTCGCGCGATGACATCGAAGACGCACCCATCGTGCGTTTCGTCAACAAACTACTGCTCGACGCCATCCGCCGCGGCGCGTCGGACATCCACTTCGAGCCGTACGAGAAGATGTACCGCATCCGT
Organism: Ramlibacter sp.; assembly: GCA_029237735.1. Taxonomy (GTDB): domain Bacteria; phylum Pseudomonadota; class Gammaproteobacteria; order Burkholderiales; family Burkholderiaceae_C; genus Ramlibacter. The sequence goes on along the minus strand of JAQZBU010000149.1, from coordinate 192 downwards.
CTGCGCATCGACGGCATCCTGAAAGAAGTGGCGCAGCCGCCCGTGCAGCTGGCGATGAAGCTGTCGGCGCGCCTCAAGGTCATGTCGCGCCTGGACATCGCCGAGCGCCGCGTGCCGCAGGACGGCCGCATCAAGATGAAGCTTTCCAAGACTCGCGCGATCGACTTCCGCGTGAGCACTTGCCCTACCCTG
>JAQZBU010000148.1 GCA_029237735.1 Ramlibacter sp. | reverse complement strand
GGCCAGCACGTCCTTGCCGGTCTTCTTGCCGCGCACCACTTCCAGCAGCTTCATCACGTTGGCCGGGCTGAAGAAGTGCAGGCCGACCACGTCTTCCGGCCGCTTGGTGAAGCTGGCGATCTTGTCCAGGTCGAGGGTCGAGGTGTTCGACGCGAGGATGGCGCCCTTTTTCATCACGCCGTCGAGCGTTTCGAAGACCTTCTGCTTGACGCCCATCTCCTCGAACACGGCCTCGATCACCAGGTCGGCCTGGCCGATGTCCTCGTAGGACAGCGTGGTTTTCAGCAGGCCCATGCGCTGGTCGTACTTGTCCTGCTTGAGCTTGCCCTTCTTGACCTGGCCTTCGTAGTTCTTGCGGATCGTGGCGATGCCGCGGTCCAGCGCTTCCTGCTTCATCTCGAGGATGGTCACCGGGATGCCGGCGTTGAGGAAGTTCATGGAGATGCCGCCGCCCATGGTGCCGGCGCCGATGACGGCCACCGACTTGATCTCGCGCTTGGGCGTGTCGTCCGGCACGTCGGCGATCTTGGAGGCAGCGCGCTCGGCCATGAACAGGTGGCGCAGCGCGCGCGATTCCGGCGTGAACATCAGCGCGGTGAAGATCTCGCGCTCGTAGGTCATGCCGTCGTCGAACTTCTTCTTGGTCGACGCTTCGACGGCGTCCACGCACTTGGCGGGCGCCGGGAAGTTCTTCGCCATGCCCTTGACCATGTTGCGGGCGAACTGGAAGTACGCGTCGCCCATCGGGTGCTTGCTGGGCATGTTGCGCACCAGCGGCAGCGGACGCGTGGCGGCCACGGAGCGGGCGAAGGCCAGGGCCTCTTCCTGCAGCGCTTCGGCGGACGACGCCATCTTGTCGAACAGCTTCTGGCCGGGCAGCTGCGCGAGCATCTCGCTCTTGACCGGTTCGCCGCTGACGATCATGTTCAGCGCGGGCTCCACGCCCAGCACGCGCGGCAGGCGCTGCGTGCCGCCGGCGCCGGGGATCAGGCCCAGCTTCACCTCGGGCAGCGCGATGTTGGCGCCCGGGGCCGCGATGCGGTAGTGGCAGCCGAGCGCGAGCTCGAGGCCGCCGCCCATGGCGACGGAGTGGATGGCGGCCACGATGGGCTTGCTGGAGTTCTCGCACGCCAGGATCACCGACAGCAGGTTCGGCTCGGCCGTGGCCTTGGGCGACCCGAATTCCTTGATGTCCGCGCCGCCGGAGAACGCCTTGCCGGCGCCCGTGATGACGATCGCCTTCACGGCCCCGTCCGCGTTGGCCTGGTCGATGCCTTGCGCGATGGCGGTGCGCGTCGCGTAGCCGAGGCCGTTGACCGGCGGGTTGTTCATCGTGATCACGGCGACGTCGCCGTGCACCTTGTATTCAGCGGTCATGCGGAATGCTCCATGCGGGGGGAGAAAACAGGGGAAAAGAACGGTCGTTCTTTTTTGCGATTGTAGGGGGGCCGTGTTGCGGTGCAACGATGCCATGTCCACAAGGGGACATGGCGCTGGAGGTTTATACCTCCAGCCACTCCTTGCGAATATACGCGTCGGCGCGCAGCGTGTCCGGCGTGCCCTGGAACACGATGCTTCCGTGCCCCATGACGAGGGCACGATCGGAGATCGCCATGGCGATGGTGAGCTTCTGCTCGATCAGCAGCACGGAGACGCCGCGGGCCTTGAGCGTCTTCAGGTACTCGCCGACGAGCTCGACAATCTTCGGCGCGAGGCCTTCGGTCGGCTCGTCGATGATGATGAGCTCGGGATCGCCCATCAACGTGCGGCACAAGGTCAGCATCTGCTGCTCGCCGCCGGAGAGGACGCCCGCCTCGGTGTGCTGGCGTTCCTTCAGCCGCGGGAACATCTCGTACATGTCGTCGAAGCTCCAGCGGCCCTTTTGCTTGGCGCTCTTCTGGCCGAGCATCAGGTTCTGGTGCACCGTGAGTTTCGGGAAGATGTCGCGGTTCTCAGGCACATAGCCGATGCCCAGGTGGGCGATCTCGTACGGCTTGCGGCCTTCGATGCGGTCGCCTTTCCAGACGACATCGCCAGTGGCGTCGACCATGCCCATGATGGCCTTGGCAGTGGTCGAACGGCCGGAGCCGTTGCGTCCCAGCAGGCCGACGATCTCGCCCTGCCCCACGTCGAACTGCACGCCGTGCAGCACGTGGCTCTTGCCGTAGAAGGCGTGGAGGTTGTTCACGCTGAGCATCAGTGCGCCTCCTGCGAGGTGCCGAGGTACGCCTCTTGCACGCGCTGGTTGGCCCGCACGTTCTCGGGCGTGTCGTAGGCAATGATCTCGCCGTAGACAACCACCGCGATCTTGTCGGCCAGCCCGAAGACCACGCTCATGTCGTGCTCGACCGTGAGCAGGGTCTTGCCGACGGTCACTTCCTTGATCAGCTCGATGAAGCGGCGCGTTTCGACCCGGCTCATGCCGGCGGTGGGCTCGTCGAGCAGGATCACGTTGGCGCCGCCGGCGATGGTGATGCCCACCTCCAGCGCGCGCTGTTCCGCGTACGTGAGGTTCATCGCGAGCACGTCGCGCTTCTTGTGCAGGTGGATCATTTCCAGCAGCTGCTCCGCGCGCTCGTTGGCGTCGTCAAGGTCCGCCAGGAACTTCAGGAAGGTGTACTTGTAGCCCAGGCTCCAGAGAACGCCGCACCGCAGGTTCTCGAACACCGACAGCTTGGGGAAGATGTTGGTGATCTGGAAGCTGCGCGACAGGCCGAGGCGGTTGATCTCGAAGGGCTTCTTGCCGTCGATGCGATGGCCATTGAGCAGCACCTCGCCGCTGGTGGGGGCGAAGCGTCCGCTGATGAGGTTGAACAGCGTGGACTTGCCGGCGCCGTTGGGGCCGATCACCGCCACGCGTTCCCCTTGCTGCACGGCGAGCGTGCAGCCGCGGATGATCTCGGTCTTGCCGAAGCTTTTCCGCAGCTCTCTCAGTTCCAAGGCCGCCGTCAAAGCGTCTCCCTCCGCTTCATTTCTTTTTCGATGAATTCCTGGATCTCGCCCCACTGGTGCACGAAGTGGCGGCGCGCGACCTCGAACAGGCCGATGCCCGTGAGCATCACGAACCCCGCACCGAACCAGCTGTCGAGGCCCTTCGCGTTCAGGCTGGCGCCCAGGAAGCGCAGCTCCGGGCCGAGCGCGGCATTGAGCTGCAGGTGGTAGACCATCTCGATCATCGCCGCGGCACCGAGCAGCGCCACGAGCGCCGTCAGTGCCAGCGCGAGGTAGCTGACCCACAGCTCCTTCAGGCGCCCGAACGCAGCGACCCGCATGTTCATCATGATCAGGCTGGCGAAGCCGCCGGGCGCGTACATCACCATGAAGAGGAAGACCAGGCCGAGGTACAGCAGCCACGCCTTGGTGAATTCCGACAGCAGCACGAACGCCAGCACCATCAGGATGCCGCCCAGGATCGGCCCGAAGAAGAAGGTGGCCCCGCCGAGGAACGTGAACAGCAGGTACGCGCCCGAGCGGGGCCCGCTGACCACCTCGGACGTGACGATCTCGAAATTCAGCGCCGCCAGCCCGCCCGAGATGCCGGCGAAGAAGGCGGAAATGATGAAGACGATGTAGCGGACGGTCTGCGTGTCGTAGCCGACGAATTCGACCCGCTCGGGGTTGTCGCGCACCGCGTTGATCATCCGGCCGAGTGGCGTGCGCGTGAAGGCGAACATCAACGCGGTGCACGCGAAGGTGTAGATCGCGATCAGGTAATACAGCTGGATCTGCGGCCCGAAGGTGATGCCCATGGGCTTGGAGCCTGTGACGCGGTTGCCCGAGATGCCTCCCTCGCCGCCGAAGAATTCGGGGAACATCAGCGCCGAGGCCCAGACCAGCTCGCCGATGCCCAGCGTGATCATCGCGAAGGGCGTGCCGGCCTTCTTGGTGGTGACATAGCCGAAAAGGACGGCGAAGACCGCGGAGAACAGCCCTCCCACGATCGGGATCAGGCTGACGGGGATCGGCCAGCTGTCCTTCGCCACCAGGTTCAGCGTGTGGATCGCGAGGAACGACCCCATGCCCGAGTACACCGCATGGCCGAAGCTGAGCATGCCGCCTTGCCCCAGGAGCATGTTGTACGAGAGGCAGACGATGATCGCGATGCCCATCTGGCTGAGCATGGTCTGGGCCAGGCTGCTGCGGAACAGCATGGGAGCCACCAGCAGGATCAGCGCGAAGGCGCCCCACACGAACCACCGGCCGACGTTGTACGGCTTGAACTCGTAATAGGCGCCCTTCGTGGACTTCGAAGGTACACGTGCCGGCATCTGACCCGGCAAGCCCATGGGCACCCCGACGCGCCGGTTCTCGCGCTCGGCCTCGGAACGCTCTTCGGTGTTGGAGAGGGTGCTCATTCTTCAGCCCTCCCGCGTGCCGAGGAGGCCCTTGGGGCGGAAGATCAGGATCAGCACCAGGAACAGGTACGGCAGGATCGGCGCGATCTGGCTGATCTTCAGCTTCCAGACCGGAAAGCCGAAGGTCTGCGGCGTGATGTTCAGGCCGAGCGAGCTCGCGGCTCCCATGAGCGATGCGTCGACGCCGACGGCGAAGGTCTGGATGATGCCGATGCCCAGGGACGCCACGAAGGCGCCGGCGAGCGACCCCATGCCACCGACCACCACCACCACGAAGATGACGGAGCCCACCGTCGCGGACATGCCGGGTTCCGTGACGAAGGCGTTGCCGCCGATGACACCGGCGAGTGCGGCCAGCGCGCAGCCGCCGCCGAACACCAGCATGAACACGCGCGGCACGTTGTGCCCCAGCGCCTCCACCGTCTCGGGATGGGTCAGCGCGGCCTGGATGACCAGGCCGATGCGGGTGCGGGTGAGCAGGACCCAGATGGCGATCAGCATCAGCACCGCGACCAGCATCATGAAGCCGCGGTACAGGGGGAACTGCGTGCCGTACAGCGTGAAAAGCGGCCCGCTCAGGGCGGCCGGGACGCGGTAGTCCACCGAGCTCGTGCCCCACACCAGCTGCACCATCTCCAGGATGATGAACGACAGGCCGAACGTGATCAGGAGTTCCGGCACATGGCCGAACTTGTGCACCCTCCGCAGCGCGTACTTTTCGAACAAGGCGCCGATGAGGCCCACCAACACAGGCGCCACCAGCAGCGCCGGAAAGTAGCCGACCCACTGTGTCGTCGTGTACGCGAAGTAGGCACCCAGCATGTAGAAACTGGCATGCGCGAAGTTCAGCACGCCCATCATGCTGAAGATCAGCGTGAGGCCGGAACTGAGCATGAACAGCAGCAGCCCGTAGCTGATGCCGTTCAGGAGCGAAATGGTGAAGAACTCCATCCGGGGACTCTTCTCTTGGAGTGAACTCGTTCTTGTGGGCAGGATTCTGCCGGACGCGCGCAAAAAAAAGCCGGGACGGACGGCAGGGCCGGTCCCGGCTCGCTCCGAGGGGGACTCAGCCCGCCGGACGCTTCATCTGGCAGCTGGTCGGCGTGCTCGACACGTAGGGCTCCAGCTTGCGCACCTCCACGAAGGTGTAGCCGGTGTTTTCCGGCGAATATTCGCCGGCCTTGGCCTTCTGCCACTTGGAGATGAACAGCGACTGCTGCAGCTGGTGGTCGGCGGCGCGCATGGTCACGTCGCCGGCGAAACTCTTGACCGTCAGGCCTTCCATCGCGCGGGCAACCTTGACGGGATCGGTGCTCTTGGCCTTGGCCATCGCCGCGCCCAGCAGGTTGATGCCGTTGTAGGTGGCGTGCGTGTAGTAGTCGTCGTTGAACTTCTTCTTGAACTCGTCCGCCATCTGCCGGATCTCGCCGGGGACGTTGGAGTGGGAGTACGCCACGCCATAGACCTCCAGGCCCTGGCTTGCCGCCAGCGCCGTCGGCGTGCCGGTCACGCCCGCGTAATACGCGAACAGCGGCGTCTTCATGCCGGCGTCATTCATCGCCTTGACCAGCAGGGTCATGTCCTGGCCCCAGTTGCCGGTGACGATGGCGTCGGCGCCCGACTGCTTGATCTTGGCGACGTACGGGGCGAAGTCCTTGACCTGGCCGATGGGGTGCAGGTCCTCGCCGGCGATCTTGACGTCCGGGCGCTTGCGGGCCATGGCGTCCTTGAAGTACTTGGCGACCTGCTGGCCGTGCGAGTAGTTCTGGTTGATCAGGTAGACGCTCTTGACCTGGGGCTGGTCCTTCATGAAGGAGGTCAGCGCCTCCATCTTCATGGACGTGTCTGCATCGAGGCGGAAGTGCCAGAAGTCGCACTTCTCGTTGGTCATGGACGGGTCCACCGCCGCGTAATTCAGGTAGACCACTTCCTTGCCCGGATTGCGCTCGTTGTGCTTCGACACCGCATCCAGGATGGCGAGGCCGGCGCCCGAGCCGTTGCCCTGCGTGATGTAGCGGAAGCCCTGGTCGATGGCCGCCTTGACCGTGTTCAGGCTCTCCTGCGGTGAGCCCTTGTTGTCGAAGCCGACCACCTCGAACTTGACGCCCGCGGGATTGCGCGCCGACAGCTTTTCGGCGGCGAATTGCCAGCTCTTGAGCTGGTTCTGGCCGACGTTCGCGAAGGGCCCGGACAGCGGGTCCATGAAGGCGATGCGGACGGTCTCGCCCTTCTGCGCGTACGCGGCTCCGGCGGCGGTCACCATCGCGGCGAGGGCCACGATCCTGAACGAATTCTTCATTGCATGTCTCCTGATTGGGCAACGACAGGCCGCAGGGTAATGGACTTCGTGCACTTCCCCGGTCAGGGATTGCACCTAAGCATTAACCGTGGCCTGTTGCGCAGGCGACAGTGCACCAATCCGGACGCAGCCCTCAGGCGGTCGGCAGCTTGTAGTCCTTCAGCTGCTCGCGCAGCCGCGTCTTCAGCATCTTGCCGGTCGCGCCCAGCGGGATGGACTCGACGAAGACGACGTCATCGGGGATCTGCCACTTGGCCGTCTTGCCTTCGTAGAACTTCAGCAGCTCCTCCCGCGAGACCTCCATGCCTGGGCGCTTGACGATCGCCACCACCGGCCGTTCGTCCCACTTCGGGTGGCGCATGCCGACGCAGGCGGCCATCTGCACGGCAGGGTGCGCCATGGCGATGTTCTCGATGTCGATGGAGCTGATCCACTCGCCCCCGGACTTGATGACGTCCTTGCTGCGGTCGGTGATCTGCATGTAGCCGTCGGCGTCGATCGTGGCCACGTCGCCGGTCGGGAACCAGCCGGCCCCGTTGGTGTCCTTGACCAGCGGATCGCCGCCCTCGCCCTTGAAGTACTCACGCACGACCCACGGTCCCTTGACGTACAGGTCGCCGAAGGTCCTGCCGTCCCACGGAAGTTCCTCGCCGTTGTCACCCACGATCTTCATGTCGACGCCGAAGATCGCGCGGCCCTGCTTCAGGCGGATCTTCATCTGCTCGCCGGCAGGCAGTTCCAGGTGCTTGTTCTTCAGCGTGCACAGCGTGCCGAGCGGGCTCATCTCGGTCATGCCCCAGGCATGCAGCACCTCGACGCGATAGTCCTCGCGGAACGCCTCGATCATGGCGGGGGGGCACGCGGAGCCGCCGATCACCGTGCGCTTGAGCGTGGAGAAGCGCAGGCCCGCTGGCTTCATGTGTCCCAGCAGCATCTGCCACACGGTCGGCACGCCGGCCGCATACGTGACCTTCTCCGCTTCGATCAGCTCGTACACGGACTTGCCGTCCATGGCGGGCCCGGGGAACACCAGCTTGCAGCCGGTGAGCGCGGCGGAATACGGGATGCCCCAGGCGTTGACGTGGAACATCGGCACCACCGGCAGCACGGCGTCGCGCGCGGACAGGCACATGACGTCGGGCAGCGCCGCGGCGTACGCATGCAGCGTCGTGGAGCGATGGCTGTACAGCGCCGCCTTGGGGTTGCCCGTCGTGCCGCTCGTGTAGCACATGCTCGACGCGGAGTTCTCGTCGAAGCTCGGCCACTGGTAGGTGGTGGGATGGGCGCCGATCCACGACTCGTAGCTGACGAGGTTGGGCACGCCGCTGTCCTTGGGCAGCTTGTCCGCGTCGCACAAGGCCACGTACTGCCTGATCGTGGGGCACTTCGCGTGCACAGCCTGCACCAGAGGCAGGAAGGTGAGGTCGAAGCACAGCACCTGGTCCTCGGCATGGTTGGCGATCCAGGCGATCTGTTCCGGATGCAGGCGCGGGTTGATGGTGTGCAGCACGCGCCCGGAGCCGCTGACGCCGAAGTACAGCTCCAGGTGGCGGTAGCCGTTCCAGGCCAGCGTGGCGACGCGGTCCGAGAACAGCAGCTGCATGCCGTCGAGCGCGTGGGCCACCTGCCGCGAGCGCTGCGCCACGTCCTTCCACTGGTAGCGGTGGAGGTCCCCTTCCACCCGCCGCGACACGATTTCCGTGTCGCCATGGTGGCGCTCGGCATGCTCGATCAGCATCGAGATCAACAGGGGTTGGCTTTGCATCAGGCCCAGCATGCGGGTGTCTCCTCGATTCGAAAGATCCGCAATGCTAAACCGGCGCGCAGGGTCCTAGGAGTCTGCGCGGCAGAGAGGCGGGCCTGCGTTGGGTCGAGAAGGGGGCGCAGGCTAGGCGTGGGCGCGGGTCAAGCCTGGCCCGCTTGACCCGCGCAGGCTCCAAGCGCGTGTCGTGCCCCAGGGCCGGGGAGAAAAGGGGGACGGAAGTGCCCAGGCCGAGGACCCAGTGCACCTCGATCGACCCGCTGATCCCCAGCATCC
>JAQZBU010000244.1 GCA_029237735.1 Ramlibacter sp. | reverse complement strand
CGTAAACTACTTATTCATATTCCTCGCTTCAATTACTTTCGAGGAAATTTTTCCGAAATACCGCCAATTTTTTGATTACCATTTGAGTATTCTCCGCCGTACTTTGCTTCTGGTTCTTCTGACGATCATTCTTATCCTTGTTGTCGAGATCAACACTCAGTTTTACGTGCGAGCGAAAACAACAGAAACAGTACAACGCGCCCGAGGGCAGATCCTAATCCTCCGTTCCAGTGTCGTTTGGACTTGACACACCCGTCCTGTTAGCATATATCGAATTAATTAGTTTATAACGAAAAAATAAAGGTGCGTCATGGAAATGAGGAGCTTGCTTAAGGATGAGGTAGTAGTCGTCACTGGTGCAGCCCAAGGCAACGGGCGCGCCATCGCTCTTGGGAAGTCGCGGTCGCGGATGTCAATTGGGACGGCGTGGAAGCGGTCGCGCAGGAAATCGAGGCATTGGGAAGCGCCGCCTTGCCGTTCGCGCTTGACGTTACGGATGGGGACGCGTGCTCGCGCTTTGTCCAAGTGGTCGAAGACCGGCTCGGATCTGCCTCAGTCCTGGTTAACAATGCGGGCATCATCCGCCGCACGGCTTTCGATGCTCCTTCCTACTCCTACTGCTTCATCAAGCCGATAGGAGTAGAGGCTGGATCGGGAGAACCTGTTCGGAGTGTGGCGTCTGGCAGCAGGGGCAGCGCGGGAGTCGCCGTGCAAGGCCGACGGTCAGGCGTCGACGCATGGTCGGGATCGAGGTGGGCGCGTGGCGTTCCGGTCGGATGGGCGGATGGGTGGGATCCGCGACCACTGGAAAGCTTAAGACCCCGGCCCGACCTCCGGCGGGCCAAGGCTGCTGGCAGCGGCGCATCACCAGGAAGCCGTAGGCGGCGAAGCTCAGCGTGAGGTGGTGATGGAAGCCCCGCCAACCCCGCCCCTCGAAGTCGCCGAGGCCAACTTCTTGCTTGAGTTCTCGGTAATTTTGTTCGACCCACCAGCGGCCTTTGGCCGTGGCGACGACGTCCTGGAGGGGCGTATGGCGCGCCAGGGTGACCAGCCAATAGCCAACCGGATCCGTGACCCCGACCGGCCACTCGAGCAGCAGCGTCTGTTCGCCCTCGGCCCCGTCGCGACCGACGCGCACCCGGATCGCGGCGAAGCGTCCGCTCAACTCCGGCCCGCTGCCTTCGCGCCACGTGACCCACCGCCACGCCGAGCGGGGCACGCGTGCGGCCAGCGCCCGCACCGACAGCGCCGCGTCCTGGCCCCGCCACAGACGGGCGCGCCGCTTGTCCAGCGGCGGCCGCACTGGCGTCGTCGCGCGCACCGCCGCCGCATAGTCAAGGCCCAGCGCGCTGACACCCTGGCGGAACGAGGCTGTAGAGCCATAGACCTCATCGGCCAGGACGACGCCGGGCGGCACCCCCGCGGCGTGCGCGGCGCGGATCTGCTCCAGGGCGAGTGCTGGTTTGCTCTGGAAGACGACGTCGAGGGGAACGCCAACCTTGCTCCGGCGCTCCTCATCAACCGCCCACGCCTCGGGCAGGTAGAGCCGCGCGGCGAGGGGCAGGCAGGCGGCCTCATTGGCGACCGACAGGCTGACCATGACTTGGCAGTTGTCGACCTTGCCCACCTCGCCGCAATACTGCCGTGCCACGCCGACCGAGTGCTTGCCCTTCTTGGGCATGCCGCTTTCGTCGACGATCCAGAAGCGCAGCGGCCCGTGCGCCTGCATCGCTGGCAGGACCTGAGAGCGCATCGCCGCCAGCACCGCCTCGTCGCTCCACGCCCCCTCGGACACGAAGTTCAGCAGCGTCTTGTGCATCGTGCGGGTGCGCGCCGGGGCAAGCCGGGCGGCCATCGGCTCCATGCTCTTGCGCCCCTCCGGCAGCAGCAGGCCGGTGCAGTAGTCACGCAAAGGCTGTTTCCGGCTTCGGTGGTGCAGCGCTGCGGCAAGGGTGTCGAGATACGCCTCGAATGCCGCCTCGTCTTCGGTCGGCAGGGAATGCTCATTCATCCCCTCCACATGGGAGCAACAGGCCGCCCGCACCGCCTTCTGCACTCAACAACTTTGGGCAAGAACTATCCTACCGGTTTAGTGGAGCAGCAGGATTAGCTGGGGGAGAAGTCACAAATCGAAAGCTCACTGTTCCCGGAACGCGGTGCGGAAAGAGTCCCGGATCGGCTGGGCCAGATACTCCAGCATGGTCCGCTCCCCGGTGATGATCAAGGTTTCCGCCGGCATGCCGGCTTGCAGAACCACGTCGTCGAGCCTTTCAAGCTGAGCCGGATCGGCGGAAACCCGTGCGAGATAGTAGAATTCCCCTGTGCGCTCGTCCTTCAGGGCGTCGGCCGTGACGCGGGTCACCTTACCGTCGATCTGCGGGGTTGTGCGGCTCTTGAAGGCGCTGAAGACGATCTTGGCGGACAAGCCCACGTGCACGACATCGATGTCGCTGGGGCGGACCCGCGCTTCGACCACCAGCGAGTCATCACGGGGCACCAGATCGAGGATCGGGCCGCCCGGCGGCACCACGGCGCCGGGAG
>JAQZBU010000147.1 GCA_029237735.1 Ramlibacter sp. | reverse complement strand
ACGATGCCGTTGTTGCCCGTCCCCGGCACGCTGACGGCCGCGATCGTGAAGTGCGAATCCGCCAGCGTGTATGGCACGCGGTTGCGCGGGTTGGGTTGCACTTCCGCGAGGGGGATGGTCTTGCGGCACCACAGGCCGATGGTGTCCCAATAGCTGAAATCGGCGTTCTTCTTGCCGTTGGTCACGCGCATCACCGGTGGCGCCTGGGTGCCCATGTTGGCGGCCTCGTTGTTGGTCCAGTTGAGCATTTCCATCGCATTGCCGATGGACGATCCGTAACCGGAATCCGAAACCGCGCGCACGTGCTGGCCGTCATTGGCTGGTGCGCCCTGCATGTAATCGGTGTATCCGTCAGCCAGCTCCCATTTGCACGCGCTGAACTTCGCGATCAGCGCCATCGCCGCGTCGGCGAGGTTGGTGGACGCGTAGGCCACCGGGTCCGCCAGCGAGTAGACGCGGCGCGGCGGCGGTGCAGGGACGCCCGGCGCGGAACTGGCGTAGCTCAGCGTCGCGATCGAGTTGGGCGGGGCGGTGAACGTGAACGAATCCTGCCCGTTGGCGCCGGCCGGAATCGTGAGCGTGGTTTTGCTGAAGCTGCCGCCATTGCTCGACGACACATTGACCGTGATCGGGTTCGCCAGGTTGCCCCGCGCGTGGACGGTGATCGTGACGGGTGTGCCCGACGGCGCCCAACCGGGCCCGGAGTCGAACAATGTCGCCTTGTCGACGCCCGCGGAAGCCTTCATCGGTCCCGACATCTGCGGCTCCAGCGTCTTGTTCTGGTGCCAGCCGGGCACGTGGTTGATCGCGGCATTGTGCAACGGCCAGTGGTTCCCGCCGTGCCAGTTGTACACGTCAACGTTATTGGCACGGGCGTAGGTGAGCAGGCGCTTCCACATCTCCTCCCAGCGCGGGTCGTCGATCGGCGCGCCCGTCTCCGTCAGCGCCAGCTTGAGTCCGCGCGGCTGCGCCCACTCCACCGCGAGCCGCAGGCGGTCAACGCCGGTGTCCAGCGTGATCGAACCCGAGCCGAAGCCGGCGTTGTAGCCCAATGCCACCTCGCTGTCGTAGTCGTAGCGCTGGCCGCTGCTGCCCGCGTCCAGGTACATGTGCACTTCATAAATGATGTTCGCGCCTTGCAGCGGCCAGGACGGGTTCTTGGTAGCCAGCGACATCGCCGCGCTCCACTCGTTGCCGCCCAGGTAGATCGGGTTGACCGGGTCGATGGCGCGGATCGCGTTGATCGCGGCCTGTGCGTACGTGGGCCAGATCGTGAGGTCCTCGCTGCCGTCGCGCACCTCGACGTTGGTGCCCGGCGCGGGCAGCCAGAAGGGCTCGTTCATGAGGCCGTAGCCGCCAAACCCCGGGTGGCTCTTCCACTTGTTGGCCGCGCGCGTCCAGAAGTCGAGGAAATTGGATTGCTTGAGCGTGGGGTTCGTCAGCGCGAAGATGCGCTCCCACACCTGGGTGTTGTCCGTGGTGTAGGCGTAGATCTGCGGGTTCTGCTGCTTTTCCAGACCGATCACGGAGCCGTCCTGCTGGAACACGAAGTCGCGGTAGCGGCAATAGTTGTGCAGGTCGATGATGCACTTCGTGCCGTTGGCGGCGTGGGCGTCCAGCACGCCGGTGATGTACGACTCGTAGGCTGCGTGGAACGCGCCGGGCTCGCCGATCAGAGCACGCGCCGTGGCATTTGCGGGTGTGTCGTGCAGCATGGGCTGCAGCATTTCCCATTTGATCGGCAGGCGTGAACGCGTGAAGCCGTTGGCAGCGAGCCATCCCACATCGGCCCGGCGGGGCACCGTGTAGTGCAGGTTGGGCTGCGTGCCCGAGCCGTAGCGAAAGCCTGTCTCGGCCCATTCCATGCCGCTGAGGTTCACGCCGATGATGGCGCCACCGACGGGCGGTGGCGCAGGTGTTGGGGCCGGCGTTGGCCCGGGCGTTGGCGCCGGGGTCGGAGATGGCGTTGGTTTGGGCTTGTGATTGGGCCTGTGGCTGCCGATGGCAGTTCCCACGACCGCCGACAGCGCGCTGAAGGCCGCCGCAGCCTTGGAGAAATCTCGTCTATCCATTTCGCTCACTCGCTCTTGATTACAGCTACTGCCGCATAACCGCAGGCAGTATCCGGCGCTTGCAAGAGCGGTGACATCGCAATGGTGGCCCGCAGGTCAAAAAAGGGTTGGCTCCTACGCTCACGTCGGATCACTTCGACTCAGCAGCCACGTGGGCGGCGCCGGAATATCATGCGTTCATGCTGACTCTTTACTTCGCCCGGGGCACTTGCGCCCTGGCATCCCACCTCGCGCTCGAGTACGCCGGCGCCGACTACCGCGCGGTGCGCATCGATTTCGCGAGCAAGCAACAGCAATCACCCGAATACCTGCGGCTTAACCCGAAGGGCCGCGTACCGGCGCTGGTGACAGATCGGGGCGTGCTGACTGAAACACCCGCGTTGCTGCTTTTCATCGCCCAGAGCTTCCCGCAGGCAAGACTGGCGCCGCTGGAGGATGCGTTCGAGCTGGCGCGAGCCAACGAATTCAACAGCTACCTTTGCTCGACCGCCCATGTGGCGCACTCGCACCGCATGCGCGGCTATCGCTGGGCCGATGAAGATGCTGCGATCGAGGCCATGAAGAAGAAAGTGCCGCAGAACGTCGGCGACTGCTTCGAGATCATCGAGCGTCACATGCTCAAGGGCCCGTGGGTGTTGGGAGACCGCTTCAGCATGTGCGACCCATACCTGTTCACGGTTGCAAGCTGGATGAAATCGGACGGCGTGGAGATGGGCCGCTTCCCCAAGGTGGCCGAGCACTACTCGATGATGTCGGCCGACCCTGTCGTCCAAAGGGTGCTTGCGGCGCAGAACGCCGCATAGTTCTTACGCCGACGTCGGGATCTTGAAGTCCCGCAGGGGGATCAGCCCCTGGTCACCATCTTCGTACAGCAGGTGGGCGGCATGGCCTTCGACGACCCAGCAGGCCTTGAATGTCTTTCCTTGCACGACGGCAGTGGCGTCGCGCAGCGCCGTGCGCATTTTCGGGTGCAGGCGGTTGAGCACTTCTTCGCTGGAACACGGGCTGCTGGAAAGCCGGACCGAATCGTTCCCGCTGCTGGCGACCAGCTCATCGGCCAGCACGGGCCCGGCCAGCAGGGCCGCGGCGCAAAAAAGAGCGAATCTCATGACTTTCTCCAAGATGGGCGCAACGAAGGTTGCACGGCAGTTTCATCCTGCGCGCCGGGTCGAATCGGCCATGTAGGAAATGCCCGCCATGGGAAGTCGTCAGGCGCCGTCGGACGGCGAAGGCGCCGGGCTTGCCGGGCTTGACCTTGCCACCGTGGCAAGCCTGAAAGTCAGGCCCTCACTACTGGAGTTGCCATGACCACCAAAGAACGCGCCACCCGCGCAGCACAGGCTTATGCCGCCGAAATCCGCCTGGCGAGAATCGCCTGGGATTGCGGGCAATACGACGCGGCGCTGGAATGCCTGGAGCGCGCCCATGTGCTGCAGCAGAAGAACGTGCTGCGGCACGCTTACACGCATTGGCTGATGCTCTGTGTGGGCGTGGCCCGCCGGGACTGGCGGGAGGTGGCCGGCCAAGTTCCGCGCATCGCCGCGGCGCTGGTGTTCAGCTGCATCTGGGTTCCACGGGGCAACTCGGGGCGCGCGCGGGTCAGCGCCATGGCGCCAATGCGGGTTCCGAACGACCTGCAGGATCTGGTTGCCTGAGCCGGGGGACGACACGGCTTGCCTTACGATGCGAACGAAGCATCACAGGAGAAGCCATGGACCCCGCCATCCGCCGGCAGACGATTGCCGACCTGCTGCACCGCACCGCCAAGCGCTACCCCGCGAAGAGGGGGCTGGTCTGCGGTAACACGCGCTGGACTTTTGCCGAGTTCGACGCAGTGGTGGGGCGCGTGGCCGCCGGCCTCTCGCGCATGGGCGTGGGCCACGCGAGTTGCGTGGCCGTGCTGGCCCGCAACTCCCATGGCTTCGCGGCGCTGCGCTTCGCGCTCGCGCGCCTCGGCGCGGTGCTGGTGCCGATCAACTTCATGCTCAAGGCCGAAGAGGTCGCCTACATTCTCAAACACGCGGGTGCGCAAACGCTGGCGACGGATTCAGGCCTGGCCGAAACGGCCCGCGCCGCGGCGGCAATGGACACCGCCGTCCAGCAGTTCGTCTGGTTGCCCTCTGAGGACCTGTCTCAGCCGGTGGCCGGTATGACATCGTTCGACGAACTCGCGTCCACGCAGGCCGCGGCGCCGGAAACGCCCCAACTCGCCAGCACCGACCTCGCTCAGATCGTCTACACCAGCGGCACCGAATCGAGCCCCAAGGGCGCGATGCTGACGCACGACGCGGTGATCTCGCAGTACGCCAGCTGCGCCGTGGATGCGAGCATCGCGCATGGCGACGTGATGCTGCATGCACTGCCGCTGTACCACTGCGCGCAGCTCGACGTCTTCCTCGGCCCGGCCATCTACGTGGGCGCCACGAGCATCGTCACCGCCAAGCCCACCCCGGACAACCTGCTGCCACTCATCGCGAAGCACGGCATCACCAGCTTCTTCGCGCCGCCAACGGTGTGGATCGCGCTGCTGCGCTCGCCGCTGTTCGACGACACTGACCTTTCCACACTGCGCAAGGGGTACTACGGCGCGTCGATCATGCCTGTGGAAGTGCTAAAGGAACTCGCGCGCCGACTGCCGAACGTCGGCTTCTGGAACCTGTACGGCCAGACCGAGATCGCGCCGCTGGCCACCATGCTCGGCCCCGACGACCAGCTGCGCAAGCCCGGCTCCTGCGGCCGCGCCGTGCTGAACGTGGAAACGCGCGTGGTCGATGACGACCTGCGCGACGTGAAGCCTGGCACTGGCGAGGTAGGCGAGATCGTGCACCGCAGCCCGCACTTGATGCTGGGGTACTTCCACGACGACGAAAGGACAAAAGCCGCCTTCGCCGGCGGCTGGTTCCATTCAGGCGACCTGGCCACCATCGACGAGGAGGGCTTCATCACGGTGGTGGACCGCAAGAAGGACATGATCAAGAGCGGCGGCGAGAACGTGGCCAGCCGCGAGGTGGAAGAAATGATCTACCGAATGCCGCAAGTCTCCGAGGTGGCCGTGATCGGCGTGCCCGATCCCAAGTGGGTGGAGGCCGTGGCGGCGGTGGTGGTGGTGAAGGCGGGCCAGTCGCTGACCGAACAGGAGGTCATCGACCACTGCAACCAGCACATGGCCGGTTTCAAGGCGCCAAAGCGCGTGGTTTTCGCGGAGGCGCTGCCGAAGAATCCGAGCGGAAAGTTGTTGAAGAGGGAGTTGAGGGAGAGATACCGGAAGGTGTGACTCCCATCGCCCGGCCCCGGCCCGGGCGCGTCAGCGGCAGCCGCAGTGCCCGGCGCAGCGCTTCGTCCTCACGCAATCAATCGGCGTGAGGCAGGGCATGTCTTCCCTGCGCTCGCCCTTGAGCAGTCTGGCAACGAAGTCGCCGGCCCTGTCCACGGCTTGATCGTGGCCCGCAAGCGTGAGCATTTTCCGCCGCGAAGGCTGGAGCCATGCCGCCAGGGCGAGAAGGGACAAGACACCGATAAACAGAATGACGTAGTACATGAGGTCCCCCGAAAAATCGATTCCGAGCTAGTGTGTCGCGGCAGCGCATTCAGCGGCCTTGATGACCGTCATGCCCGGCTGGAATCGACGGGGCCGTGGCGATGAATCGGAATATTCCTAGCAATTCACTGCGTCAGCCCACCGCCCGCTGCCGCCATTCCCCGGGCTACACCGCGTTCGAGGGAGCCGATGTTCCGGCCGTGCTCGGCGCGCTCGCGCCCGAGGTGCTCTGGATCGAGGCCGAGGGCTTCCCCCACGGGGGCACGTAAACCGGTCCTGATGCGGTGCTGCACAACGTGTTGATGCCGCTGGCGGCGATGGTCCAGCAGGCGATGCACTGAGCTGGGGGGCTGCCAGAAGCGGCCGCTTACGATCCGTGGCAGTCTATTTCGCACCGTACGACTCCGGGCATCGACAATCGCGTGAAGTCACAGCTGGAGAGCCAAGTGAACAGCAAGAACACGATCTGTCTCTGGTACGACGGCACCGCCCTGGACGCCGCGCAGTTCTACGCCAAGACGTTCCCTGACAGCTCCGTGGGCGCCATCCATCGCGCACCCGGCGACTATCCCGCCGGAAAGCAGGGCGACGTGCTGACGGTCGAGTTATCGTCAGCAACGGCGGCCAGGAAAGCGCGTGCGGCTGGTGCAAGGACAAGTGGGGCCTGTCGTGGCAGATCACGCCACGGGTACTCACGGAAGCCATCATCGATCCCGATCCGGCGGCGGCCAAGCGAGCCTTCGAGGCGATGATGGAGATGGGAAAGATCGATATCGCCGCCATCGAAGCCGCACGACGGGGCTAAGGCCCGCTCGCGCTCCTCATCGGAAGCCCATTCGGACGCGCTGCACGGGAAGCGTCCTACAGTTTTTGCGACAGGTCCGCGTGAGCATTGAAGTCCGTTCGAGTATTTTCGACAAGGAGGCTTCTCATGGACACGAACGACAACCGCAACAATCCGCAACGTGGGTCAGGCACCCAACAGGCCGGCCAGCAAGGGTCCGGCACACAGGGCGGCGGTCAGGCGGAGCAGTTCAGCCCCGGCAGCGCGCAGCAAGGTTCCCAGCCGGCCTCGCAGCAAGGCGCGCAAGAGTCCTATGGCGGGTCGAGGTCCCAGCAGGGAGGCGCGCTCAGCCGCCGCGGCGGCGGAATGCCGTCGCTCTTCGGTGGCCGCGGCAATCCCTTCGATGTCTTCCGGCGGCTCGACGACGACATGGAGCGCCTGTTCCAGCAGTTCTGGGGTAGCGGCCGAAGCCTGATGCGGGGACGGGGCGGCGACGCGCAATCGATGTGGATGCCGCAGGTGGAGGTTTGCGAGCGGCAAGGAAAGCTGCATGTTTTCGCGGATCTTCCCGGCATGAACAAGGAAGACGTGAAACTCAGCATCGAAGGCGACCAGCTCGTCCTTCAGGGTGAGCGGCGATCCAGCCACGAAGAAGGCCAGCAGGGCAGCGGATTCTTCCACAGCGAACGAAGCTACGGCAGTTTCTACAGGAGCATCCCCCTACCCGAAGGCGTCGATCCACAGACCGTGGACGCGAGCTTCCGGGACGGCGTGCTCGACGTGTGCTTCGATGCGCCGCGCGGCGCACAGCAGCAGGCGCGCCAGATCGAGATTCGCGAAGGCACGCCAGACGCCGGCAGGCGCTGATCGACTCGGCGCCTATTGCGCCAGAATGAACTGCACCAGGTTCTTCACCACGCCAGGATCCTTGACGGCCTTGTGCTCTTCCTGATTGCCGTCATCCATCTTGACCTTGGGGCCGGTGCTGAGGAACGTGCTTAGTTTGGCCTCGGCATCGGCCTTGCCCTTCATGTCGGCGGCGATCTTCTTGAAGGCAGGGCCTTTCTTCGTCTTGTCGACCGAGTGGCACTTGGTGCAGCCGTTGTCCTTCAAAGCCCTCGTGGCGGCGTCGGCATCGACAGCGGCACCGGCGGTCATCGAGAAGGCGAACATCACGGCGGCGGCGAGAAACGAGATGGTTTTCATTAATTACTCCTGAAGGGCCTCTTTATGAAGGACCTGCATGCAGTGTGAACGGCTGCTCATGAACGAATGCTGAACCGACGTCACATTTTTCGGAGTTCCATGACTACACCCTCCCTACCACCTTACCCCCAAAGCCGGTAGCGTTCGCCTGCTGCGCGGCCCGGTTTTTCGCTACATTCGCGGTTGGACCTGGTTCAGGTCACCATGGCGCACAAGATCAATGCCCTGTGCGAGGCCTACTCGGTGCCGGTGATCCGGCACGCCGGGCAGATGCACAATTACCACCTGACCATGAGTAGCCTGAACTGTCCCATCAGCGAGTACTTCCCCATGTTCGTTCAACATCATCGAGTAAGCCAATGACACGTTACCGCGGCCTGTTTCCGGTGGTTCCCACCACTTTCACCGAGGCGGGCGAACTCGACCTCGCCAGCCAGAAGCGTTGCGTCGATTTCATGATCGACGCCGGCTCGGAGGGGTTGGCCATCCTGGCGAACTTCTCCGAACAGTTCCTGCTGTCGGATGACGAACGCGAGATCCTCACGCGCACAGTGCTCGAACACGTGAACGGCCGTGTGCCGGTTATCGTCACGACCACGCACTTCAGCACCAAGGTCTGCGCCGAGCGGTCCAAGCGCGCGCAGCAGATGGGCGCCGCGATGCTGATGGTGATGCCGCCCTATCACGGCGCTACCTTCCGCGTGCCTGAGCGGCAGATCTACGAGTTCTACCAAGGCCTGTCGAATGCGGTGGACATCCCGATCATGGTGCAGGACGCACCGGCGTCAGGCACGCCCCTGTCCGCCGAGTTTCTAGCGCGCATGGCACGTGAGATCGAGCACGTCGCGTACTTCAAGATCGAGACCGCGGGCGCCGCCGCCAAGCTGCGCGAGCTGATTCGCCTGGGCGGCGAAGCGATCGAAGGGCCGTGGGATGGCGAAGAGGCCATCACGCTGCTGCCGGATCTGGAAGCCGGCGCCACCGGCGCGATGACGGGCGGCGGATTTCCGGATGGCATCCGGCCCATCCTCGACGCATACCGCGCCGGCCGCCGTGACGATGCGATCGCTGCCTACGAGCGCTGGCTGCCCTTGATCAACCTGGAGAACCGCCAGTGCGGCTTCCTCGCGGCCAAGTCGCTCATGAAGGAGGGCGGCGTGATCGCCTGTGAAGCGCCCCGCCATCCGTGGCCGTCGATGCACCCGGCCAGCCGCGCGCTGCTGATCGAGACGGCCCGGAGGCTGGACGCACTGGTGCTTCGCTGGGCGCATTAGCGCCGGCTCACGCGGGCCGTCAGCTACCATGTCGCATGCACCATTGCTAATCGAACCGACGTGGAAATCAACGATCCCTACCGAGAACTGGGCCTCACGGCCGAAGCGACCGACACCGAGGTGAAGGCCGCCTGGCGCCGGCTCTCCGCGCGCTGGCACCCGGACCGTAACGCCAGCCCACACGCCGTCCACAGAATTCAACGCATCAACCGGGCGCTCGACGAGATCCGTTTATCAGCCTTACGCTGGAAGAGGCGGCTCGCGGTTGCGTTCGTGATGTGCAAGGTGAAATCTCGCGCACATGCGAAACCTGTTCCGGCAGCGGCCTTGCCCCCGAGCCCGTGGCGTGTGAGCACTGCGGCGGCGCGGGGCAAGTACAGCAGAATCTTTGGTTTCCCTGGTTGTCCACCTCCGCGCAATGCGGCGCATGCGGCGGCGAGGGCGCTACGCGCGTGGCGTGTTCGACTTGCGATGGAGGCGGCCAGGCTGCCCCGCGTCGGTACAAGTGCCGGATCAGGATTCCTGCCGGTGTGCGTGACGGCCACGTCCTGCATGCCCGCGTGCGGTTGGAGGGCGATGAAGGCAAGCAGGCGCTGAACGTGCGCGTTTCGCTGGTGCCGCACGAATTCTTCGTCCTGCAGGAAGATGGTGCCGTCAAGGTGGAGGTGCCGGTGGATGGCTTCGCGTGGGTCGCCGGCCGCTGGATCGACGTGCCAACGCCCTATGGAGCGCAGCAGATGCGTCTGCAGCGCGGTGCTCTCACATATCGCATCCGCAATCAGGGGTTTCCGGTGGGGCCGAAGGGCCCGCGGGCCGACTGCCTCGTGACGGTCGTGCCTCTGTTTCCGCGCGATGTCATGGCACGGCAGGAGGCGTGGTTGGACAAGCTCGTCGCGTCCAACACCGGTGACCCATCCACCGAGGCCGGTATCCGCGCGCAAGCCTGGGCTGGCACCATGGCCGAGTGGCTAGGTCGATCGCGAGATTGTTGACGCCGCAGCGGAGCAACATATCGGATCAGCGCGTCAGCAGCATTACGTAGCGCTCGTAGCTGTAGATCCGGTTCGTCTTCTGGCCGGTCCGCTCGGCCAGGATGCCCAGCTCGTTCAGCAGCTTCACCGCAGCATTCGCCGTCGGAAAGCTAGTCTCAAGTTTTTGGCGCGCCTGCTCCACGGTAAGGCGCGGCATCATCGGCAGCATCTCGAACAAGCGGTAGCTTGCAGGGCTGCTGCGTCGCGCATCCAGCAATTGGCGGCGGTCGGAGGTGACCAGGCTGGCCACCTCGATGATGCTGCGCTCGGCCTGGGCGGCGGCGTTGCTGACGCCTTCCAGGAAAAAGGCGATCCACGATTCCCAGTTTCCGGCGCTGCGAATCAGCGACAACTGCCGGTAATACTCGGCTTGGTGCTTCTTCAGGTAGCCACTCAGGTACAGCAGCGGTTCGGCGAGCAGCCCCCATTGCTCGAGTAATGCGCCGATCAACAATCGCCCCAGGCGGCCGTTGCCGTCCAGGAAGGGGTGGATGGTCTCGAACTGCCCGTGCACCAGCGCGATCTTCACGAGGGGCGGCAACCGAGGCGTAGTGGCATGAATGAACTTTTCCAGGTCGGCCAGCAGGGCGGGCACGCGGTCGGCCGGCGGCGGCACGAAAACCGCGTTCCCGGGCCGGGTGCCGCCGATCCAGTTCTGCGACTTGCGCAGCTCGCCCGGCTGTTTTCCCGCGCCACGCACGCCATCGAGCAGCAGCCTGTGGGCTTCACACAGCAGGCGGGCGCTGACTGGCAGTCCCTTGGGGGAGCGCAGTTGCTGCTGCACGCGGCGAAAGGCTCGGATGTAATTGGTAACCTCCTGCACGTCGTCCGCATTCGCAACGATGAAGCCGGCTTCCTGGTCGAACAGGTCGTTGAGGGTCGCCTGCGTGCCCTCGATCTGGGAAGTGAGCAAGGCCTCCTTGCGGATGGCGCCATACAGTAGCCAGTCCACGGACGGCACGAGCCCCGCAACCCCGGAGAGGCGGGCCAGAGCGAGTTCGGCCATGCGGTTGGGCTGCAGAAGGGCTTCTGCGTCCAGGGCTGGCCGCGCGGGCGGCAGGGCATGCGGCACGAAAGCGTGCACGACTTCGCCTAGGGTCGTGGACTTGATGGTTGTGCCGGTGGTCCGTTTCATGAAAGGATGCTTGAGGGCTTCTGGCCGCGATTAAAGCATGCTTAAATGGAACCGAGGCGGATTAAATCAGACTTGAATCTGTTTCCACCGTTTCCACCGAGTCCCAACAGCATCGAACATGGCCAAGCCCATCATCATCGCCTTGATTCTCATGCTGGCCGGCTGCTCAGGCATTCCCCGCGCGCCGAACGTTTCCTCGCCGTGTTACGCCAACGAATCCTCTTACGAATGCCAGCTCGAGCGATACCACAATGTAAACGTCTGAGGATGTCGAAACCGCGCCCGCCCGTTCGTCGTAGGGTCAGGAGTGCCATTGCTGCGCATCCAACTCAAGGAGACCGACATGCGATTCATGGTTCTAGTCAAGGCCACGCCCGACAGTGAGGCGGGGATCATGCCCACCGAGAAGCTGTTCGCCGAGATGATCAAATTCAATGAAGAGCTCGTCAAGGCGGGCGTCATGCAGGCCGGCGAGGGCCTGCAGCCGAGCTCCAAAGGGGCACGCGTGCGCTTCTCCGGCAAGAACCGCACCGTGATCGACGGGCCGTTCGCCGAGACCAAGGAACTGGTGGCCGGTTACTGGATCTGGCAGTGCGCGTCTCTGCAGGAGGCGATCGACTGGGTCAAGCGCTGCCCCAACCCGATGCCGGGCGATTCGGACATCGAGATCCGTCGCATCTACGAGGCCGAGGACTTCGGCGACGCGCTCACGCCCGAGCTGCGTGAGAGGGAGGAGCGGCTGCGCGCGCAAACCGAGAAGGCCAAGACACCATGAAAGTCTCCGTCCTCAGCTTCGGCATCTCACTCGACGGCTTCGCCGCTGGCCCCCGGCAGGGTCTGGAGAACCCGTTGGGCGTCGGCGGGATGGCGATCATGGAATGGTTTCTCCCGACACGGGTCTGGCACAGCATGCAGGGCCAGGAGGGCGGCGAAACAGGCGTGGACAACCGCATGGCCGAGCGCGGCTTCGCGAATGTGGGCGCCTGGGTACTCGGGCGCAACATGTTCGGACCGGTGCGTGGCCCCTGGCCCGACGATAGCTGGAAGGGCTGGTGGGGCGATGAGCCGCCCTACCACGTGCCCGTCTACGTCGTCACGCATTACCCGCGGCCGCCGCTGCGCATGAAAGGCGGCACCGAATTTCGCTTCGTCACCGAAGGTAT
Source organism: Ramlibacter sp. (assembly GCA_029237735.1). Lineage (GTDB taxonomy): Bacteria > Pseudomonadota > Gammaproteobacteria > Burkholderiales > Burkholderiaceae_C > Ramlibacter. Next base: position 22,063 of record JAQZBU010000147.1, on the reverse strand, counting down.
TCAATCGGCGCTGGAGCAGGCGAAGGCCGCCGCGGGCACAGGCGACGTGCGGATCGGTGGCGGCGCTTCGACGGTGCGGCAGTACCTGCAGGCGGGCCTCATCGACGAGATGCACCTTGCGCTGCGTCCCGTTTTCATGGGCGCCGGCGAGCCGCTGTGGCAGGGCCTGGACATGCGGGCGCTGGGCTACGAATGCGCCGAGGTCATCCCCGGCGAGCGCGCCACGCATGTCATCGTGCGCAAGCGCGCATAGACATCGCGCGACCGGCTTTCAACCCACGTCCACCGTCACGCGCAGGAAGGTCGCGGGGATCAGGCAGGTGTTCGGGTACTGGCTCTGGTTCTGGCTCTGGAACAGGGTCACCAGTTCATCGCGCAGCGCGTCCGCTCGGCCGTCCTTCGTAGCCGCTTCGAAGGCGTTCATCGTGGGCCCGTAGTACTGGCGGAAAGTGTCCACGAACTCCGCGGGCGAGCCCTTGAAGTCGAACACGTAGCTATCGCGCTCCCAGCTGATCGCCTCCTCCGATGCAATGCCGGCTGCGCCGAAGCGTTCGATGATGTGCGGGGTCGAGCCCCAGGTCATCGGGCTCACGAACCCTTCAGGCGGGGGCGGCGAGTAGGACGAGCTGATCTTCAGGATCTGCGCGACCAGCGTCGGGTCATTGGGAATCCAGTTGCCCATGATGATGCGCCCGCCGGGCCGGGTGACGCGCACCATTTCGCGCGCAACGTCGAAAGGCCTGGGCGCGAACATGGCGCCGAAGATGCTGATGACGAGGTCGAAGCTCTTGTTCTCGATGCCGCTTAGGTCGCACGCGTCCCCTTCGAGGATGGTGCACGTTGCCGACAGGCCAGCCTGCGCCGCGCGTTTGTTGCCCGCCGCAACGAGGTTGCGCGCAATGTCCACGCCGAGCACGTTGGCGCCGAGCTTTGCCGCCGGGATGGCGGTGGTTCCGTCGCCGCAGCCGAGATCCAGCACTTTCATGCCGGGCTTGATGCCGGCCTGCCGCACCAGGTCTTCGCCGTTCTCGCGCATGCTCTCGGCGATGCGGGTGAAGTCGCCTTTTTCCCAGAGGGCCTTGTTCGGGTTCATGATTTCACCTTCTCGATCATGTGGTTGATGACGTGGCTGTGCTGGTGCTGCGGGCTGAACATTACGATCTCCGCATCTGCGTCGACCTTCACGTTGTGACCGGGCGGCCAATAGAACAGGTCGTTCGTGCGGACGGTCTCTTGCGCGCCGCGCTCATCGGTGGTGGTAATCTGCCCCTGCAGGACATACCCCCAGTGCGGGCATTGGCACGAGTTGCCTTGCAGCCCGACGAACAGCGGCGTGGTGTCGACGCCCGCCGCGAGGCTGAAGTACTCTCCGCTGATCTTGCCGTATCCGGTTGCATCGCCGAAATCCAGTTGCTGGCGCAGTACCGCTCCGGGGATCTGCATCTTGACGTCAACGTCTTCCTTTGCCATTCGCATGTGTGCTCTCCTGTGTGGTCAACGGGTGCTTGCTGTCCGATCGCCCATCGTTGCACCCGGTTGTTTCGATAGACGGCATACTCATGTTCCACACGGGGCGTTCCTGAAACGTTCCCGGAAGAAGGAATCGCGATGTCGCTGCAACCGGTTCAACCGCCAGGGCCCGTGTCGATTCGGCTGCTTGGGCAGTTCGGCGTCAGCGTCGGCGGCGAGGCTTCTCGCGCGCAGCTCACCCGCCGCGCAGCCGAATTGGTGCAACTGCTCGGCTTGCAGCCGCAGCGAAGCCTGCTGAACGAACAGGTGGTGGAGGCGCTGTGGCCCCATCTCGACCCCGAGGCCGGCAGCGCCAACCTGCGCAAGGCGGCGCACCATGCCCGGCAATACCTCGGGGAGACGGATGCGCTGGTGCTGCGCGGTGGCCGTGTCTTCCTGCTGCCCGACCGCAGCGTCGACTGCGACGCCCTGCGCTTCGAGCAAGCCGCCGACGAGGCGCTAGCCGGCGGCAACGAGCAGGCGTGCAAGGCGGCTGCCCAGCTCTACGGTGGCGAATTGTTGCCCGACGCGCGCTACGAGGTGTGGACCGAGGCACCGCGACAGCGCCTGCGCGATAAATACCTGCGCCTGCTGCGCGAGGCCGGCGACCTGGAACGGCTGGTCCAGGAAGATCCGACCGACGAGGCCGCCCACGTGCAGCTCATGCGTGAAGAGCTCGCCGCGGGCCGCCGTTCGTCCGCGCTGCGCTGGTGGGGCCATCTGCGCGACCACCTGCAGCAGGCGATGGGACTGCGTCCCGGCCCGCAGGCCGAGGCGCTGTACCGCGAGTGCGTGGCGGGGATGGAAGGCACCGCCCCGCGCTTCGTGGGCCGCGCGCTGGAGCTGGTTCGTGTGCTCACGCTGCTGCGCGCTGGCCTGGCGGGGGAGCGGGGTGGGGCGGTGGTTCGCGCGCCGGCCGGCATGGGCAAGACGGCCTTCTGCCGGCGTGTCGCCGAGGAAGCACGCGGCCTCGGCTGGAAGGTGCGCTCACTGCAGGCGAGCGATTGGACCCGGCCCTACGGGATAGCAGCCGATCTGGTGGAGCCTTTATTGCGCGAGTCGCCGCAAGCCCTCGAAGTTGTCGGCCCACACGCCCGGACGGTGCTGGCTGCAATGAGCACCACCGGCGACGCGATGCCGCTGGCGCTGCCGCTCGGCCGCCACCAGATGGTGGGGGCGATTCGCCGCCTGCTGCTGGCCACCTCCGATGACAAGCCCGTGCTCGTCATCGTGGATGACTCGCATTCGGCTGACGACGCAAGCGCCGAGGCGCTGGTGCAGCTGGCTGCGAGCGGCCCACCCGTCTTCGTTCTGTTCGCCTGCCGGCCGACACTGCCGGTCTTGCTGGAGCGGCATGTCGCGCGCATGCTGCGCGCGGGGCAGCTGGAGTCGATCGAACTCGGGCCGTTGACAGCGGAAGAGGCGGCGCTGCTGGCCGTGCGCGCGGCCGGAGCGCCGCTTGCGCCCGAGGCCGCCGCCACCATCGCGCAACGCGCGGAAGGCCTTCCATTCGCCGTGGTGGAACTCGCGCAGATGTCGACCGCGAGCGGGGATGCCGGCGCGACCCTGCCCCGCAGTGTGTCGTCCGCATTGGCCGAACGCCTGTGCGACGTGGAGCCAGAGGCGATGGAAGCGTTGCGCCGGCTCGCACTGTCGGCGGAGGATTTCGACGTTGCAGCTGCCGTCGCGCTCATGGCTGACGAAGGACACGATGCGTTGGCCCGGCTCGACCGCGCGCTGGCCGCCGGCGTGCTGGTGGTGTCCCAGGCGCGTTACCGCTTTCGCCACGCGCTGGTGCGCGAGGCCTTGGTGGACGGTATCCCGCCCCACCGGCGCGCGGCGCTGCACCGCGACGCGGCTGCGCGGCTCGAGCAAGCCGGCGCCACGCCCGGGTTGGTCGGCCAGCACTGGCTGGCCGCGGGCGAACCCGACAAGGCGTTGCCGTGCTCGCTCGCAGCGGCGCGCCAGGCGTTTCGCCTCGGCGCGTTCGAGGACGTGTTGCGCCACGTCGATCCGCTGCTCACTCACCGCCCCCATCATCCCGAGGCGCTGGCCCTGCGCGCGGAGGCCATGGACGCATTGGGCCGCCCCGGCACGCTCGCCGCCTACGACGCTGCCGCCGCCGTTGCGCCCAGCGAACAGTCCCACGAGCTGCGCGCCAAGCGCGCGCTCGCCCAGGTGAAAATGAGCGATCCCCCGGGCGCGCTGAAGTACCTGCGAGACGTCCACCCGACGACGGTCGCGGGCCGGCTGGCCGAAGCGCTGGCCTACAGCGGCGCCGCGGCGCTGGGTTTCGGCGACCCGGCGGAGGGCACGCGACGCGCAGCCGAGGTGCGGCGCATCGCGCTGGAGACCGGCGACGAAGGCACGCTGGTCATTGCGTCCTGGGCTCAGGCCGCGGCTGCGCACGCGCGGGGCGACCTGCACGGCAGCGTGTGGGCCGACCTGAAAGAGACCAGCCATCTGCCGCACCTGGCAACCCGTGTGTTCGACGGCCACCTGTGCATCACGCAGCGCTTTCTCTATGGTTCGCGCCCCTACGCTGACGTGATCGCGTTCGCCGACTCGCTCGCAGATGAGGCGCAGCGACTGGGCGCCGTGCGCGGCCATGCCTTCGCCGTCACCCTGCGGGGGGAGGCGAGGTTGCTCAGCGGCCAGCTCGACGCGGCCGAGCAGGACCTGGAGGCGGGCGGTCGCCTACACCGCGCGATCGGCGGCGCGACAGGCGAGGCGCTGTCGCTGCAGCGCCGTTCGGAGCTCGCGATGTATCGCGGGCGGCGCGACGAGGCGCGCTCATTGCTTGACGAAGCGCTGGACGTCGCGCGCCAGTCTGACGTCGGCTTTCACTTGCTGGACCGGATCTACGGCACTCGCATCGCGATGGCCTCCGATCCTGATGCCGCGCTCGGCGTGCTGGAGGAGGCCGAGGCCGCCGTGCGCGGCCCTTTGGAGACTTGCCCCGGCTGCCGCATCACCTTCGCGATTCCCGCGACCATCGCCGCCGCGCGAGCGCACGAGATGGATCTGGCCGCCACTCACGAGCGGCAATCCGATTACCTGGCCAACGTCGTGATGAAACTGCCAGCCTGGTTTGCATCCCTGCACGAAGCGCGGGCGCATGTTGCGCTGGCCGCCGGGAAGCGCGACGCCGCGCGCGAAAGCTTCGCCGCGGCGGCGCAAGGTTTTCACGGCTGCGGCCACGCACTGGACGAGGCGCGCTGCCGCGAACTCGCCAGACGCTGATCAGACTCCGGGCGGAACCTTAGCGCTTGTGTGACGTGCGCCGCTTGGCCGCCGCCTTGCGCGGGCGCCGCTTCGGCTCGGGCGAGGCCAACGCGTGTTCCATGCTGTCGCGCACCACCTCCAACGGGTTGCGCTGGTGCGCGACCTTGCGCGCCAAGCCAACGCCTGCGCCTGCGGACATGAGGTTGCCGGCCATAGACATCCATTGCATCCAGCTGCGCGTCGTCAGATCCCACATCACGCGTTGCATGTCCGCCATACCGCCGAGACTGGCGGACGCCCATGTGCTCGTGTTGTCGCCGTCACCTGAAGCGTCATCGTCCGCCTCGGCCGCTTCCGCACTGGCAGCGGCGCGCGTCAGTCGGTCGGCACCTTCGGTCATGTTCTGGGTCGAGGCGACTGCCACCTCGGCCGCACGCATCCCCATATCCGTCCACAACATGAATGGATTGAAGAGATCGCGTGCATCGGGCTCGTTGGTCATCGATGTGCTCCGTGTTCAATGAGGCGTCACGGTGCCGCGCCATGCGCCCGTTTCCACGCCGCGCCTCTCGACCAGCTCCTTGAACCGCTTCATCGGCATCCCACTCCTTGGGCTTGCCGGCCACGGTGGCGCGCCAGTGCAGGTGCGTGTCGTCGAGCTGCTTGACTTCGTCCACGCTCGCCATGAACCGGGGGAATTCCTCGAACTGCGTCCACTGGTTGTACGCGGTGCTCACCGGTACGTTGAGGTCGATAGACTCGCGCACCGTCGAGGTGGAACGCGACTCGCCAGTTCTCTGCATCAGCTTCGACGCCAAGAGCGCGCCTGCCGCCAGCGCCGCCGCTGTGATGAGAGTCTTGCCGACGGGAACCTGTACGTCCACGGTCCGGTGGACCGAGACAGCGGGAACGTCCCCGGTGCCGACCCTGAGCTTGTTCGAGAGCAGCAATGCCCCCACGGCAACCCCGCCCAGAGCGGCGAGTGCGCCTGTAGTTGTTCGTGTGTTCATTTCCATGATGTTTTACTCTCCAGTTAATGTTGGATTGCGCCGCGTGATTCGATGCGCGATAGTGACAGCGCACACCGCCGCCGCGGGCAACAGGGTGCAAGACGGGTGAGCAAGAGCGTGCGGGCTCAGGTGCCGGCCCAAAGGGAAACCGCCGCCCGAAGGCGGCGGAATTCAATGGCCGCGTTCAATGAAAACGCGAGTCGTAAGGCCAGCGGTCGACGTGGTTGGCGTAGCCGTCGCCGTCGCTGTCGACGATTGCCGGCCCGGCCCCCATCACAACGGTGTTGGGAACGACGTATGCCGGTGTCTGCGCCACATAGGCCACAGGGGCGGCGGCAGGCGCAGTGGTGTAGACCGGGTCATACGCGCAGCCGGCTACCAGGGCCGCGGCGCCCAGGGGGGCTAATAGGTAATACGCTTTCATGAGTTGCTCCTTGCCCGCGATGGATGTGCGCGGGTGTGATTTACAGTCTGCGCGGCTGGCCAGTCACGGGCATCGGGCGATGTCGGAAATTTCCGCAAGCCCTTGCCTACAGCACGCCGCGGCTGGCTGAGCTGCCCGGCGACTACTTCTGTTGTTGGGGTCATTCCCGGTTTCGGCGTTTCACCGCCGCAGGCAAGATCGCACGCATGAACTCACGCGTTACATCAGCATGCACCCTGACGACAATGCGGAGATCGCTGTCACACGCTCAAGGAGACTTTCCATGCAACGTCGCATCATTCTCGCCGCCGCCCTGGTGATCGCCGCAGCCGGCACCATCGCGCAAGCGCAGGATAAATGGCCGTCCAAACCCATCACGTACATCGTGCCGTTCGGCGCCGGCGGCACCACCGACGTGCTGGCGCGGCTCGTCACGCTGAAGGCCGGGCCGGCGCTGGGCACCACGTTCGTTATCGAGAACAAGCCCGGCGCGGGCGGCAGTACCGGCTCCGACCTCACGGCAAAGGCGGCGCCGGACGGTTACACCATCCAGGGCGGCACGATCAGCTCGCACGCGATCAACATCAGCCTCTACCCGAAGCTGCCCTACGACCCCGTCAAGAATTTCCAGCCCATCACGCTGATAGGATCGATGCCTAACGTGCTCGTCGTGCGCGCGGACAGCCCCTACAAGTCCATGCAGGACGTGATAGCCGCGGTGAAGTCCAAGCCCGGCTCAATCAACTACGCGTCGTCCGGCAACGGCACATCGCAGCACCTGTCGGGCGTCTTCTTCGAGCAGCTGACCGCCGGCAAAATGGTGCACGTGCCTTACAAGAGCAGTGCCGAATCCCTGAACGCAATCCTGTCCGGGCAGGGCGCGGATGTCATCTTCGAGAACCTCGCGCCGGCGCTGCCGCACATCAAGGCCGGCAAGCTGCGTGCGCTGGGCGTGACGTCCGAGAAGCGATCGTCGTCGCTGCCCGACGTTCCCGCCATCGCCGAAGCGCTGCCGGGCTTCGCCATCGTGTCATGGCAGGGCATCTTCGCACCGGCCGGCGTGCCGCAGCCAATCGTCGACAGACTTGCCGCCGAAATGATCAAAGCCATCAACGATCCGGAGACGAAGTCCAAGCTGGTGGGGCAGGGCATCGAGCCGTCCGGTATGTCGCCTGCCGAGTTCTCGGCCTTCCAGAAGGCGGAAATCGACAAGTGGGCCCGGGTGATCAAGGCCGGCAACATCAAGGTGGACTGAAACGACATCCTCGCGTCGTTGTATGCTTTAGTCGGCATACAAATTAATGAGTGTCAAACGGAACAGCTTCCGTTAACGTCAAAGGCTGCACACAGGAAGGAATCCGCAAAGCGGAAACGTTTTGGACTTGCGCAAGCTGTTTAGAGGCCCCGCCCGGGACAAGGACACCCAGATGGAGTACAGCTCCTCCAAGCTGGACGTGTCCATCCGCTCCGAGTACATGGAGCAGATCCTGGCGCAGTTGCGGCGATACCACATCCCAGGCGAAACCGTGACGGTGGAGATCCGCGAGGTGGGCCAGTTCGAGGGCCACCCGGTCTTCCAGGGCATGCTTCGTCTCGTGAGCTGGCAGCGCAAGGCCGTTGTGCGGCTATTGCTCGGCTTTCCCCTACTCGAGTCGAGTGTCCGCAAGGCGATAGCGACAACCTGGCTGGAAGACGTCAGCCGCTTCGAGGGCCTCTGGCTGCACACCTCAAGCCAGTTCGGCGGGGATGGGTTGACCCACCTGCGCACGCTCATCCTCACCCTTGAATCCGTGGAAGCCAGCGCCGCCGACCGCGGCGTACCCGAGGTGGACGTCGACAGCGAAGCCATGAGCCGCTTCCGCAATGGCACCTAGGGGACGCAAGCGCGTGGAGCAGATCACCGGACCGATACACGGCTTTCACATCGCCTGTTACACCGTCCCCACGCCAGACGGGCACTACGGATACGCCAAGATCTGCGCCGGGCGTCCCTCGTCCCCCTGGGACGCAGGCATTGGCGTGCGCAAGGTCGGCAAGGGGCCGTTCGCCACGGAGAAAGAGGCCGTCGTCGCGGTTCAGGAGGAAGCCTGCCGCAGGCTGGCACTGCGCGCCGCGCAATTGCGCTTCGCGTCGTACCCCTTCACGTAGTGGCGCCCGCGTCAGTGAAGCGTTTGCTCGGCCGCGGCGCGATTGAGCTGCACGCCCGAACGTGCGATGCGCATGGCGCCGTCGCGGTGCACCTCGAGTTGCTCGCCGCTGCTCAGCCGGTATTCAAGTTCGCCGGTGGATTCCCAGTGGTCGACGCCGTCGGCCACCGATTCATCCCTGGCCATGTGCTCGTAGACAAGCACCTTGTACGACGCGCCGTCGGTACCCGTGGCGCTGAATGATTCCAGAAAATTCAACTTTCGTTCCATGCGAAACCTCCTTGTGGGGCACGTCTACGATGTATTTGTACGCCACGATGCGCCCGATGTACTGATCCGGATCAGGATTGGCGATACCAGTTGTGAAGCCTGTAGGACGGCATCGCTTTCCCCGTGCCACGCCTTGCTAGTCGATTGGAGGCGGCGCAGACTGCACGCCCGATCCCGCACCGGGATCCCATCCAAAAAAGGAAGAACCATGACCGTCGCACGCATCACCGAGATCAGCAGTGTCAGTACCGTAAGTTTCCAGGACGCGATCGTTCAAGGAATCGATCGCGCCAACCAGACGCTCAAGAACCTGAAGGGCGCCTGGGTCAAGGACCAGGAAGTCACCATCGACAATGGCAAAGTGACGGGCTACAAGGTCATCCTTAAAGTGACGTTCATCCTCACGGAATAGCATCCGGCCTTGTCATCACTTGCCCGCGATGGTGTATTCCCCTGCGGTGGTCCATTTGATGGTTGCATCCAGGAACACGGTCTTGAGCTCGGGGCGATACATCTTGACCATGTCGTGGGCTTCGCCGCTTCGCCCGCCGGCGCCACAGAAGAAGACGATGGGCTTGTCGGTCGGCAGCTGGGCAATGTTCTTTTCCAGCGTGTTGATCGGCATGTTGACAGCCCCCTTGAAGGTGCCGGACGCGAACTCCTGGGGCTCGCGCACGTCGACGAGGTGAACGGTGCCGGGCGCTTCCTTGAAGATGCGTTCAAACGAGGCGACCGCAATCGTCCCCGATTCCTTCCCTGCGACGATCGCAGGCGCGGCGGCGGCGCCCGCAACCGAGGCGCCCGGCCCTGGGCCGTACGCGGCTTCCCAGCCCGGATAGCCCTCCGGCACCACCTTCACATTGGTGTAGCCGAGCTTGATCGCCTTTTCGGCCGAGTCGTTGCTCAGCTTGCAGGCGAGGCCATCGCAATAGAAGTACAGGGGCGAGGCCTTGTCCGCCGGCAGACGTTCGGCTGCCAGCTTGTCGAATTGCGAATCGGGCAGGCTGGTCGCGCCAGGGATGTGGCCCTTGTCGTACTTGCGGTCCTTCGGCCTGGCGTCGACGAGGGTCAGCGGTGTCTTCGCGTCCATCAACTGCTTGACGTGCGCGACGCTAACCGCATGGAGGTTGCCGTTTTTGATCCAGTCCGGGAAACCGTCGGCATACACGCGGATGTTGGTGTAGCCCAGCTTTTCGGCCTTGAACGCGGAGTTGTGGCTGAGCATGCATTCCGGCCCGTCGCAATAGAAGATCACGAGCTGTGACTTGTCCTTGGGCAGCAAGGCAGGCGCGAGCTTGTCGAATTGCGAATCCGGAATGTTCACCGCGGTGGGGATGTGGCCGACGTCGTACTTCCGTGCCGCCGGCCGCGCATCCACGATGGTGACGCCGGCGAGCTTGGGCAGCACCGCATGTGGCTTCACGAAATTAACGTCCACTCGCTTCGGGTAGTGGTTTGGCGCGGACGGTGCGGCCGCAGCCACGGGCGCGTCCGCCGCCTGGGCCGGTCCGCCAATCAGCAGGGCAGGGCCGAACAGCATGCTGGCACAGAGGGCGGCAATGGTGGTCTTGGATTGGGTTTTCATGGTGGTTCCTCTTCGAATGGGTTGGTCAGGTGCAGCTGGCGGGCGAGTCGCCGTCCTTGGCGCCCTTTTGCAGGAACGCCTTGACGTCCTCGAACAGTTCGGCGTCGGGCGTGTCGGCGAACTTCTCCGCTGCCTTGTTTCCCGCCTTGATGCTGGCCCGGTAGGGCTTGCTGAGATACGCCTTGACGGTGTCCTTGCCCTTGGCGTGCTTGTCGGCTTGCAGGTAGGTGGCCCATTCGGCCTTGGTCTTGCTGCTCGGGTTGATCGAGCCGACGGGCATCGCGACGTGGCAGGACGTGCAGACGCTGCGGTAGTAGATGCGCCCGCGCTTCCAGTCGGCGTCGTAGGCTTGCGCCGAGAGCGCCACGGTGGCCGCCGCGGCGGCGAGCAGGGTGGGGATCAGTCTCATGGGGACTCCTTGGGTGACGTAAGGGACGGGCTGCGCGTTCAGTGGACTTCTTCCCAGCCGGTGAGCATGGCCTTGGTGTGGGCGAACAAGGTGTGCCCCGTCGTGACCATGTAGACATGGGTGATGAAGAACGCCAGCATCAGGAACGCGCCCGCGGTGTGCGCTGCGGCCACCCACTGCAGCGACAAGGCGCCCAAACCCCAGGCCGCCCAGTCGGCGTGGAACAGGTAGAGCCAGCCGCTGATCCAGATCAGGGGGCTCACCACCATCAGCACGCCGAGGTAGGTGAGGCGCTGCAGCGGGTTGTGCTTGTTGCCGGCGGTGGGCCGGAACGGATGCGGCTCGTGGCGGAAGATGCCCGACGAGTAGTAGCGCGCCATCGCCAGCAGCTTGCCTGTGGTCGGGATGTAGTGGCGCCATTCGCCGGTGGTCAGGTGCCAGAACACGGCGAACACCCACAGGCCCACCAGCGACCACGCGCCGAGGGTATGGATGTCCACCGCCCGGGCGAAGCCCAGCGCCTTGTAGGTTCCGTGGATCTCGAATCCCGTGAACAGCAGGGTCATCACCAGAAGCGCCTGTGACCAGTGCCAGAAGCGCTCGAAGCCCTTGAAGAGATAGACGCGTTCGGTCATGGCAATTTCCTTTCAGGTGCGGCGGCGGTTGGCGATGCGCATCGCGGCGTGGCCCAGCACGCCCAGCAGCGCGAGCACAGCGAGCGTCCAGCCGCCCCGGTCGACCCAGGGGTTGGCGTCGCGTCCCGGCAGGTACACGCCCTCGATGCCGGCAAGGCGCCCCTGCTTCGTGTGGCACTCGACACAGCCGACGGCTTTTTCCTTCGGCGCGACCATGTGCGTGACGGGCCATGTCATTTCGGTGCTGACGAAATCGAACTGCCCGGAGAAGGGCGCGCCTGAGTCGTCCATGCCCACCTTGATGGCCTTGTCCCAGACCAGGTTCTTCCAGTAGCCGGTGTCGTCGTTGCCCGCGGTGTGCGGCGTCACGAGCGTCTGGTTGACGGTGTCGTACGGCTGGGTGCCGCGGAACACGCGAACCGGCCAGATCATCGACTTGCCGTCGGTGGCGCTGCCGCCGATCCGGTTGATCGCAACGGGGCGATCCGTCTTCTCGATCTTGTCGCCCAGCAGCGTGTAGGTCACCACGCCGTTGAACCAGGCGTATTCGGGCTTCACGTTCTCGGCCAGTGTGAATTCGCCCTTGCGCGATTCATACGTGATGCGGCCCTTCGCATCCTTGCGCACGACATGCTTGCCCTGCTCATCCCGCTCGCCGGCCTTGGACCAGTCCCAGCTCATCTTCGCGGCCACGCCTCCGCGTGCATAACTGGGAATGTGGCAGGCCTGGCAGGCGAGCTTGGTCGCGTGCTCGTTCAGCCGCGCCTGTTTCTTATGCGGCCCTGCGCCGTGACAGGAAACACAGGTGGCGGGGTTGCCGTTTCCCGGCGCGCCGCGCATGTGCGCGCCTTGGGTGTCCTTCGCCGTGACGCTGGAGCGGCTGCCTGCCACGTCGTGGCTGGAGCCCTTGTGGCAGGTGGCGCAGGTGAAGTCCAGCCCGGCCGCATCCATATGCACGTCGAGTTCCTTGTCAGGGGCGGCCATCGAGCTGTCGAGGTCGCCATGCTTGACGCCGTCGCCGCCGCCGCCGAAGAAGTGGCAGGTGCCGCAGGTGTCGCGGCTGGACTTGCCCACCTTCTGCGCGATCTTCGTGAGGTCGATGCCCTTCACGATGGTTCCGGAGCCTGGTGGGATTTCCGTGTCCTTCGCGACCACATTGCCGGCGAGGCCCGGCTGCTTGCGGTAGATGCCCGTGGTGTCGTGGCAGACGAGGCAGTCCACGTTTTCCTGCGACTTGAAGTCGAAACTCGCGTCCTTCCAGCCGTAGCCTACGTGGCAGGTGGTGCACGAAGCCTGGTTGGATGCGATCGAGATGCAGAAGTTGTTCAGCATCGTCTTCTTGCCCAGCTTCTGCTGGGTCTGCGGGTTCTGATACTCCCATGTCCAGTGTTTGGTGCGGTGAATCTGCGCCGCCGCGTCGGTGTGGCACTCGAGGCACGCGCGCGTCACGTCCGGCCCGGAAGTGAACGCACGCTGGAGCGACTTGAACTGGGTGTGATCCGCTGTCGTCGTCAACTTGATCGGCTTGGCACCATCTTCCGCGGCCACTGCCGCGGAGCAGGCGAGCACTCCCCACAGCGCGCAAGCCAGGAGATGCCAGGGAACGCAGGAGCGAGCGCCGGTGCGTTGGCGGTGGATGGGATGTGTCATGGTAGCGCGCCACGAGGGGCTCGCCCCACGCCGACTGGGTTGTGTGCCTCCTCTTCAAGCATGGCTCGTGCCACACCGCCGCAGCGCCGAATTCGCCTTTGGAATCAAGGCCGTGGCGTGCTCTCGGACCCCTCGCGCAGGCGGCGGCATGCCTCGCGAAGTACATTTGTTTCATGCACCCCCGCCGCCGCGGTTCAGCAGCGCATGCCCGAAACGCGAAGAAAAGTTCTCACATACACCATGGAGTATGGCCTTTGCGCCGCACGAACAGGCCGGAGGCCATGCGCCGCAAAGTACATTTTTTTCATGCGCCTGGCTGGCTGTGCCCCTGTAAAACCCGTGAAACCCGCTCGCGAGCGCCCACCGGTGGAGCACGGTTTTTATATACACCCCTGAGTACAGTATGAAGCGATGCGTTGCGCCTGCGCCGGACCTGTGTCGCTCCGCGGTAAGCTAGGTCCGTGACAACCATCAGCCTCCTTCGCGACCGCCTGCGTGCTGCCGGCGCCGGGCCTTCCCACGAACAGCGGGTCCTGCGCCTGTGGGTGCAGGCGCTGCCGCAGGACAGCGGCCCTCGCGACATCGAAGATTTCTTGCCCAGGCAACTGCGCGAGGCCCTGCCCGAAATCATGGACGCGCTGCAAGGTATCGCCCGCATCGCCTCGCGGCATCCTTCCCAGGATGGTTCGCATCGCCTGCTCGTTCAACTGGCCGATGGACAGACCTGCGAATCGGTGCTGCTTGCGCGTGATGGCTTGTGCGTGTCCACGCAGATCGGCTGCGCGGTGGGGTGCAGGTTCTGCATGACGGGGCGTGACGGCCTGCTGCGGCAGATCGGCAGCGCCGAGATCGTCGCGCAGGTCGCGCTGGCCCGCACCTTGCGACCGGTGAAGAAAGTGGTGTTCATGGGTATGGGCGAGCCTGCGCACAACCTTGCCAACGTGATGGAGGCCATCGAGTTCCTGGGTACGGCCGGCAACATCGGACACAAGAGCCTGGTGTTCTCCACGGTGGGAGACGAGCGTGTGTTCGAGCGGTTGCCGCATGGGCCGGTCAAGCCCGCGCTGGCACTGTCGCTGCACAGCACGCGCGATGACCTGCGGGCTGAGCTATTGCCACGCGCGCCGCGCATACCACCGGCCGACCTGGTGGAGGCGGGCGACCGCTACGCGCGCGAAACCGGCTATCCGATGCAGGTGCAGTGGACGCTGCTGGATGGTGTCAACGACACGGCCGAGGAGATGGTGGGGCTGGTGCGCTTGCTCAAAGGCCGGTACGCCATCCTCAACATGATCCCCTACAACACCGTGCCTGACCTGCCTTTCCGCAGGCCGGCGTGGGACAAGGCCGTCGCAATGGCCCGCGAGCTGCATTCGAGGGGCGTGCTTACCAAGTTGCGCAACTCGGCGGGCCAGGATGTCGATGCGGGGTGCGGGCAATTGCGAGCACGCGCGCAGCCCGTGCGCATTTACAGGGCTGAATAGCTCACCACTCCTTCTTTTCGCCGCGAGGGAGCTCGGGCAAGGTCTTCTCGATCACCATCTCGTCCGGCACATCGTGCGGGCCGTCCTCGTCGGGTATCGGCGGCACCAGGTCTTCGGCGACTGGCTCATCCATGGGTTCACTCTGCGGCTTTTGCGTGGCAGGCATTGCTTTTCTCCTGGGGGTGGGATCAAGGCAGCATGGGTGGCACGGCCGGGTTTGCCCAGCGCGCTTCGCCCCATCCCGGCGTAGGACGATTCCTTCACCGCAACGTCGCGCAAGCCTCTTGGGCGACAGCCCGGCCGTTCAGCTTTGCCTAATATCCGAAGCTCAATCAAGGAGACACCATGTACACCCCCTTCGATCTCAGCGGACGCGGCGTCGTCGTCACCGGCGGCAACGGCGGCATCGGGCTTGGCATGGCGCGCGCGCTGTTGGCGTCCGGCGCGACAGTTGCGATCTGGGGCTCCAACCCCGGCAAGACGGAGGCCGCGAAGGCGCAGCTGGCGACGGAGTGCGGCGACGCATCGCGGGTGCACGCATTCGTCTGCGACGTGGCCGACGAGTCGCAGGTGGGAACAGCCTTCGCGGCGTCCATCGCGGCGCTGGGCCGCGTCCACGCCTGCTTTGCCAACGCGGGCGTCTCGAGCAAGGGCTGCGTGCTGACCGAGATGAGCCTGGAGGAATTCCGACGAGTTCAGCGCGTCAACGTCGAGGGCGTGTTCCTCACCTTCCGCGCGGCGGCGCGCCACATGGCCGAGCACGGGGAGGGCGGATCGCTGGTGGCCACGGCAAGCACCGCCGCCGTGGAAGGCGCCGCGCGCAACAGTCATTACGGCGCCTCCAAGGGCGCGGTAACGGCGTTCGTGCGCGCGCTGGCGGTGGAACTCGCGCGTCACAAGATCCGCGTCAACTCCATCCTGCCCGGATGGATCGTCACCGACATGACGGACAAGTCGGTGCACAACCCGAAATTCGCCGACGCGGTGTTGCCGCGCATCCCCGCGCGCCGCTGGGGCGAGATCGACGACTTCGGCGGCATTGCGGTGTACCTCGCAAGCGACGCCTCGGCCTATGCCACCGGCGAGCAGTTCCTCATCGACGGCGGGTACACGAAGTTCTGACCATAATCGCCCTTCACCTCCAGGAGCAATTCAATGGCACATACCGAAGGGCTTCAGCTTCGCTCGCTCGTCAAGCCGGAAGGCCAGCTTGAAATTTCCCTGGTGATGGTTCCCACGCCGCAACCGAGGGCCGATGAAGTGGTGGTGCGCGTGGAGGCCTCACCGCTCAATCCTTCCGATATCGGTTTGCTGTTCGGGGCGGCCGATATCGGCACAGCCACGCTGTCGGGCACGGCAATGCAGCCGGTGGTGGCGATGCAAATTCCGCCGGCGGCCATGAAGGGTATGGCGGGCCGCGTGGGCCAGCCGATGCCGGTGGGCAACGAAGGGGCGGGTGTCGTTGTCGCGGCCGGCGAATCGGCCGCTGCGCAGGCCCTGCTCGGCAAGACGGTGGCTGTGCTGGGCGGCGCGATGTATTCGCAGTATCGCTGCGTGAAGGAGGACCAATGCCTCGTGCTGCCGGATGGGGCACCGCCTGCAGAAGGCGCGTCGTGCTTCGTCAACCCACTCACGGCCCTGGGTATGGTGGAGACGATGAAGCGGGAAGGGCACAAGGCGCTGGTGCACACGGCGGCAGCGTCCAACCTTGGGCAGATGCTCAATCGGATCTGCTTGAAGGACGGCATCGGCCTCGTGAACATCGTACGCAAGCCCGACCAGGCGGCGCTGCTCAAGTCGCAAGGCGCCGCGCACGTGTGCGACACGTCGTCGCCCACCTTCATGGAAGACCTGACGCAGGCGCTGGTGGCCACCGGCGCCACGATCGCATTCGACGCAACCGGCGGCGGCAAGCTGGCCGGGCAGATCCTCTCGTGCATGGAGGCAGCGCTCAGCCGCACGGCCACGGAATACAGCCGCTACGGCTCGACCACTCACAAGCAGGTGTACATCTATGGCGGGCTGGATACGGGCCCGACCGAGTTCAACCGCAACTTTGGCATGACCTGGGGCATGGGCGGATGGCTGCTGTTCCCGTTCCTGCAGCGCATCGGCCCGCATACCGCGCAAGCCTTGCGGCAGCGGGTGGTGTCCGAGCTGAAGACCACCTTCGCCAGCCATTACACCAAGGAAATCTCCTTGGTACAGGCATTGCAGCCCGCAGAGATCGCCGTGTACGGAAAACGCGCGACCGGTACCAAGTACCTGCTCAATCCCAACAAGCAATGAAGGAGGGCGATCAGCACTGGCGCACCCAGGGACAGGAGCCCGACTACCGGTTTTCGCTGGCCAACGAGCGCACGTTCCTCGCCTGGATCCGCACGGCCCTCGCCCTTCTGGCCGGCGGCATCCTGCTGCACGAGTTCGCGCTGAAGATACAGCCGCGCTGGATGATGCTGGGGCTGAGCATCGGCCTGGCCTGCGTGGCGGCCCTGCTCGGCGGCGGAGCCTTCCTGCGCTGGCGCGGCATCGAGATCGCGATGCGCCATGCCCGGCCCTTGCCGCCGTCGTGGCTGATCCTGGTGCTCGCATCGGCGATCGTGGTGCTGTCGCTGATCACCGCTGGTCTACTCCTCTTTGCCTGATGCAATCGGCGGACCCGGGGCTGCAGCCCCAGCGCACCGCGCTGGCATGGAACCGCACGACGCTGGCGCTGGCGATCAATGCGTTGCTCGTGCTGCGCGCCGGCCTGCAAACCGGCGACCGGGCCCTGCTGGCACTCGGCGCGCTGGTCGGCATTGCGGCGGTCGCGATCGCGGTCGCTGCCATGCGCCGCCGCCGTCAGCTCGCGCATGGGGTGTATGCGCCCGCGACCGCCCTGATCGCATCGACGGCGCTGGCCGTCATGCTCGCGGCCAGTGGCGGGCTGTGGGCGATGTTGCGCTGATCCTGCTAGTTCTCGTAGCCGGGGCGCAGGCGCGTTTTCTTCACGACTCCGGAGGGCTCGAACAGCACAACCAGCTCGGTCGCGGAGCGCGTCGTCGCCTGCGCGCCGCGCCAGCGATACACCCAGACTTCATAACCGCTGTCGAAGGGGATGACGGTGGCCTTGCCCAGGGCGGCTGCGACTTCGGCCTTGGTGCTGCGGCCGATGTTGATGGTGTCGCGAGCGCCTTGCGGCGTGGTGCCTCGCGACTGGATGAAGCCCGGCGCGTCCTCGCGCAGGGCGCCCGTTTGGGCGCAGCCGCCCAGGAGCGCCATGAGGACGCAGGCGGTCATCGCTTTCATCCCGCGTCGTCCATGTATTCGAATTCGACGCGCGTGTCGTCGGGCCAGCTGCGGTCGCCCAGCGGAAGGAAATAGGTACGGTCCACCAGCACCTCGCAATCACAGAACGGCAGGTCGTTCTTCAGGTCGGGGTCATCACTGGCCGCGGCGTACAGCTTGTCGATCGGCAGCGTCTCCCGGCGCGTACCGGCCACCAGGTTCACGCCGAAGAGCGGCCGGTCTGCGAAGAACAGGTATTGGGTGTCCTTTTTTTCGCAGTACGCCCTGGGGTCGGAGAAAAGGCTTGTGAGGCCTTGCAGGAGGACGCTGGTGTTGGACACGAGTCCCGATTCGAGGCCCACCAGGCACTCCAGCCGCAAGTCGCCCAGGCGCCGGGTGTTCGGCGGCAGTCCCGGCGTGCGGATGTCCGTGCGCCAGGTCATGGTCATCTTCTTGCGGTTGGGGGATACCACCGCGTCTTCGCGCAGTGCCTTCGCGTCGCGCGGCAGTGTGAAGGTGCGGTCGGGGTTGATGTCCACCGGATAGGCGAAGCTGGAGCCCACAATCTCCAGCAGGATGTGGTCGATGTCCGTGTTGTGGCGCCTGGGCAGCAGCTTGAAGCGCAGCGTGGCATTGGGCGCCATGGCGGGGCGCAGACGATCAAAAAGGTCCATCCCGCGTACCATCCGGCGATACGACTTCTCGACCGGGTCGGTGGCCGGCGCCGTCACCGTGACCGGCGGCAGGGCAGCACCTTTGGGCTGCGCAAACACAGCGGCGCACGCCGCGAGCAACAGGCATTGCATCGCGACGCGCGCGGAGAGCCAAAGCGGTTCGAGCCCTGGCCTAGGGGGCATGACGTGTTAGCGCTTGTCCTTGCTCACTTCATTGCCGATAACGCCGCCAACGGCCGCGCCGCCCAGGGTGCCCAGTGCGCTGCCACCGGTGAGGACAGAGCCGCCCACAGCGCCGACGCCCGCACCTACGGCGACATTCTTTTCACGCTGGGTCATGCCGGCGCAGCCGGTCAACGTTGCCAGCACCATCGCGGCCACCGTGCTGGCGGCCAGGGTTTTCATCGTCTTCATTGCGTTTCCTCTCGGAGAAAAGGTTGGAAAGTTGCGGGACCGAAAAGCTTCGGTGCCGGCTAATTGAGAATAGGCCGCCGCGGCAGCGCGAGCGTGGGCGAATAGCGGAGTCTTTTGTAGGAACGCGGCGCAGTGTGCCGGCCGTCATGGTTCAGCCTGAGGCTGAGCCGCAAGCTACTCAGCGCGGCGCGCTGACCACGACGGTGGGAAAGGTGACAAGCTTCGCGCCTTCGAACTGGATGGCGGGCCCCGAACCGTCTACCAGCCAGATCGCCACGGAAAAAGCCGCGGCCGCAACAGCAAGGCCGATCTCCATCCAGCTTTCGGTCGTGCGCAGATCGCCGAACCCACGGCTGGAATTGAAGTTGAAGCTGTTCATAAAGCCTCCAGATCGAGCCTTCAGGTGAATCCTAAACACCATTGCGGCAGATTCAAGTGAAATAATCAATGCATGAAACCCTTCCGTATCGGCGCCGGCGCGGGCTATTCCGGCGACAGGATCGACCCGGCGCAAGACCTCGCCGAGCGCGGCGAGCTTCATGCTCTGGTGTTCGAGTGCCTGGCGGAGCGCACGATAGCGCTGGCTCAGTTGCGCCGGGCCAACGACCCGAAGCTGGGCTTCGATCCGCTGCTGCGCGAGCGCATGCATGCGGTGTTGCCGGCCTGCGTGCGGCAAGGCGTCACGATCATCACCAACATGGGCGCGGCCAATCCCCTTGCGGCAGGTGAGGCCATCCTGCAGCTGGGGCGCGAAATGAAACTTCCCCGCCTTCGCGTGGCTGTCGTGACGGGCGATGACGTGTTGCCGTGGATGCTCGCGCACGATGCTCCGCTGATGGACTCCGACGAAACCGTTCGCAGCCTGGATGGCAGGCTCATCTCGGCCAATGCCTATCTGGGGGCCGATGCGCTGCTGCCCGCGCTCGCATCCGGCGCGGATGTCGTCGTGACGGGGCGCGTCGCCGATCCCGCGCTCTTTCTCGCGCCGCTGATGCACCACTTCGGCTGGAAGCCCGACGACTGGCGGCGCATGGGGCAGGGCATCGTGGTCGGGCACCTGCTCGAATGCGCGGCCCAGGTGAGCGGCGGCTACATCGCCGACCCGGGCTTCGTCGATGTGCCCCGGCTGCACGACGTGGGCTTTCCGCTTGCCGAGGTGCAGGAGGACGGCAGTTGCGTGATCACCAAGCTGGCCGGCACCGGCGGCCGCGTGGATCGCCTCACCTGCACGGCGCAGTTGCTGTACGAGCTGGAAGACCCAGCCCGCTACCTGCAGCCCGACGTGGTTGCGGATTTCTCCAGCGTGCGCCTGACCGAAATGGGTGCCGACCGCGTCGCGGTCGAGGGCGCCACGGGCCAGGCCAGGCCCACCCATCTCAAGGCCACGCTGGGCTACCGCGAGGGCTACATCGGCGAGGGACAGATCTCGTATGCAGGGCCCGGCGCGCATGCGCGCGGCCAGCTGGCGCTGGACATCCTTGAAGCGCGCCTCAAGCGGCTGGGCCTGCATGCACTCGAGCATCGCGCCGAACTGATCGGCGTCAATGCGATGCATGGGCCCGCGCTGGGCGCGGACCGCGAGCCCTACGAAGTGCGCGTGCGCCTGGCGCTGCGCGCGCCCACACGCGCCCAGGCCGAACTGGTGGGGCAGGAGGTGGAAGCGCTGTACCTCAACGGGCCGGGCGGCGGCGGCGGGGTGACACAGACGGTGCGCGAGGTCGTCGCTGCCGCATCCGCGCTGATTCCGCGCGAGGCCGTCCATACGGATTGCCGCATCCTGGAGCTGTAGCCATGCAAATCCGCGACATCGCACTGGCCCGTTCGGGCGACAAGGGCAACCGCGCCACGCTCAGCGTGATCGCGCGCGATCCGAAGGATTACCCACTGCTCGAGCGCGTGCTGACGGCCGACAGGGTGCGGGCGCATTACCAGGACGTTGTGCGCGGCCCGGTGCAGCGCTATCTGCTGCCGCAACTGGGCGCGGTGCACTTCGTCATGAACGACGCGCTGGGCGGCGGCGTCACGCGCTCGCTGGCGCTGGATGCGCACGGCAAGACGCTGGGCTTCGCCATCAGGAGATTCCGTATGCGCCCAGCTTTCCGTTGGATTGCCGCCCTGTCCGCCGCCCTGCTCGGCACTTCGCTGGCCGTGGCCCAGCCGTATCCCAACAAACCCATCAAGGCGGTGGTGCCGTTTGCAGCCGGCAGCGCGACCGACCAGATCGGGCGTGCCTTCGCGGCCAAGATGTCGGAGACGCTAGGCCAGACCATCGTGGTGGACAACAAGCCCGGCGTGAACGGCATGCTCGGCGCCGACGCGGTCGCCAAGGCGGCGCCGGACGGCTACACCATCCTCATCGGCACCAACAGCACCAACGCAGCGCTCAAGAGCCTGATGAAGAAGTTGCCGTACGACCAGGACACCGCGTTCGCGCCCGTGGCCTACATGGGCTCGGTGCCACTGATCGTCGCCGTCAACAACGACGTGCCGGCCAAGACCTTGAAAGAGTTCGTGGATTTTGCCAAGAGCAAGCCGGGCCATGTCACTTTCGCCAGCGCCAGCACTTCGCAATTGGTTTCCTCCGAAATGCTGGCCGGCATGGCAGGCATCCAGATGACGAACGTTCCGTACAAGAGTGGCCCGGCAGCAATGACGGACCTGATCGGCGGGCAAGTGATGATGTTCACGGCCGACTTCGCCGTGATGTTGCCTCAGGTCAAGGGTGGCAAGGTCCGCGGCCTGGCCGTGACATCCACCAAACGCTCGCCGGCTGTGCCCGAACTGCCCAGCGTCAACGAGGCGCTGGGGCTGAAGGACTACGAGCTGATCGCCTATTTCGCGGTATTTGCGCCGGCCGGCACGCCGCCCGACATCGTGGCGAAGCTCAATGCCGCGGTGAACGCCGCAGCCCAGAGCAAGGACATCCAGGAGAAGTTCGCGCCCATCGGCTTTGCTGTCGAGCCCGGCACGCCCGAGGCGCTGGCCCAGCGCAGCAAGCTGGAAACGGCCAAGTGGGCCAAGGCCATCAAGGACGCGAAGATCGAGCCGCAATAAGGCAGGCGCTGGGAAGGTTGAGCGCGGTCAAGGACGCGCCCGGAACGGCGGCATAGCGTTAACCGGGTCGCCGGTGCCCCGCCATGCTGCCCTTTACCCACGTCCAGTTCATCGAGGTCTTTGCCCATTACAACGAGAACGTCTGGCCCGCGCAGCTGGTCGCGTATCTGCTCGCGGTCGCCATGCTGGCGGCGATTGCACTCCCTAGGCGGCATTCGGGCCGCTTCGTCACCGTCGGGCTGGCGCTCATGTGGTTGTGGACCGGGGTCGCGTACCACGGCATCCACTTCTCCGCGATCAACAAGG